>CAYOZW010000273.1:622-4325 GCA_964408495.1 uncultured Eubacteriales bacterium
CGCCCGGTTCATCTTGTCCTCCCCAACCGAGGAGGGGCGGACCTCGACAGAACCGGCGATCTTGATGTTCTTATCGAAGAAGGCGCGGGAAAAATGGAGGAAGGCGTGATCAATGCGATCCTCCAATACCTTGCTCTTATAGAGCAGTTCGAGCTGATGCTTTTCGCTGGCGTTCGAGGGAGAGAACGTCACTCGTCCGTCACCGATAACAAGGAGAGCCATTTCCAGGTCGGGAATATTGTCATAAAAGACGAGGGCGTTGCGGAAGGTCAGGGTGATGTCGGCCTGGCTGATCTCGACCCGGGATGCATTCTCGATGCGCTCGCCGGGCAGCCGGACCTTGAAGAGCTGGCTGATACTTCCCCTGATGTTTTTCTCCTTGATCCGCCAAAGGCCACTGCTGTTCTCCAGGACCAACTGCCATGTCTCGATCAGGGCGGTGAAGTCGTTCTGAAAAACAACCTGCAGGAAAATGGCCGGATCGCTCTGGATAGCGTTCCGTTTATTAGCCCAGGTCATAGTCACCGATTCCATTTTCAGGAGGTCGAAATACCGGGAAATCTCTTGCTTCTGCGCATCCCTCAATTCGGGCGTGAAGGCGTCAAGGTAGGAGTCGTAGCGGCGCGAAGAAAGGTCGTTCTGAAGCTGCAGGACGAACTCGGGGATGCCCTGGGCGGGCGCCGCTGTGGCGGGAACCAGCAGCAGGAGAAGAAGCGGGACAATCAAGAGAAGGAGTCTCAGCTTCCTCATTCGGATATTATAACAATAACCTCCGGATTCAAGGAAGGGATGACTCCAGGCCAGCCCCGCTTCTCGCCGGTTCGTCCCTGCCATCATCACCTAAAAAGCAGGATTCGTGCCAATTGTCCTGTCGAGGATATCCCCCTAATCCAGCTGTAAAATCGCTCTGCTGTAAAATTCCAAAAGGCCTCGTAAAGAACTTTTACGCTCCCCCCCGAATAAAACTTTATCCTCGATTCACTTAGAACCGCTCTTCTTGAACCGCTCTTCCCAGGTGACGAAGCTGTGGTAATAGATTAAGTCGCGTTCGTCCAGCCCGCGGGTGATTTCGGTTATATGAGAGGTCGAGGAACCGAAGGCCTCCACGGCGAAGACGACCGCTTTCTCCGGATCGACGTGCTTGCCGCAGGTGTAGATATCCAGGGCGACATAGCCGTACTCGGGCCAGGTGTGTGTGGAGATATGGGATTCGGAGATGACCACGACGCCGGAAACGCCCTGCGGGGGGAACCGGCTGAACGAGATCGACCAGACTTGGGCGCCGGCGACCTCGGCCGCTTTGACCAGGACCTGTTGGACCTTTTCGACGCTGCCGATGATCTTGGGATCACAGCCTGAGGCTTCGACGATATAATGACGACCGATGGTCTCGTGAATCTCCCCTGCCATTTTTCTCTCCTCCATCCATTAAAGATGTACGTTAGGTCATTGTTTCGCGGCTGTCAAGAAGAAGATAAGCGTCAGCTTCAGAGGAGAATCCGCTTTTCGTCTTTAACGACATTCAACACGAGGTGGGTAACCGTCCGGTCGATGAAAGGCAGAGACAGAATGCCCTTGATGAAGTCATTGAGGTCGTCGCGGCCTTTGAAATAGCCGATGATGAGGGAGTCCCATTCGCCGGTGATGTCGTAGACGGACGCAACCCGGCGGTCAGACGATATTTTTTCTTGGGTCTCCAGGAGTTTCCCCTTGGAGATGCGCAGGGCGATGATGGCCACGAGGTCGATGCCGAAATGCCCGGGATCAACGACCGGGACATAGCCTTTGATGGCACCGCTCGCTTCGAGCTTCCTCACCTTGTTGATGACGGCCGTGGCCGAAGTACCGACTTCCTTGGCGATCTCCCGATAGCTTTTGCGGGCGTTTTGGTTCAGCGCCCGGACGACTTTCCTAGCCAGATCATCGATCATTGGCCCCTCCGATAATGTCCATATTCATTAACTATTATATAACAATTGTAAATATTTACAACATATATCTTGACAATCACACTATATTTTGTTAATAACTAGCCATTATGTTAATATACGATGATTCATGTTGGCGGCCGAACATCCATCGCAGGAGAGCCGCCCCCGATCATCAACCCCCTAGAAGGGACAAATAAAAAGGAGGAGAGCATGGCCCCAACCAGTAAGAGAGAAGACAAGCCGTATGGATTCAAGACGCAAAAAGAGGTTCTGGATTACGTCTTGAATCCGGCCAACAGGATCGAGTTCATCCGCGTCCATTTCCCCGACATACTGGGGAGGCCGATGGACTTTGCCTTTCCCAGCGAAGAACTGGAAAAGGCTTTCCGGGAAGGGAAAGGTTTCGACGGGTCGTCGGTCCAGGGGTTCGTCCGGATCGAGGAAAGCGACTTGGTCATCAAGCCCGAAGCCAATACCTTCCGCGTCCTCCCCTGGGAATACACGGGCTTTTCAGAGGACATCCATTGGCGGGAAGCGATCATGTTCGGTGACATCATGACGCCCGAGGGCGATCACTATGAGGGAGACACGCGCTTTATCCTCAAGAGAGCTTTGGCCCGGGCAAAGAAGGAATTCGGCTTCGATGATTTTAAGGTCGGCCCGGAACTCGAGTTCTTCCTCTTCCCGAGCGACCGCGACACCTCGCTCAGCGACCACGGCGGCTATTTTTTCAGCGGGAAATACGGAGGCATCCGGAAGGAAGTCCAGTTGCTGCTTAAAAGAATGGGCATCTCTTGCGAATATGATCACCACGAGGTCGCCCACGGCCAGCACGAGATCGATCTGAAATACTCGAGCGCCCTGGAGATGGCCGATATGGGGATGCTTTTCCGATACATGGTCAAAAAGGTCGCCCGCATGCACGGCCTCTACGCCACGTTCATGCCCAAACCCATCAACGGCCAGAACGGCAGCGGCATGCATGTTCATCAGTCGCTCTGGAAGGGTGGGAAAAACGTCTTCTTCGCAGCGAAGAACTCCTATCATCTCTCCGACCTCGCCCATCACTATATGGCTGGACTGCTGAGCCATGCCCGCGAGATCTCGGCCATGTTCAGCCAGTGGGTCAATTCCTACAAGCGGCTGATCGAAGGCTACGAGGCCCCTGTGTACATCGCCTGGGGGCAAAGGAACAGATCCGCTTACATACGTGTCCCTGAGTACCAGCCCGGAAAGGAAATGGCCACCCGGATCGAGCTGCGCTCCCCCGACCCCTCCTGCAACATCCACCTCGCCTTCGCCACCATGCTCATGGCCGGCCTCACCGGGATTCGGGGCGGCTATCCCCTCCCCGACCCCGTCGAAGAAAATATCTACAAAATGTCGAACGCCAAGCAGAAGAGGTTTGAGATCCGGACTCTGCCGCGGAACCTGGAGGAGGCGCTCCGGCTGATGGACAAGAGCCCGCTGCTCCGGGAAACCCTGGGCGACCATGTCTACACAACGTTCATAGCCAATAAACGCACCGAGATCGAGGAATACAACGCCCACGTCTCCGGGGAGTTCGAAAAACAGGTCAGCGATTATGAGGTCGCAAAATACCTGCCTTTCCTTTAGGGACGCGTAAGGCGAGACAGATGGAGATTGCGGAGCTTGCTCCGAGCAAAGCAAGAAGTCTCCGGGTTTGCTTCGGCTTCGCCTCGCAACCACTGCATCCCTCGCAATGACAGGTTCCTCGCTCTCCTCTTCAAGGAACCCTGCCCGCTCGTCGC
>CAYOZW010000274.1:0-4289 GCA_964408495.1 uncultured Eubacteriales bacterium
CGGTCCTCAGCCAATTTCTTAAAAGAGACGAATTGATCCCTGGTCAGAGGCCACCTCGCTTCGACGAGGCCCTGATAAAGATTGAGAAAGGCCCCGCTAGCTTCCGTTTTCTGCCCTCTTTGGAGATGGATATTCCCGATCTGGTATAAGGCGGTGATTTCGAGCGGAATCCCCTCGGAAGCGAGGTCGGGAAGGCCGATTTGGAGCTGCTGCCTGTACGCGGCGAGGGCTTTTTCGTGTTGCCCCGATTTCGTGTAACACCTGGCCAGCCGGTTTAGGAGAAGGGCATCCAAGGCCGGGTCGGCGGTCCTGGCCGCCAAGTCCTGGTAGAGTGCGGCGGCCTGGGGATTATCGCTCAGACGGAACTCCGCCGCCTCCGCCTGTTTCCAGCGCTTATCGTTTTCCAAAGAGCGTGCGATTTCCCTCGATTTCTGCTTTTCTCCCGGGAGAAGAAAAAGCGGCTTGGTGCCGAGAAAAACGACTTGGTCTTCGTCACCGACAAAAAAGACCTGGGATACGAGGGAAATGTCAGCCAGCGGACCTTTCAAGAGGGCGGCCGCTTGGACAGGTTCGGCGCCGGCCCGCACCTTTTTTACGGCTTCAAGAACGCGATTCTCCGCTTCGCTGACGAGCGATCCCGCCCGGCCGTCGATCGTCTCGACGAGCCGCTGCCGCGCGCTCTCGATCTCTCTCTCCTTGAGCAGTTTTTCCCTTTCGGCCTCCCGGATGGCGAAAAAAACGAGGACGACGCTCAAAATCAGGAGAAACGTGGCGAAGAGAATGACCGCCCGTCTTTGCCAATCCAGCCTCATGATGCGTGCCACCTCTGGCTGATAGGAAGGTTATACCGGTGAGCACCGCGAGTCAATTAAAAGGCGTTGTGATTGGGTTGAGATTGGATGGATTTCTTATTTCTTCTCGAGGGGCAGGAAATTCTCCATGACCCAGACTTCGGAGCTCACTTCCCAGGAATTGAAGGCAAGCCTCTTTCCATCGGGCGGGATGCTCAGGTTTTCCATGCCGTTCACGGTCAGATTGAATTTGATAGGTGTTCCGCCCTCCGCAGGAATCATCCACAGCTCACAAGGCCCCGTCTTTCCGGCGTCTTTTCCAAATTTGGAATAAAACACATATTCCCCGTCCGGCGACCAGGCGATGCCGTTGATGCCCTCTTCTCCCTTGTCCATCGTATCCAATATCGTTGGTTCTCCCCCAGCCGTGGAGATGATTTTCAGCGCACCACCTCTCCCGATTTCCCAGAAGGCTAGATTTTTTCCATCAGGAGAAATATTCATGCGGTTGATCTGGACCAGACCGCGGTAGATTTCCTTCTTTTGTTTGGTATGCAGGTCGTACATCAAGATCTGACATTCATCCTGCTCTCTGAAATCGATGGTGTAATAGACTCGATTTCCATCAGGAGAGTATCTCGGGGCGAAGCCCGTCGGACGGCTTTCTCCCCCTTCAACGATGAAAGAGGCCTCGCCCGTTTTGATGTCAACTCTATAGAGACCGGCACGGCCATCCATGCCGTAGCCGATGACGACGACGGACTTTCCGTCGGGGTGCCAGCTTAGCTGAGAAAAGCCCGTAAGTTCAGGGAAAATCTCTCGCTGTTCGCCTGTGTCCGCCGATAGGATGCAGAGGGCGAAAGATTTAGGACCGGCGGGCTTTCTGATGGACCGATAAGCGAGATGGCGCCCATCGGGAGACCAGTCGGGATAGCAGTTGGCTCCTTCGAACTTCAGCGAGACCTTCCGAGGGGAAATCATTGTGTCCGGCTTGTCCAAATTGAATTCGGCCACGAAGACATCTTCTTCCCACCGGCCTTGGCCATAGTAAAAAGATCCTGTCTGTGTAAAGCCGATCGGTCCCACCGTTCCCCCCGGTCGGCCGGGACTCCCGAAGTCGTGCTTGACCAGGATCGGTTCACCCTTGGATTGGCCGTCCTCGAACGGGAGAAGCCAGGCGCCCCAGCTTCCGGAACGGTCGCTGCTGAAAAGGATCCATTTGCCGCACGGGGACCAGCCGAGCAGGCGGTCGTCGGCGGGGTGTTTTATCAAAGGGACTTCCTTGTCTCCTTCGGCCTCTAGAAGAAAGATGTCCCGGCTTTCTCTGGGCGCGGCGGCGGGTGATCGATCATAGGCAATCCATCTTCCGTCCGGCGAAAATTGGGCACGTACCATTCCCTCACCACTCATACCGATCTGTTTGACACTCCGCACGGACCCGTCGGCCACTTGGAGCACGGCCAAGAAGCTGGGAGCCGCAGTTTTTTCAAGGAGCCCCACGATGGATTTCCCGTCCGGAGCCCAATCCACAGGCCAGAAAGATTCGTCCCCTTCCGCTTTGTAAATGAAACGCTGCCCGGAGCCGTCGCAGTTGATGATGCCGACTTGATAAGGGTCATTATACTTATACCAGCCGAAGGCAATTCTTCTCGAATCAGGAGAAAAAACGATCATATGGATGAAGCCCTTGTCGACATTCGTCAGACGACGCTTCTCTCCCGTCGCGATCTCCATCACGGCTGCGTCGGCTCCTGATTCCCAATCCACATAGGCGATCAAACGCCCGTCGGGAGAGACTGCTTGGCCGTCGAACCGGCCGATCTTTCTTATGCCGAATTCTCCCGCCCCTTTTTCCACAAGAGACCGGGCTCTAGTCAGGACGGACAGTTTTTCCCTGGCCCGCTTGACCGCGTCGGCCTGCTCCGGATAGTTTTCGACGACTTCTTGAAAGGCCTTCTGGGCTTCTCCCAGGCCCAGTTTCTCGTAGCAAAGCCCGATGTGGAGCTGGGCCTTGGCGGCGATCTCGCGCTCGCCCGGGAACCGTTTGACGATGTCCTGGTAGAGGCCGATGGCTTTCTGAAGGTCGCCCTGGCCCTCCTCGACATACAGGGCTTTTTCGAAAAGCTCGGCGGCCGTCTGCTGCGACGATAGGCGGCTGAAGAGAAGGATAAGTGCCAGGGTGCAAAGACAAAAAGTGAACACGGAATTCGATCGTTTTCTCATCATTTTCCTCCATCTCGTTTCATCGACCCCAATATAGGTCATTTTGAAACGGGATGTGTTCAGGAAGTATCAAGACATGGTGAAGACTCATCGCAACCAATTGGTGAGATTGCTTCGTCGCTTCGCTCCTCGCAATGACATCCCGGGGCCCAGCGCCATTCATCGGTCAATCAGCGAACTTGTACCCGACGCTCCTGAGGCTAAGGATGTGTTTCGGACTTGATGGATCATCCTCGATTTTTTTCCGGATGTTGGCAATGTGGCTGTCGACGGTCCTGAAGGAAACGGAAACGTTCTCCTCTCCCCAGATGTGATCCAGGAAGTCATCCCTAGAGACGACCTGACCTTTTTTCTCGATGAGGAGCTTCAACATCTGAAATTCTAGTGGAGTCAGTTCGAGCTTTTTGCCTTTTTTTGTCGCTTCATATTTTTTAAAGTCGAGCACAATCTTCCCGAAGCTGTAGTGGGCTAATTGCTTCGTCCGCTCTTCCGCTCTTCGAAAGACAGCTTTGATCCGGGCCGTGAGCTCCCTGAGGCTGAACGGTTTGGTCACATAGTCATCCGCTCCGAGCTCGAGCCCCAGCACCTTGTCCACCTCCTTGTCCTTGACAGTCAACATGATGATCGGGGTTGCGTCACCCTCCATCCGGAGCTTCTTGCAGACCTCGTATCCATTCAAGACGGGAAGCATGATGTCCAAGATGATTAGGTCCGGGCTCTCCTTTCTCGCCGTTTCGAGCGCTTTGTCCCCGCTTTCTGCGGTGCAAACAGCATAGCCCTCGGATTCGAGTTCGTCCCTCAGGCTCAGCAGGATGCCGGGCTCGTCTTCTACGATGAGGATTTTCTTGGACATGTCCACCTCACTCTTCTTTTATCGGCAGAATCAAGGAAAAAGCGCTTCCCTCGCCGACCATGCTCCAGACCGATACCTTCCCCCCATGGGCTTCCGCTGCATGTTTGACCAGCGTCAACCCGAGTCCAGTCCCTTTGGCGGAATATTTGACTGCGTTTTTCGCCTGATAGAACTTATCGAAAATTTTTTCCAGGTCGTCCGGGGGGATTCCGATCCCCTGGTCGGCGACCTCGATCACGGCGTTACCCTTTTCCCTCTTCAGGAGGACCCTGACCTCCCCATCGGAGGAGGAAAACTTGAAGGCGTTGTCGAGAAGATTGTTCAGGGCCTGAGACAGGGCATCCTGGTCGAGGAGCAGGGGAGGGATTTCGTCGGAGATCGAGGCTTTGATCCTGGCCCCTTTCTGGACATCATTTTTCCGA
>CAYOZW010000275.1:0-4279 GCA_964408495.1 uncultured Eubacteriales bacterium
ACCAGTCAGGCCATCGGAGATCTTCTGATCATCTCCGACGCCACGACCCGGGGGGTCGCCACGGCCGGGAAGATCAGCCGGCTTCTGACCGAGCTCGAAACCCGCATCGGCCGGAAGCATCTCGTCCTCAACCGCGTCGCCGGACCGCTCTCGGATTCCGTCCAAGCCGCCATCCACGATGAGAAGTTCAGTCTCCTCGAGACGATCCCGGAGGACGAAACGCTCTTGAAGATGGACCAGCAGGGCATTCCCGTTTATTCTATTTCCGCCGGCTCCGCAGCCTACCGGTCCGTCAACCGGATGATGGACAGATTAGACCTTGGAGGGAGTTGAGATATGGCCATGGATATTCCGAGAGAGACCAACCCGGGCAGGATCGTCGAGGTGACGATCGGGGCGACAGCCGACCGGGGAGGGACGCGCTCTCACACCGTGACCATCGGAGGGACGACGGCCTTGCCGTTTCATTTTTTCGAGGGGGACCACCCCAACCGGCCGGTCGTGGCCATGGAGGTTTATGATTCTGTCCCCGCTAAGTACCCGGATTCTCTGCGGGATTACACCCATGACGTTCTGGATAAGCCGGGCGAGATGGCCCGGCGGTGCGTTGCGGAATGGGGGGCCGAGATGATCAGCGTCCGGCTGGATGGGACTCATCCCGAGAAAGGCGACAGGAGCGCCGAGGAGGCCGTCGAAGTGGTCAAGGAAGTCCTGGCAGCGGTCCAGGTCCCTTTGATCATCACCGGGCACAGTCATTTCGAGAAGACGAACGAGGTCATGAAAAAAATCTGCGAGGCCACGGCCGGAGAGAACTGTCTGATCAACTATGTCGAGACGGAAAATTACAAGACGATCGCCGCCGCCTGTTTGGCCTATCATCATACCCTCGTTGCTCAGTCTCCGATCGATGTCAACCTGGCCAAACAGCTGAATATCCTCCTTGCCGACATGAATTTTCCTCCGGCCAGGCTGGTGATGGACCCGCTGACAGGAGCGCTCGGTTATGGCCTCGAATACACCTATTCCATCATGGAGAGAATCCGCAATGACGGCCTGGCCGGCGACTCGATGCTGGCCTACCCAATGCTGACGACGCCGGGTTTCGAATGCGCCAAGGTCAAAGAGGCCCGAGCTCCGGAAATAGACTATCCGGAGTGGGGCGATGAGAAGCTCCGAGGCGCCTATTGGGAGATCGCCACGGCGATGAGTCTGCTTACGGCCGGAGCGGACCTGTTGATCATGGCCCATCCCAAGGCTGCCAAGGTCGTCCGCAAGCGGGTCGCCGAGATGTCCGAATACGGCAAGGAGGGAGTCGATGGCGCTCTCCGGACTTGACATCTTCAAGCTCCTGCCGAAGACGAACTGCGGCGATTGCGGCGTTCCCACCTGCATGGCCTTCGCCATGAAGATCGCCCAGAAGAAAATCGAGCTTTCGAGCTGTCCTCATGCTTCCGAGGAGGCCAAGGCCGCCCTGGGCGCGGCCGGCGAACCCCCGATCAGGCTGCTCAAGATCGGACCGGGGAAGGCTTTGGAGGTGGGCGGGGAAACCGTTCTCTTCCGGCACGAGAAGACATTCTTTCACCCCCCGGGGATCGGCCTGGAGCTGCGGACATCCCAGACCGAGGACAGCCTCAAGGCCGCAATTCAGCAGTGGGAGAGTTTTGAGATTGAACGGGTGGGCGAGTTCCTCAAGGGCGACCTTTTTTTCGTCTCCCATGATTCGCCGGCAAAACCCGCATTCCTGAAGACGATCGCGCTCGTCCGGGCGAATTCAAAGAAGGGAATGATCATCGACTGTCCGGACGAAGACGCTTTAATGTCGGGCCTCGAGCTTCTCCGGAATGACCGGCCGGCGATCTTGCTGCGCCGGCCGGTGACAGATAAGGACGTCGGGATGGCCAAAGCCGCAGGAGCCAGCCTGATCGTCTCGGGCACCTCTCTGGAGGATCTGGCCGGTCAAACAGAGAGAGCCCGGCAGGCCGGCTTGACGGACATCATCTTGAGCCTCCCGGTTGCAGGGTTGGGAGAGGCCGTCCAAAACAACACAATCCTGCGGCGGAGCGCCCTCAAGAAGAACTTCAGGCCGTTCGGCTATCCCATCTTAGCCCGGGTCCGGAGCGACGACGGATTCGAATCTCTGGCCGAGGCGGCCGTCCTCCTCTGCAAGTATGCTTCGATCATCGTTCTGCCCCGGTTCGACAAGGCTCTGCTCTACGCCCTTTTTACCCTCCGGCAGAATATCTACACCGACCCCCAGAAGCCGATCCAGGTCGACCCGAAGGTTTACGCCATCGGCGAGCCCACTCCGGTATCTCCCGTCTTCGTGACGACGAATTTTTCTTTGACCTATTTCATGGTCTCGGGAGAGATCGAGAACTCCGGGACGTCCGCTCATCTCGTCGTCTGCGACACCGAGGGGCAATCCGTTCTCACCGCCTGGGCGGCGGGAAAGTTCGTCCCTGAAAAAATCGCCAAGTTCATCAAGGATATCAAGCTCGAAGATAAGGTCGAGACCCGAAAGCTCGTCATCCCCGGGTTCGTGGCCCAGATCTCCGGCGAGCTGGAGGAGAAGCTTCCCGGCTGGGAGATCATCGTCGGCTGCCAGGACGCGGCCGACATCCCCTCTTTTGTCAAGAGCGTGAAACTGGCCTGATGGATACGATCGCGTCATGAAAAGGACTTGCCGAGTCGAATTCCTGCCCTTCCTCTGCGGCCGCGATTATGCCCGCGGGACGAACCTCCTGGATGCGCTGAGAGAAATCGGACTACCCCTCAAATCAACCTGCGGCGGAAAAGGAATCTGCGGCGAATGCCAAGTCCGGATACAGAGCGGAAAAGCCACGAGCCGGGCCTCGTCCCGACTGCCGGAAGATGTCCGGCGCCGGGGATACGTCTTGGCCTGCCAGACCGAGATCGAGACTGATCTCGCCGTCGAATTGCCGAGATTTGAGGAGCAGTCCGTCCGAACCCTCGTCAGCTCCCGCTTTTTCGAAGCCCATCCGGACGAGATCTCGGGTGTTTTCGAGGTTAGCCCGGCTGTCAGGAAGCTCCGGCTATCTCTGCCGGCTCCCTCTCTGGCTGATAACTCCAGCGACCTTCGGCGGGTCCAGCGGCAGATTCAGAAATCCTCTGACCTCCGCTGCCGGGAGGCCGGATATCAAGTTTTGCGAACGCTTGCCGCCGCGGTGAGGGAACAAGAAGGACAGGTAACGGCCGTCCTTTCCCGCTCCGGCTCCGAGTGGAGGCTGGTCGACCTTCAAGCCTTCCCCCCATCCAGAAACATTTACGGCCTAGCCTGCGACCTGGGGACGACGACTGTCGTCACCGCGCTCGTAGACTTGGAGGACGGGAAAATCCTGAGCACGACATCGGGGCTCAACCAGCAGCTCCGCTGCGGCGAGGATGTCATCTCCAGGATCGATTATGCCAGAAAGCCGGGTCGTTTACAGGAACTCCAGCAGCTGGCTGCCCAGACGGTCAATTCCCTGCTGGAAAAAGCGTGTTGCGAAGCAAAGGTTTCGAGTGCTGATATTTTTGATGTTTCGGTGGCCGCCAACACGACGATGACCCATCTTCTTCTCGGCCTGGACCCGCGCACCATTCGGGAGGAACCCTATATCCCGACCGTGAACGCGGTGCCTCCGGTCAGGGCCGGGGACGTTGGATTGGATCTGAATCCTGAGGCCATCGTCCATTGCGCCCCGGCCGTCGGGAGCTATGTCGGGGGGGATATCACCGCCGGCCTTCTAGCCACTCCTATCCTCACGGCAGAAGACGGGACTTCACTTTTTATCGACGCTGGGACAAATGGAGAACTGGTCATCGGTAACAGGGATTGGCTGGCCGCCTGTGCCTGCTCGGCCGGCCCGGCCTTTGAGGGCAGTGGCACAAAATGCGGACTCCCGGCCGTTGAGGGAGCCATCGAGGCGGTGACCATCCGCGAAAACGGCCGGCTCGAATATCGTGTGATCGGGGGGGGGAAACCCAAGGGGGTGTGCGGCTCCGGCCTAGTCGACTTGCTGGCCGAGCTTCTCGTCCACGGCCTTATCGACCGCGCCGGAAAACTGAACGAAAGCAAGGCAGGAAGGAGGCTCGTCAGGGGGGAGGAAGGCGCCGGATTTCTGATCGAAGAAGACTCTCGATGTGATTGGGGAAGGGACTTGGTTATCTCCGAGAAGGACATCGCCAACCTAATCCGTACCAAAGGCGCGGTCTATTCCGCTTGCGCGGTCCTGATGAAGAACATCGGCTTGGCCTTTGGCCAGCTGGACGCCGTCTA
>CAYOZW010000276.1:0-4265 GCA_964408495.1 uncultured Eubacteriales bacterium
AGATAAATAAGAACTTAGCCTAAATCAGTCCCGTTTTTTGGGGGATGTCCTGGGACAGCGATCCTGTTTCTAGCTCAATTTCTGTTCGAACTCAGCCTGGCTGATCAGATGGATGAGCAGGTGTCGGACAGTGTAGGCGTTGATTTTCGGCGCCGCCCCGGGGAGTCTGGTCTCTGTGACCACGAACTCGTCCATGGTCACTTTCCTGACCCACCGGGTGGCCAGGTCGATGTAAAGATCGCCTATGTATTGGGAACCGCCCACCGTTTCCATGTCCTTGTCGCCGGCGACCGGCATGATCATTCGCAAGGTGCTCTCTCCGGAATTGTAGCCAACTAGGGCGCAGGGCGCGCCATCCACGACACTCACCCCCTTGAACTCTAGTGTCACTTCGCCGTTACGGAAGACCGACCCGGACTTGATGCCGCTGCCCAGGGTGACGGGAGGCTCGCTGAAGGCCGCGGCATGGACGATTTTCAGGCCGACCCTTTTGAGGTCCTGGATACCGCCGCCTCCCTGCGTCGGCCGGGCGAAAACATCGTGGAAGCCATGGAAGTCGATGAAGTTATTGTAGACGGCGTACCGAATGCCGACCGGGAGCTCATTCCCCCGGCTGTCGACGAGCTTTTCGAACTTATCATGAGGAATGCCGAAAACTTGGCCCTTGTCGTCTATGCCGGCGGGCGTAGCGCCGAAGATGTACGACCAGCCCGCCAGCGAGGGGATGGTGGCGGCGGGCTGCCCTCCCCTCCGCACCTGGAACTCACCGCAGGTATACTCATCCCCTCCTTTCCCGGAAAGAGCCGCCGGCACGGAGCGAAGCGTGACCACATAGGTCTCCGATCCTGACCGCTTCCCGTCGAAACCGATGTGAACAAACTCGGTTTCCTGGCGGAAGTAGAGGACTTGCGGAGTCCTCTCTCCGGCCAGGTCAAACGACCCTTCAAGATCGGGGATAGAGGGCGATACGCTTGTCCGGCCGGCAGGGGCACAGCTCATCAGGGCGGTCACGATCAAAGCCAGACCCAAGCCGGAGATCGCTATTTTCGAGAAAAAATGCGGAATTTTCATCTTTTATCTCCTTTTGTCCGCTCGATCTTCGCTAAAAAAGGAACGGCGATCCGGGCGGCCGCAGACCGATATCGTCCCGTCTCGCCGGCTCCATGTCAAGGGCTCATTTCAATTTGGCCTTCCCGTCATCGTCCGCAAATAGGCGAGAAGCGCCGGAGATTCGCCCGATATTCCCTCACCCGGGAAAAGTGCGCCTCCAAAGAGGAGGTCCGGCGAGCCTGCCCCCCTCCAAAATCATCTAAAAAGACATGGCGTTTCGCCTTATGAAAGGCCGGATTCTTATGCTATAATATCTGCTTAAATATTTAGACGCTATCGATCTATTCCTTCAATCCTTCCGGGGAACCGAAAGGAAATCCATAGCGGTATAGAGGATTCGGATGCTAATAAAAATTCACACCCAAAGTCATTGCGGTCGAATATCTTTTGCCCTGATCTGGGCGGGGCTTGTATTGGCTGCGGCGCTCCTTCCCAGGCCCCTCCACGCGGCGGAATCCCCCCGCTCCTTCAGCCTGCAGGAGGCCCGCGAGTATGCTGCGCAGCATAACTACGACGCCCGAAAATCACAGCTGGAGATCGCCGCCGCCCAAAAAAGAATGCGCGAGACGCTTGCAGGCGGGCTGCCCCAGGTGACCTCCTCGTTGGGCTATATCAACAACCTGGAATTGGCGACTGTTCTCATTCCCAACTTTTTCGATGGGAAACTGGATGAGAAAATTCCGGTCCAATTCGGCACCCAGCATAACGCCGCCCTCGGCCTCCAGGTCCAGCAGCTTGTCTTCAACGGCAGCTATTTTGTGGGTCTGCAGGCCTCCCGAATCTATAGCCGCCTGGCCGAAGAAGGATTCGAGCGGACCCGGATGGACGTCATCGAGACGGTCTCCCAGACCTACTATCTCATCCTGGTCTCCGAGGAGAGCCAGAGGATCATCCGGGGCAACCTCGAAAACCTGGAAAAGACCCTCTATGAAATCAGGGAGCGGTACAAGGAGGGCTTCTTGGAAGAAACCGACGCCGACGTCGTCCAGATATCGGTGACAGCGCTCAAGAACAGCCTGCAGAACCTCCAGAAACAGACCGAAACGGCCTACCAGCTCCTCAAGTTCCAGATGGGGATCGACCTGGACGAGGTGATCACTCTCACCGATAATTTCGAGGCCATCGTAACCGCCGAGGATATCGCCCAAGCGATGTCCGATGAATTCACCCTTGAGGAAAATATCGATTTCCGGTTCATGCAGACCCAGGAGAAACTGGCGGAGATGAACCTGAAGAACGAAAAGGCCAAGTACTGGCCGACGGTTGCCGCCTTCTATTCGCTCTCCTTGAACGCTTTCCGCGATACCTTCAACTTCTTCAATCTGAACAAGGACTGGTACAGGACGCAGACAATCGGGGTCAACGTTAACTTCCCCCTCTTCAAGAGCGGCGCCCAGAAGGCCCGGGTCCAGCAGGCCTCTCTCGCCCTGGAGCAGGCCCGCACCACGGCCCGTCAGGTGTCGGAGGGACTCGTCCTGGAAGAGGCCCAGGCCAAGAACTCTCTCGCCTCGGCCTTCGAGAACTTCCGCAACACCAAAGACAACATGGACCTCTCCCGAAAGGTTTATGATAAAACCCTGATCAAATACCAGGAAGGCCTGGCCTCGAGCACAGAGCTCACCCAGGCCAATGATAGATTCCTCGCCACCCAGAGCAGTTACATCCAGGCTCTGGCCGAGCTGTTGAACGCCAAGAACAAATTGGACAGGATCCGCGGCGCCTATGACGTTGCGGAAGAAGGATAAGATAATGAAAAGAAATCTCATCATCATCGTGGTCTTGAGCCTGCTGATCATCCCCGCCTGCCGGCGGGGAGATAGACAAGCCGAGCTCGACCGGCTGGAAGCTCAGCGGGAGGCCCTCGACAAAAGGATCGATCAGCTGAAGGACGAGCTCGCCCGGACGAACGGCCAAGCTCCCGAGGAAGCCCTGGCCTACGTGCGCGGTACCGAGGTCAGGCCTTCTCTCTTCCAGCATTTTATCCAGGTGCAGGGAACCGTGGAGTCGGATAACAACATCCTGATTCCCGCGCAATCCAACGGAATGGTGAAGCATCTCTCCGTCCGCCAGGGTGATCGAGTGATCGAAGGGCAGATCCTGGCGGAGCTCGACGGAGCCATCCTGGAGAGCAGTTTGGCCGAACTCCAAAACTCTCTGTCTCTGGCGACGACGATCTATGAACGCCAGGCCCGGCTCTGGGAAAAGAACATCGGCAGCGAGCTCGAATACCTCCAGGCCAAAAACACCCGGGACAACCTGGAGAAGAGGCTCAACACGCTCCAGGAACAGTACCGGCTGACCAAGATCACCTCGCCGATCGACGGGATGGTGGATAACGTGTTGATCAAGGAGGGGGAAATGGCGGTGGCCGGACGCGGAGCTATCCGGATCGTCCAGCTATCCAAGTTGAAAATCAAGGCCTCCCTGGCCGAGAATTTCATCTCCCGGATCAAAAAAGGCGATACCGTCCGGGTGGCTATTCCCGTGGTGGACCGTTCGTTCGACCTGACCATCGACGCCGTCTCCCAGGTGATCGACCCCAACAACCGCACCTTCAATATCGAGATCCGCCTTCCGGCCCGGGAGAAGGATTTGAAACCGAACATGCTCGCGGTGGTGATCATCAACGACTACGCCAACGCTCAGGCTTTGACCGTCCCCCAAAACGCGGTTCAGGAGACCGGCGATAGTCAATTCCTTTTCGTGGCCGAGAAGCAGGACGCGCGCTGGATCGCCCGCCGGCGGACGGTCACGCCTGGAGAAGCCTACGATAACCGCCTGGAGATCCTGGGCGGGCTGGCCGCGGGGGAAACGGTGATCACTTTCGGATTTCAAACTCTGGCCGACGGACAACCGATTTCCGTCCAGCCCGAGGATTGACCCGGCTTCGAGGATCGAGGGACCCCATGGCAGACAGAGAATTCAAGGCCACCAACCTGGCGATCTCCAACCGCACCACCGTCTATATCTTCACCGTATTGCTCGTCATCTTCGGCGTCATGCAATACAACGCCATTCCCAAGGAGAAGTTCCCCGAGATCGTCTTCCCCTACTTCATGATCAGCACCATCCAGCCCGGCACCGCGCCGGCGGACGTCGAGAACTTGATCACCCAGCCCATCGAGAAGCAGCTCAAGGGGATCAACGGGGTCAAG
>CAYOZW010000277.1:0-4261 GCA_964408495.1 uncultured Eubacteriales bacterium
TGCCGGCGTCCAGGGCATTATGACGGGGAAAATATTCGATTACCTGGCAGCCAATCTTCCGGAAGATATCCTGCTGGTAGTCATAGAAGGTCGGCTGGTCCTGCGTGTGGGAAAGGATCGGGAAATTCCGCTGGATATAGGTGCCGCGAATGTCAAAAAAGGTGTTTTGGTCCCTTGTCCAGTTGATCTGGTGGGTGGTCGTGAAGGTTTTTTCGTGGTCCCAGATTTCTGTGCTGGGAAGGGCGATGTTGGCCCCGCCGCTATTCTGATAAACAGGCTGGTAGATGTTGTTGTAATGAAACATGCCCATATAACGGATATCTTTGGAGAACTGGATCGTGAATTTGGCGAATCCGAACCATTCATCCTGCTCATAGTCGTAATGACCATTTTCGGGGCCCCGGAAACCCAAATTGGTCATCCGGACTTCCGGAGTGGCGGAGGTGGTTTGCCTCCAGCCGTTCCAGCGGCCGTTCAGGTAGAACCAAGCCCGGTCCGCCAGGATCGGCCCTCCGATATTGGCTGAAATGTCGCTGTAGGAGGCGTATTTGCCGGGAGGGTCAACTTGATAGGCGGAGGCATCCTGCTTTGGGATCAGGTCGCTGCTTAGGGCATCCCCGGTGAAATAGGTCGTGAGCCCGCCGGCGAAATCGTTTCCGCCGCTTTTGGAGACGATGTTGATGTAGGTCGAGTCGGTCTGCCCCACTTCCGCCGGGTGAGCGCCCACCTCGAACTCGATTTCTTCGTAGATATCCACGTTGATATTGACCAGGGAGGAGGAGGTGGAAGGATCGTTCATCGGCAAACCGTCGAGGGCGTAGAGCTGGCTCCGGACCGAGCCGCCGAGGATCGATGAGGTCCTGCGGTAGTCCGTGGTTTCCGGGACAGCCCCGGGGATGGAATTCTGAATATCGTAGAGGTCGCGGTTCATCGGGATGCTGGCCAGGAACCAGGAGCTGTAATTGACACTGACCTTGGAGGATTCCACATCGACGACCGGGGAGGCGGTCGTCAAGGTGACCTCTTCTTCGGTGGCGGCTTCCTCGAGGCTGACAAGGATCTCGGTCGTCCTGCCCACGGCAACGATGATTTTCTCGAAAATGTAGGACTTGAAACCCGGCATCTCAGCTCGCAGGTCGTATTCCCCGGGCAGCAGAGCCGCAAAACGGAAGAGCCCCGTGTCCGAGGTCACATAATGAATGATGCCCATCAATGATGGACCGGTGAGGCTCACCGTGGCCCCGGGAAGCGGGCGGCCTTCAATATCAACGACCTTGCCGGTGACTCCTCCCGTTTGCCTCTGGGCGAGGACCGGCGAAACGAGAACGATGGCGAGGAGCGCGGCCAGGAAGGATCTCATCGGTTGGGATATCATAGTCCTCTCCTTGGAGGGTAGTTTTGTACTCATTTATCCACCGCATATTATGCAATTCTCGTGCCATATCGTCAACTTAGGGGACGTCCCCCTCGAGAATGTCCCTAGTCGTTGACCAACCCTGGGAACCAGTCCCATCGGTTCTTCCCGCCATCGGCAAAGCCGACGATTCCCTCTTCCGCTGCGGGGACCTAAGGTCGGCATCCTGAGCCCATCATAAAGATCACATTAATAAAATTGCTGTTATGATGATATCGTTTCCTTTATTGCTGGAGGGGGAGGGGAAGGGAGAAAGAGCGGGCCTAGCTAGGCTTCCGGACGAGCCTGTCCCGGGCCCAGGCGGCGGCGCCGATAAATCCGGCGTCGTTCCCCAGGGCGGCCTTCTCGATCATCGAGGAGGCGAAAGATGCCCTGTAGGCCCGCCTTCCGGCCTCGGCGATGGCCGGGGCAAGGATCAGGTCGCCGCTTTCCATGACACCGCCCCCGAGCAGGATTTTTTCGGGATTGAACAGGTTGAGGACGATACCCAGGCCGATGCCCAGATAAAATCCCGCTCGCTCAAAGGTTTGACGGGCGGCGGTTTCTCCCCTCCTTGCCCGGTCGGCGATCTCTTCCGCCGTCGGGGATTCGGCGGAACGGATAAGCCTCCGGTAGTTTCTGATGACCGCCCGGGCCGAAGCCTCAGTCTCCAGGCAGCCCTGCGACCCGCAGCGGCACCGTTCGCCGTCAGGATGAACGGTCATGTGTCCCATTTCTGCGGCGTAGCCCTGACTGCCGCGAAGGATCTTGCCGTTGATGATGATCCCTGAGCCGATCCCTGTTCCCAAGGTGATGAGGATCAGATGATGGGTCCCCTTCCCCGCTCCGCAGCGGTATTCGCCGTAGGCGGCGAGATTGGCCTCGTTGTCGACCCAAAAGGGGACCTTGATGAAGCGGGCCAAGGACGAGTGGAGGAACGAACCGTCGAGGCTCGGATAGTTCGGTGATTGAATGATCTTCTGTTCCCTGAAGCTCAAGATTCCCGGGAAGCCGAACCCCCCGGCCCGGATGGCTCTTCTTTCTTTTTTGTTTAGGTCCTCCCAGAGATCGCGGAAAAGAACCATTAGCTTATCCGGGGTAGGCGGTGACGGCGTCCTATCCTTGAAGACCGGGTTGAGCCGTCCGTCGAGAAGTCCGTATTTGAGCTGAGTCCCCCCCAGGTCGAACCCGGCGAACAGAGGCATGGCTATTTTTTCCTGGCGATGGCAGCGAAGTTGACGGGGGCGAAAAGAAGATCGTTGAGGCTGTCGATATTGCGGTTGAGCATGGAGGTGTGTTCATCGGCTCCGGGAAGGGGCTGCAGCCGCTCTCTTTCGAGCGGGGAAGAAAGGGTGATCTCAACATCTTCGAACCCGGCTGTTTCCAGCATGAATTTCAGAGCCTGCGGATGGATAGGATTGCGGTGGGAGGGGTCGAGAAAATAGACCTGGACGAGGGCGAAAACCGAGAGCGGATTGACGGTCTCGAGGACGAGCGTCCCGCCCGGAACGAGCTTGTGGCGGCAGGTTTCGATCATCTTTTTTAGGTAGGCGGGTGGAAGATGCTCGATCACTTGAGAGGAGAAAATTCCTCCCAGCGAGCCGTCCGTCCGGGCGCTCAGCGTTTCCAGGATGTCGCCCTTCTCGCAAAGAAGTCCTTTGTCCAGACAGATATCGACCATCTGGCCGTTAAGGTCCACTCCAGCCGCTTCGATTCCGTTCTCCCGCAGAAGCTCGAGGAACTCTCCCCGGCCACAGCCCAGATCGAGAACCGGTCCGTCTTTGGAGAAAAAGGAGAGATATTGGCGGAGCTGCTTTTTAACGTCTTCGGGTCCTCCCCGGAAGCGGTTTTCGAACCCGGCGTACCGCCAATCCTCAAGAGGCGCCAGAAGCTCCCGGACCTCATCAGCCGCGGGCGTTTTTTTCTCCTCCAAGACGGCCAGCAGGCGATCCAGTCTTTCCCGGAGCAGGATGAACTTTTTCATCAGGAGCTGAACGTCCTCGTAAGCAGCGGCGAGCTTATCGACCCTCCATTCCAGGCTTTTGAAGATCAGGCCGACGTGGTTGCTCCCGAGGGCGTCCCATTCCTTGTCTTTGGCATCGATCAGGGACCCCTGAAGGCCGATAAGGTCGGGCAGGGAGGCAGAGAGCTCGCCGGTCAGCTCAAGGTTTTGAAGGATCAGGCTCTGATGTTCCCGGAGCAGAAGAAAAACTTGCTCATGAAAAGGAGGGCCGGCCGCCTCGGCGGCAGAAGGTTTCGCCCGGCGCGCCAGAAGCGGTTTCTTGGAGCCGGGCTTTTCTTGCTCCTTTCTAAGGAGCTCCCTTATCCGGGACAGGATGTTTTCGAGGGAAGAGGCCGTTTGGGCAAGCCGCTCGGCTATTCCCTTTTGCTCGATCTCGTCAAGTCTGCGGGTGAGTTCTCGCTCTTTTTCCTGGCGCTCCTGGGCGAGCTTCTCCAGTGTCCGTCGCATTACTTATCGTCGGGAGGGCCGGTTTTTTCAGCGTCGGATTTCTTGTCTTCGGATTCCTTGCTGCCGAATCCTTTCTTGAAGTTCCGGATGCCTTCGCCCAGGCCTTTCCCGAGTTCAGGCAGGCGGCGGGCGCCGAAGATGATGACGATGATGAGCAGGATGAGCAGGAGCTCGGTCGGTCCAACGGGTCCGAATAGAAACATCTGAGCCTCCTTTGGGGCGATATCTTTTACGGCTCGAAAGTGGTCGCTTGGATAGACAAAATGTACTTTACCCGGGGCCAAAAGTCAAGACAAGGGGGGCTCTATAACGAAAAGTGTAGTGATAAAGAGAAGGTGGGGAGTATGATCAGCCGCAATCAGCCTAGCTCCCGTTCGGGTTTTTAACGCCGTTCCCTC
>CAYOZW010000278.1:0-4225 GCA_964408495.1 uncultured Eubacteriales bacterium
GACGTTATCGCTTCTGCGTCTGCCTTGCCATCGCATGTGTTCCCTCCTCTGACCTAAAGGATACTCTCGCCTCCCCGAAGTCGCGGAATATTTTTAAGAAATTCTACGCGCGCACGATAATAGGCCATGTCCGCAGTATCGGGTACAGATACCTGCCGTCTCGGGAAAGGATAGATGACGCCAAAATAGATGTCAAGGATGGCCCGCTATCCTGGCTCATGTCCGTGTGAACAGGCCAAAAGACCGGCATTTTTCTGGCCGTCAATGGTTGAACCGAAATAGCGAAAGGCCTCCCGGTTTTAGGGATGTGAGCCGAGTGAAAAAGGGATTCTTTCTGGACTATTTTATCATCAGAAAAGGTTGACCATAGCTCTTTCAAGCTTGCAGCGGCAAAAATCGGCCTCGCCTATTTGTTCTTGCGATGTTTATCGACTGCGCCGGTCGTATCATGCCCCTCCACGGCGACGACTCGCCCCCCTTCCTTCAGGAATTTGAGCCGGAAATAATCGATCCCCTCCAGCATGAAATAATCGTCCGCGATCGGGATCATCTTCATCTTCGGCCGCCCCTCCCTTTGATAAAATAAAGAGCCGCCTTCGAGCGTGATCGTCCGGGGGCCGTATGTCCCGGCATAGGACAACAGCGTCTCTTCCGCGATATCAACCGGGTTCAGCGCGGCCCCATAAGCGTCGTGCTGCCATTGATAGTACGCCTTGAAAGAGGCTTCTTTCTCGTTTTCCGCCAGTTTCTTGCTGGCCATGGCCAGTGCGGTGTCCAGGGCTTTGTCAGCAGATATCTTGACATCGGGTTCGACGCCGACCTCCTCCCAGTTAGTTTTTGTGATGGGGTTTACGGCCCTGGCGAACGGCAGGCTCATCATAAAATTGCCGGTGAGGACGACGAACTTATTGTCGTGGGCGCCGCCGCCGGTTGTCTCCCCGATCACTACAGCCCGCTTCATGTTCTTCAGGTTATAGGTGAATTCCTCCGCGGCGGAAAAGGTATTCTGGCTGGTCAACAAATAGAGGCCGACTTTGTCCAGCCTTCTCCCGGGGAGGTAAGTGTAAGTCCAGTACTGCGTCAACTTATCCTTATCTTTATAGCTGAATGAATTGAGATGTTTGCGCGGATTGTCCAGGAAATAGCTGCACAGAAACTGAACCATCTCCGGGGAGCCGCCGCCGTTGGCTCGCAGGTCGATGATCAGGGTATCACAATTGGCCAGGAAACTCATCGCCCCGACGGCAGCCTCGTAGGCGTCCGTGTCATAGCTGAAGCCGTTGAATTTGAAATACCCGATGTTGCCGGGCAGGATCTTGATCTCCTGGAACCCGTAGTTATTGGCCCGGTCCCGCCTTTTTCGAAGCAGGATCGCTTTTTCGTCAAGCTCCTGCCTGCTCCTTTCGTTCTTCACCCAACCCGGATTGAACCGGACAGAAAGGTGTCCATCCTTGTGCACAGACATCAAGTCGTCGGTGATCGCGCGGGCGAATTCCTGCGGTTGTCCGATACCGTCGTACTTGCCGGAGCGCAAGTTTTCTCTGAGCATATGGAGGTATTTTTCGGTGATCTCGGGGAAGATGTATTCTCGCTCCAGGTTTTCGCAGAGAGCCTCGATGACCGCTTTTTTCTCGGCGTTATCAAAAGCGGTCTGGGGGCTCTGTCCGAAAAGCCCGCAAGAAAATAATAAGACCAGGATCAAGGAAAGATAGGATTTTTTCATCGCCTTTCGCCTCCTTTTATGTTTTGGAGCGCAGGAAATGCGCCGAGGTTATCTTCATAGGTTATTACGTAAGGAATTACACTTTAGTTACAATGAGCAAAAAATATAGCCGGTTTTCCCGGGTTGAGAATAGGGAAAATGATAGACTGTCCCCAACTATGTAGGTTCCTCCTGGCAAAAAGATACCTTTTATTATAGAATGCCTCTCGGCCTGAATCCCCACTGCCTGTCTCCGTATAGTCATTCATAAAGGAGTTCAACGATGAATAAATCACTTTATTGCGCCATGGCAGGAATCTGCCTGATCGCCATCACCTTCGCCTGCGCGCCCAAGGAGAAAATGCCGCGGGTCATCCCGATGAAGGACTTCTTCCGCAATCCGGAAACATTGTCCTTCCGTCTTTCGCCGGACGGCCAGTACCTGGCTTTTCTCAAGCCCTGGCAAACGCGCCTGAATGTCCATGTCCAAAAGATCGGAGAGGACCAGGTCAACCGGATTACCGGTGCCACAGAGAGAGATATCGCCGGCTACTTCTGGGCCAGCAACTCCCGGATCGCCTATGTCCAGGATAAGGGCGGAGACGAAAACTTCAGACTCTATGCCGTGAATATCGACGGATCCGAGGAAAAGGACCTGACGCCCTTCGAGAAGGTGCGGGTGCAGCTGATCGACGACCTCAAGGACGATGACGAGCATGTCCTGGCCGGAATGAACAAGCGTGACCCGCGCATTTTCGATACCTACCGGATCAACGTGCTGACGGGCGAGATGGAGATGATCGCCCAGAATCCGGGGAATATCGTCGGCTGGCAGACCGATCATGACGGCAAGCTGCGGGTGGCCACGACGTCCGACGGCGTCAACCAGAGCCTCCTCTACAGGGACACGGAAAAAGACGATTTCCAGGTCCTGGCGACGACCAGCTTTAAAGAAACACTCTCGCCCCTGTTCTTCACTTTTGACAACAAGAATCTGTATGTGGCTTCAAACATCGGCCGGGATAAAACAGCCATCTATGAATATGACGTCAAGGGAAAGAAACTGACGACCCTGCTTTACGAAAACCCCGATGTCGATGTCGAAAACCTGCTCCGGTCAAACAAGCGCAAGAAGGTCACGGCCGTCGCCTTCTATACGGATAAAATGCAGTACCATTTTCTCGACGAGGAGAGGGCCAAGCTTCAACAGGACATCGAATCCCGCCTTCCCGGATTTGAGGTGTCCCTGACCAACATGAGCCGCGACGAGACGAAGGCCCTGGTCTATGCGGGGAGCGACAGAACCCTGGGGGCGTATTATTTCTACGACCTGGCGACCTCGGATTTCCGGAAGCTCGCCGATGTCGGGCCCTGGCTGGTCGAGGCCGAGCTGGCCGAGATGAAGCCCATCACCTACACCTCCCGGGACGGCCTGACGATTCACGGCTATCTCACCCTTCCCCAAGGACTAAAACCCAGCAAACTCCCCGTCGTGGTCAACCCTCACGGCGGTCCGTGGGCCCGGGATGTCTGGGGCTACAACCCGGAGGTCCAGTTCCTGGCCAACCGCGGCTACGCAGTGCTCCAGGTCAATTTCCGGACCTCGACAGGGTACGGCCGGCAGTTCTGGGAGGCCGGGTTCAAACAGTGGGGCCTCAAGATCCAGGACGACATCACGGACGGCGTCCAATGGCTGATCGACGAGGGCATCGCCGACACCAAGCGGATCGCCATATACGGGGGCTCGTTCGGCGGGTACGCGACGCTGGCCGGACTGGCCTTCACACCCGACCTCTATGCCTGCGGGGTGGATTATGTCGGGGTTTCCAACCTCTTCACCCTGATCAAGACGATTCCGCCGTACTGGGAGCCTTTGCGCCAGATGTTCTACGAGATGATGGGTGACCCGGAAAAAGACAAGGAACTCTACGAGAAGGTCTCTCCGATATTCCACGCAGACAACATCAAGGTCCCCGTGCTCGTCGCCCAGGGAGCCAACGACCCGCGCGTGAACAAGGCCGAATCCGACCAGATCGTCGAGGCCTTAAAGAAACGCGGGATCGAGGTCGTTTACATGGTCAAGGAAAACGAGGGCCACGGGTTCCAGAACGAGGAAAACCGGTTTGATTTCTACCGGGCGATGGAGAAGTTCCTGGGCAAACACCTGGGCGGACGAGTGGAGACGGTCGAAGCAACGGAATAATCCCCAAAATTGGGGACAGCCCTATTTTTACGAATAGGGGACAGTATATCATGTCCCCATTTTCCGATTTATCTCAGGGGCTTGTGATATTTCTTCTCGCCAAGGGGTGACCAGAGTCCGTAGCTCTCTTCTTGGACGCGGCATTTCCCTTCGGAAGTCCAGTTGTTGCCGTAGTTGTAGCCGAACCACAGGTATTTGTCCCCGCCCCCGTTCTCTGTCGTGATGACGTAGCGGGCGGCGACGTTTCCGATGCCCAGGACTTTGGCTCCGGGCGGCGCCCCCTCTCCCCTGTCGCCCTTGTTGACGTCGAAAGGGATCCA
>CAYOZW010000279.1:0-4198 GCA_964408495.1 uncultured Eubacteriales bacterium
CCGTTTTCCGCTGGACCAGATCGATCAGGCCTTTGCCGCAGCCGATGACAAGCGGGCCCAAAGCGCGGCCACATGGGAGCAATGGGGCCAAACATCAAAAGACATCCAGGCTCTCAAGGAGAGTTTTTTTTACCACGAAGGCCAGGAGATCAATGAGCTCCTGCTCGACCTCCGGAAGATCTTCTCGGCGTCGGGGATCAGCTCCCCGTCCTTCAGGTACAACTATGCCAGCCTGGAAAAAGAGAGGATCGGGAAGATCAGCGTCACCTTCACCTTTACCGGAACCTACCCGATCCTGAAAAGGTTCCTGCAGACGCTCGAACAGTACCCCAAGTTCCTTGTCCTCGAGAAGATCGAGTTCCTGAAGATAGGCGGCGGAGGGACTGTTCTTGAATTACGGATCGTTCTGGCGGGTTATTATGCGTATGCGTAATGTTCTGGCGGTGATGACCACGCTCATCCTGGCCGCCGGCTCCTCGATGGCCCAGACCCGGAGCCGTCCCCCTGCCAAGACGGCCCCTCCGGAAGAAAGAGAAAGCCTGCTCCGGATGGACCTTCTCCAGCTGCCCCAGGGGGAGATGACTCCGCCGCAGAGGAATATCTTCGCTCCTGGAGCGCGAGCCAGCCGCTCGGCGGACGTCCTCTCTCAGGGAAGTCAATTGTCGGAACCGGATAATCAGGCCGGGGAAACCCCTGTCCTCCAGGCCGAAGGGACGGCGGCGCCTCCGCTCATAACCGTCAACCTCCGCTACATCGGATTCATTGAATCATCCCAGCGGATAATCGCTTTGGTCGTTCTTGAAGGCCAGGCCATCGCCGTTGTCGAAGGCGAAGTGGTGGGAGAAGGGATACGAATCGGCAAGATCAGCCGTGAGCAGGTCGAAATCGTCTTGCCGGATTCCTCCACGAGGCTGTTTTCCTTAGAAGGAGAATGAAGATGAGGAAGAATGCCTGGACGCTAGTCATCCTGCCCCTTTTGCTCTGGGGTTGCGTAAGCTTTGGCCCGCACTATTTCCAGACGGGCAACGAAGCCGAGATCAACAAGGAGTGGGACAGGGCGATCGAATACTATGAAAAGGCCATCGCGGAGAAGCCAAGCGAGTACGCCTACAAGATGTCTCTGCTGCGCGTGCGTCTGTCGGCCAGCATGTTTTATCTCCGGTCCGCCCGGAACTTCGTTGTCCAAGGGAGCATCGACGAGGCTCTCAAGGATTACAAAAAAGCCCTGGTCTATGATCCGCAGAACAGGTCCATTTTCGAGGAGATGCGCCGGCTTACGCAGGAAGCGCCCCCCCCTGAGGAGCCCAAGGAGGAGATCATCGAGTACCCGGTCAAGCTGCAGGCCCCTCGGGACGAGATCGAACTCAAGTTCAACGAGGCCAGTTTGCGTTCGATCTTTCAGGCGTTGGGGAAACACGCCGAAGTGAACATCATCTTCGATGAACTGTTCAAGGACATGCAGGTGACTATCGATATCGTGGGGAAATCATTCGAGGAAGCCGTGGCCTACCTCTGCCTGGCCAGCAAGAATTTTTACCGGGTGATCGACGAGAAGACTCTGATCGTCATTCCCGACCAGCCGGTCAAGCGCATCCAGTACGAACAGCATGCCATCATGGTGTTTTACCTGTCCAACATCAATGCCCAGGACATCTTCGCCGCCCTGCAGCAAATGCTCCGGTCGCAGATCCGGGCGCCCAACATCTTCGTCGACAAGACGCTCAACACCGTGACCATCCGGGACACGCCGGCCAATATCATGCTGGCCGCCAAGCTCATCCGGAAATGGGACAAGCCCCGGGGCGAGGTCATCGTCGACCTCGAGATCATGGAGGTCTCCCGCCAAAAGCTGCGGGAGATCGGGGTCGACTTGGACAACGCTCTGGTCGGTCTCCGCTATGCCGGGCCGGGGGCCACCGAAGACGCGGGTTGGTATAGCCTTGGGGAACTCAAGCTGGGCGCCAGTTCCAGCTACCAAATATCCCTGCCGAGCGCCCTGATCCGGTTTCTCCAGGCGGACTCCGACACCAAGGTGCTGGCCCAACCGCGTCTGCGGGGCGTCGGCGACGAAGAGATGAAAACCCTGGTGGGGCAGAAGGTCCCTATTCCTCAAACGACCTTTACGCCGATTGCCGCCGGCGGAGTCAGCCAACAGCCGATCACCTCGTTCACCTACCAGGATGTCGGCTTAGAAATCACGATTAAGCCGAAAATCCACCTGGAAAAAGAGATTACCCTGGAGATCGAGGTCAAGATTACCAATATTGCCGGGTCCGGGTTCGCCGATATCCCGATCATCTCCAACCGCGAGATCAAGAACGTAATTCGCCTCAAGGACGGTGAAACCAACCTTCTCGCCGGCCTGCTGCGAGATGAGGAGAGAAAGTCCCTGCGAGGGATCGCGGGGTTGGCCGGTATCCCGATCATCGGGAACCTCTTCGGCTCGACCGACAAAACCATCGATCAATCCGACCTCGTCCTGACCGTTACTCCCTACATCATCCGTTCATTGGAGAGGACAGCTGAAGATGACAAACCCCTCTGGATTGAGCTCGAAGGAATCTCATCGACCAGCCGGGGCGATCGCCTTCCGATCGATGAGATGGAGAGACGAAATCCGTCGGTGACTGACGAATCCGGAGTCTCGCCGGCTCCGGAAGAAGCGGAAGAAGAACCGCAGGATGACCTTGGCCCTAGTGAGGTGTCTCTCGATCCGGCTAGCTTTGAGGTTCCCCAAGGGCGGGAGTTCCGAATCAGTGTCAATGTCAGGAGCCAGCAAGAAATCGGCAATATGTCCGTCAGCCTGAGCTTCGATCCTCAGGTCGTCAAACTCAAGGACGTTGTCGAAGGGGGGATGATCAGGATGCCCGGGGCCAAAGTCCCCTTCCTGAAGAATATCGCCGCGGGGAGTTGTACGATGGGATTCTCCAGTCCGCAGCTAGCCCAGGGAGTCAGGGGAGGCGGGAACATGGCCATCCTGGTTTTTGATGCGGCTGCTCCGGGGGAGGCCCGCATCATGGTGACAGGGGTGTCCGCTAACACGACGACCGGCCAAAGCATTAATTTTACGACTCGGGAATCGCGCGTCGTTGTCCGCTAGTGTCCCGGTAGGATAGACGGATTCTTCTCTTCGTTTTGACTTCACAATAATCCTGTTCTATCTTGGGGGGCATGATCCTCGTCCTGACGGGCCCCGTTCACGCGGGAAAAACCAGTTTCTTGAAGAACCTCCTTCCCGTCCTTAGGGCCCAGGGAGTTCCTGTTTCCGGCTACCTCAGCCCAGCCGTCTTGAAACGGGGCCAGCTTTCGGGCTATGACCTCTTCGATATCAAGACGGGAAAATCGGTCCCATTCCTCCGCCGTCAAGGACGGGCCGGGTGGCAGAGGGTGGGTCCTTACTATTTTCTTCCTTCAGGCTTGCAGGCCGCACAGAATACGATCCTCAGTTGTCCGGCAGGAGAATGGCTGATCGTCGACGAGGTCGGACCGCAGGAACTGGCCGGCCGCGGAGTCTGGCCGGACCTCTCCGCCGTCCTCTCGCGGTCGGAACTCGATTGTCTTTTTGTGGTGAGAAGGTCCCTTCTCGAAGATGTCCAAGGCCTTCTGGGGAAGCGGCCGGTCGAGGTGTTGGACATCGAGTCCGAAACCATCCTTCCCTCCCTCGTGGAGCGGCTGTTGAGATCGCCTCTCGAGAAGGTCCCAAAGAAGCCGGCGGGGAAAAGCCGGGGCAAGGTATGATCAGGATCAAGGTTAAATTCTTCGGGCCCTTCCGAGACCTTTTCGGCGGCCGAGAGAGGGCTGTTGATCTTCCTGCTAACGTCCGGCTTCGCCTGTTGCTGGAGTGCATCGGCGACACTCCGGAGCGGGAAAAACAGCTTTTCCCAGGAGCGGAGGCGCTGCCGTCCGATATCGTTATCATGAAGAATGGGACACCCGTCCATGGCCCGGCCTGGCTGGAAACCTCCCTCCACGACGGGGATGTCGTCGCCATTTTTCCCTTCCTCGGGGGCGGATGAATAGGCTCGGGGCATGAGCTCGAAGGCCCGCGAATTTCCCCACAGCGACTCTTTGGAGGGATAAGGCTTCGCCTTACCCCTTCCAACTCTCGCTTCGCTCGCTGCCTCCCCTTCTCGGACTTCGTCCTCCGACCAAGGGGGCCATCCCCCTTGGAACCCCCCTGTTTTGCTCCGCAAATCAG
>CAYOZW010000280.1:0-4193 GCA_964408495.1 uncultured Eubacteriales bacterium
AGCATCGATTTCCTGCGCTGCTTGTTCGGACTCCGCCATCTCGGCGTCTTCTTCCTTCCCGAGAGTCCCCGCTGGCTGGTCAAACAGAGCCGTGAATCCGAAGCGCTGGATGTCCTCTCCAGAGTTAACGATAGCGAAATGGCGGCGGCCGAGGTCCGGAGCATCAAGGATACACTGCTTCTAGAGAAGGGATCGCTGGCCGAGCTTTTCCGGCCGGGGTTCAGGCGGGCGCTTTTCATCGCCGTCGTTCTGGCCATCCTCCAGCAGATCACCGGCATCAACGCCATCCTCTATTATGCGCCGCGCATTTTCGAGCGGGCCGGGTTCGAACGTATCTCGGCCATCGGCCAGTCGACGATTGTCGGTCTGGTCAACATGCTTTTCACGATCGTCGCCATCCTCCTGGTGGACAAGGTCGGCCGGAAGCCCCTCCTGCTAATCGCGGCTGCGGGCATGGGGGTCTCCCAGTTCTTGCTCGGCGCCGCCTTCAAAGTTGAGAATTTCTCGGGGACGGGGATTCTCCTCCTCATCCTTCTCTATATCGCCTTTTTCGCCATGGCCATGGGTCCTATCGTCTGGGTGGTGATGAGCGAGATCTTCCCCACACGGATGAGGGGAAGTGCTATGGCTCTAGCCACGGTGGCGCTTTGGGTAGCCGACTTCGCGGTCACCCTGAGTTTCCCGGTCATCGCCGACCGCCTGGACCAGACCACGGCCTTCTGGTTCTATGCGCTGATGTGCGTCCTCGTTTTCGTCTTCATCATCTTTTTCCTGCCCGAGACCAAGGGGAAGACACTCGAAGAGATCGAGAGGCGCTGGCTAAAAAAGGCCTAATCTTAAGCAGAAGAGGCCTTGAGGGCAGCCCCTGGGTCTGACCCCCCCCTTTTTCTGACCTCGCCTGGCGCTCGGATTGCGCCGCTTCCCCCCTCCCCTGAGGCTAAATTCACCCCCCGATTCACCCGGGTAGGGTATAGCCATCCCCAGGGAGGAACAGGCAGAATGGACATGCCGCAGCCGGCACTATGTCAGGGTTCTGGCTGCTTCAGGAAACGTAGGAACGATGCCCGGATCCAGCGTCTTCGGTCAGGCTCTCGAACAACAGGGAGAGTCCGGAGCAAGAGCGGAGAGCCCGGCGCCGGAAAAAGACCGGCTAATCAAGGAATTCCTAAAAGTCCTCAAGGTCGCCTTCAAGATGGCGACCATGTACAACCTGGACCACCCGGCCTTTAAGGCCACGGTCGAAGATCTCGAAGGGAAACTCGAGTCGCTCTTTAATTTCCTGGACCCTGTGTCCATCGGGTTCACGCCCCATTCGCTTTTCCTGGATGATAGATTTTGGGAAGGCGAAAGGACCTATCTGGGCCTGGCCCAGCTCTTCCATCTTCGCAAAATCAAGCGGCTGGAGATCCGCCATGGCATCTCCCTCAGCGAATTGATGAGGTTCGCCTCCAAGCTCACCCTGCCTATCAAAGAATTCATCAGGCTGGGGGGGGCCGAGGCCGTGTTGAAAAAAGAAAATATCATCCACATCAGTTTGGAAGTCCTGGATTATGGCCTCCTCCTCCAAGGCGAAGGGGAGGAAATCAAGGACATCTGGCCCTACCTCCTGATGGAAGCCGTCGAGGAGGACGACCATCTCAAGCTCGACCAACTGGCCGGCAGCTTCGACCGGGTTATCGGCAGATTCAACTCCGAAGACCTAGTCCAGAACGAGGAGCTACAGAAGAATTTCGTCAAGTTCTTTCAGTACCTCAAGGAAACGTCGCAAGAGAAACACCGCCTCTGCGCGAAAAACTTGCTCAAATCCGTTATGGCCGGACAGAAGACTCCAACCGAATCAAAATTCGAGAACCTGAAGCTCCTGATATCCGACATGAATGAAGGGGACCTGGCTTCGACACTCTGGGAAGAGATCATCGGCAATGAGAAGTTCGATTCCCTTGGCTTTACGATATTCACCAGAATTGTCGATAAAGAACGGCACAAGAAGATCTCGACCTCGCTCCAAGAGCTCTTCCATTCCGACGATCCTCAGAACAAAAGGGCGGAAGTCGAGAGAAAGATCAAGGCCCTGCTCTCCGGAACATCGGGTCAACTTCTCTCCGACATCTACCGTCAGACCCTCAGCGGTCTCCTGAACGAGATTTCCTTCGATAAAAAGGTCAGCCTGGACCTCGAAACCCTCCAAAAAAACTTTAGCTACCTGCTCCTTAACCTCCTGGCCGAAGAGGCTCAGCCCGAGTACGCGGCGAGACAACTCAACCGCGTCTTGGAAGAATGGGACCGAATCGCCCAAGAGAGAGACCTCGAATATCTGGGCTGCCTTCTCGAAGTCATGCAGAACCGGTCTCAGGAGATAGCCGGGGAGCCGGCCTTCCAGAAATTGAGAAGTGCTCTTTCGGAGCTTGTGGAAGGCTTCATCCTTGAAGGGGACGACCGGCCCGGACTCACCCTTTTTATCGAGAAGCTGAGGGAAAGCGTCTTGGATCGTCACGATTACCTGGACAAAATTCTCAGGCAAAAAGCGGTCACTCCGACCATGCTGCGGGCCTATTTCGGCTTCTTCGGCGCCCATCTTTCTGACTTCAAGGCGGGTCTTAAGCGTTTGTCCTCCGACACCCGCTTTCTCGGAAGGATCGCCGCCGCTCTGGAAGTCATCGACACGGCAATTTCCCTGGATCTCCTCAAATACATATTTCTCCTCGGGGATCCAACGGTGAAAGTCCGAGTCCTCAAGGCGATGCAGCACCTCAGCGAATACGACGAAGCCTTTTTGTTTACAGCCCTGGAGCCCAAAGACAGTCAGATCCAGGCCGAGGCCCTGCTCCTGCTGATGCGCAATGAGCGAACCAAGCATGTCGCCTTTGCCAAGCTTATGAACCTTCAGTCGCCTTACGGGATCCGGAACAAAAAGCTCATCCGGCATATCCGGATAGTGGAGGAAAAGAACCTCCGGGAATCAGTCCCCTTTCTCGAATCTCTGGCCCAGCGGGGCGATTTCTGGAACAGAAGGGTCCGTCAGGAAGCGAGGCGGCTTCTGGAGAAATGGCGTGAAGGATAAGGTCAAAGTCTGCTTCATTCATCTTATGAACGCCCTGCAGGCAGGCAAGATCTATTCTGAGGATCACCCTAAGTTCAGGGAATTTGTCGAACGCTTGTACGCGGCCATCCAGGAGGTGCTGGCGGATAGAAAAGAACTGATACTCGGGGTCGTGAGCGGCGAGCTGGCCTGGGAAAACGAGATCTTCTTCAACCTGGGCCAGAAGATGGGCCCTCTCATCAGCTTCCTCGAGGACAGTCGTATCGAGAGAATCGTCTTCCAACAGGGATTGGGGTTCGAAGAGCTGCGCCAGTTCATCACCTTCCTGACCCGGTCCAAGAAGACAGAGCGGGTCACTGAGCAGGAATATTTCACCCTGAATGGCATCCAGAACATCCGGGCCGGCCGCCTCCGCTTCCTGGACAAGGGAGAAGGCACGGCGGAGGCCGCGGACCGGCTCCAGATGAAGTACAAGAACTCGCTCCAGGCTGTGACTCACTCCCTCAGCGTCGTCCTGAACGATGAAGAAATCGACTATCTCGATTTGCGGTTCAACATTCTCAACATCATGGAAGATTTCTTCGGCCGTCACCAGGAGCTCCTCAACCTGGTATCGGTTAAGCAGAAAGACCTGACGACTTTTGTCCACCTCCTCAATGTCTCACTCCTTTCCATGTTCTTCGGCGCAAAGCTCCGGTTGGCCAAGGATGACGTCCTGGACCTCGGCATCGCCGCCCTGTATCACGATATCGGAAAGCTCTATATCTCGCAAAAAATCTTGAAGAAAAAATCAAAATTGGACGAGCAGGAATTCATCCGAATAAAAGATCACCCCTTGCTGGGAGCCAAGATCCTCGAAGGTTACAAAGACTACCTTGGCATCCTCCCCCCCGTCGTGGCCTTCGAACACCATCTCCGTTATGACCTCGGCGGCTATCCCAAGGTCGCCTACCCTAGGAAGCCGCACCTGGCCTCTCTGCTGGTTTCTATCTGCGACGTCTATGACGCCCTGGCCCTGAAGCGGTCTTACAAAAAAGACTATCCTCCCGATAAGATTTATGAAGTGATGTCCCTTGAAAAAGGCAAAATTTTCGACCCGCAGCTTCTGGACAAGTTTTTCCAGTTCATCGGCGTGTGGCCGGTCGGAACCCTT
>CAYOZW010000281.1:0-4192 GCA_964408495.1 uncultured Eubacteriales bacterium
GCCTCCGGCCAGACGCATGAGGTCATAGCGTAGCACCTTCTTCCCCTTGGAGACCGCGGCTTCCGTATTCAAGAGCGCCGGAAGGACCTGCGTGGCTGCGATTTCCTGGGTCCCGACCCGGATCGCCTTCGCTTCGTCTCCCTCGACAGCGGAAGAGATCGAAATCAAGGAGGTCAGGGAGCCGGTTATATTCCCGTCCCTCAAGAAGGTCGTGCCGGAGCGGATGTTCATCGGTGTCGCCTGGACCAGATCGACCAGAAAAAGCCCGGCTGCCGTTTTTCGCCTCCCGGCATGCCCGGATGTTCTAATAGAGTATTTGAACAGGACAAAGGGAAGGTAGACGAGCTCAGCCGCCACCGGCACCCGGAGCGATTTCGCGCAAAACTTGCTGACCACTCCGTTGGCATCGCAAAAGCGCGGTGCGAACCTGAGGATGTTCATGTCTTCTTGGCCCGCCGGTAGAGGATTCCGCCGCCGATGCCGAAGACCAGGCCGACGGCGATGATGCCGCCCATGCTGATCAAGAAGGTCAGGCGGATGAACGGCTCCATCTCGGCGACGGAACTCAGGAAAAACGTGGCCAGTCCGAGGACGAGGAGGATGATGCCGATCGAGAGCATCTGGACAGCGACGATCAGCTTCGGGTCCGCTCCTTTTGCTTTTTCCTTGTCATCTTGGCTCATGCTCGTTCCCCCATCTCAACCGAAAAAGAAAAGAAGAAGAATCTGGGAAAGGAGAATGGCCGTCGCCCAATATTTTATGTTCATGTACCAGGGCGGACGGTGGAAGACCGGTCGGTGGACCGGGCCGACCGGCGCGGCGGTCTTTTTCGCCCGTTCCTCTAACACCTCACCCAGTTTGGCCCGGAAATCGCTTTCCCAGGTCAGGCCATCCACCTGCTCGGGCCGCGGCTTCCCCGTCGCCAGGGAGACAATGATTGTGACGATGGTCGTCACGACGAACGACCACCAGCTGATCTGGAAAAAAATATTGACCCCAAACACCTGCTGGAGGAGAACGGCGAAAACGCCGCCTGTCAGGAAGCCGGAGAGACTCCCTGTTGTGTTCGCCCGCCGCCAGAAGATGGCCAGCATCAAAACCCCCATAAAAGGCCCCAGGACCATGGCCAGGAGGGTCTGCTCCAACCACATGATGAGGTAAGCCTTGAGAACGACGGGAACAAGGAGAATTGAAACCGCGATCACTCCGAAGGTCGTTACCCGGCCGGCCAGAAAATAGTGATGATCGGGCTTCCCCTTGACCAGGAAACGCTCGTAGAAGTCCTTGACGATCATCGTCGAGGTCGAGTTGAGGACACTCGATATCGAGCTTAGCCCGGCCGACAGCAACCCGGCGATGAAAAGTCCCAGCATCCCGGAAGGCAGGAGGTGCATGATGAGCTTGGCATATGAAGCGTCGGCTCGTTCCACGAAAATCCCGTTCTGGGCGAAGATGATGGGGGCGATGATCATCGGCACGATGTAAAGAAAAGCGCCCATGGTTTTGGGGATGGCCGCCATGACGTAGCCAAACTTGGCGTCGTAGATGGTCCGGGCTCCCAGGTTCCTCTGGACCATGGATTGATGGCCGGCGCACCAGCCGAGGGTCACGACCAGGCACTGTCCAAGGATGATCCAGGGACCGGGGCCATAGGGATGGTGGATATCGGGAAGCACGGTGAAATATTGGGCACTGACTCCCCACTGCTCGAGGAGGACACTCTTGACGCCGGCGAATCCGCCGACCATCCGGAGCAGGATGAAGAGGAGCGGCATCGTCCCGAGCATCATGATGATGAACTGGACGAACTCCATCATGATGGCCGCGCCCAGTCCGCCCAGCAGCGTATAGGTCCCGACCACGGCGGCCAGCACGAACACGGTCGGCCAGAAGGGGATGTGGAGGAGGTTCTTGAGGAAGATCCCGCCCAGGTAGAACTCGGCGGCGATGGTGACGACAAAAATGACGATCCAGGCCAGGCTGTAGATCGACCGGATGGCCGGACCGTAACGACGCTCCAAGAATTGGGGGACTGTATAGATCCCGGCCCGCCAATAAAAGGCGATGAAAAACAATCCGGAGATGATGTAGCCGAAGGGACCCTGGAACCATTCGAAGTTGGCCTGGATGAGGCCCCATTCATAGGCCGCTCCGCCGTGGGCGAGATAGCCGTGTAGAAAGCCGATGTTGGTCGCCCAGACGGCGCCCATGATCCAGAACCAGGGGGCCGAGCGCGCGGCCAGGAAATAGTCGGCCGTGCTCTTGATGTTCCGGCTGAAAAAGATCCCAGCGATGAACATCAAGGCCAGGTACAACCCGATGATGATGAAGTCGGCGTGCATGGCCGCCTATCCTTTCCCCTTCTCGGCCGGGAAGCGGGAGTATCGCCGGTAGTAGGAACGGCGGAGGTAGAGGCCGGAGAGGACAGCCAGGATGCAGAATCCGATCCCGATAGTCAGACCGAAAACCCAATCCCAGGCCGTGTAGCGGGGTTGCGGGATATCGAACCCGCGCGGATGGTGGCTGATCGCCCAGATGATGGCATTGACACGCAGTTCGACATCCCGACGATCACCCTGCTCGATCTCCCGGGCGAGTTCGGCAAGACCGGCTTCGACCTCCGGGATGCGGTCGAAATATTCCTGGAACTGTTCGCTGGTCCGGACGCCCTCGAGGATCATCGGCTTGACGTCTTCCGTCCAGGCCCTCCCGGCGGCGGAGAGATTCTTACCTGCCGAGTCAAAATCGCCGGTGTTCGAGGCCGTCTTGACCGCGGTCAGGAAGTCAGCCATGCCTTGCCGGACATCGTTGAACCTTTCCTGGCAGTAGCCCGATGGGGAAGCGCTCAAGAGCCCGACGACGAGCGCGATCGGCAGGACTTTGATCACCGGTGTCATTTCTAGGATCTAATGGCCGGCCGGTCACTCGTACAGGTATTCGTCCGGGATGAGCCAAACAAAGATGATCGTACCCAGCATGACCAGCATGTAGGCGATCGCGTAAGGGTTGTCCCATCCTGTCCAATTCAGCATCTCACACCTCTCCTTTCTCTTCCCCTTTTGGCCCACTAATTGGATGGGTGGCGCGGTGCATTTCCGCCCGCCCGGAGCGAGATGGTGGTGGGTGGGCGGGTTTTAAGCGAGGACGGACGGGAATGCGCCGCGACAGGCCCCATCCAATTGTCAATCTACCCTCCACTCGTGAAGGCCCGCCGACCAGTCCTTCTGGGACTGGATCTCCAAACGGAGAGCAGGGGTCCGCACGGGCCGGATCCTGACCCGGTTGAAGCTATCTTTTTCGACTCCATATGAATCGAGGGCTCGGGCCGGTACCCAATTCGTGCCCTGGCGATAAAAAAGCTGCCAGGAGCCCGGAACCCGGCATTCGCCCTGTCCGGTATCATCGAACCAGTAGACCTCCACGGCCGAGACCGTGGCCGGCTTGGCGAACTCATACTCGACCCACTCCAGCGTCCCCTTATTCGGCCACCAGTACAAGTAAGGGTGAGTACGGTCGCTGGAGCTCTGGGGATCCCACTGGTCGTTGACGGCTCTCCCCGGCTTGTCCCCGGAAGTGCTGACCTCGCTTGTCGAAGCGATGCCCGGCTCGGGAAGCGGCCTGGCTAGGGGCTCTTCACGCGGCAGCCAGACAGCCATCTCCCCTTCCCCGCGATGAGCCCAGGAGTAGTACGGGATAGCAATATATTCCTGCTTCTGTCTGCTGACGGGCTCCCGTCCCCGCCCGGCAAAGAGGGCCGTGGCCTCTCCCTTGACGATCGTCACCCCATTGAGCAGGTTGTCACGGCGTTCGGCGGTGAGAGGGCTCTCGTCGTCAAGCACCAGGTTCGAAACCTGACCGCCGTTGTCCGGCCACTCGGCGCAGTAGACGATCGGCCCGCGCTCCAGAGCGATCTTCCCGATATCGTCCTTGACAAGAGCGTTGGCGGCGACCCTCCGGACGGGCATAGGGAAGCCAACCTCGATCATATCGCCGTCCTTCCAGGTCCTCCTGAGGTGGAGGTAGCCTTGTTCAGTTTCAAGGGGAATGGTTTCTCCGTTGACATGCACTGTTACGGGCACATCCTGAAAGTCGGCGTACTGGTACAGGTCTCCGGGGACCGGTCTTCCGACCGCCCAGCCGGGAACGCGGATATGAATGCCGAAATCGGCCGGCTCCTCGGGGTGAAGGATGA
>CAYOZW010000282.1:0-4185 GCA_964408495.1 uncultured Eubacteriales bacterium
GGCCTGGTTGCGCGCGTCCACCAATTCCTGACGCTTCTTGTCTTCCTCGGAGTGGGCATCGGCGTCCTTGACCATCCGGTCGATCTCCTTTTCATCAAGGCCGCTGTGGCCGGTGATGGTGATGGCCTGATGTTTTCCTGTGCCCTGGTCCTTGGCCGAGACATGAAGGATACCGTTGGCGTCGATGTCGAAGATCACCTCGATCTTGGGAACGCCCCGGGGTGCCGGCGGAATGCCGTCAAGATGGAAACGACCTAGGGTCCTGTTGTAGGAAGCCATCTCCCGCTCTCCTTGAAGAACATGAATTTCAACGCTGGGCTGGTTGTCCGACGCAGTCGAGAAGATCTCGGTCTTTTTCGTCGGGATGGTCGTGTTTCGGGCGATCATCTTGGTGAAAACGCCGCCGAGGGTCTCGATCCCGAGGGTTAGCGGCGTGACATCGAGGAGAAGGACATCCTTAACATCGCCGGCCAGGACAGCGCCCTGGACGGCCGCGCCGATGGCGACGACCTCATCAGGGTTGACCCCCTTATGAGGTTCGCGGCCGAAGAAATTCTTGACCACTTCCTGGATACGAGGCATCCGGATCTGCCCGCCGACGAGGATGACTTCGTCGATATCCTCCGCTTTCATATTGGCATCGGCCAAAGCCTGTTTGCAGGGCCCGACCGAACGCTGGACGAGATCCTCAACGAGCTGCTCCAGCTTAGAGCGGGAAAGCTTCATCAGCAGATGTTTGGGGCCGGCCTGATCGGCCGTGATGAAGGGGAGGTTGATCTCCGTCTCCATGGTCGTCGAAAGCTCCATCTTGGCTTTCTCAGCGGCTTCCTTGAGTCTCTGCAAGGCCATCTTATCCACGCTCAGGTCGATCCCCGATTCTTTCTTGAATTCAGTCACGATCCAGTCTTGAACGCGCTGATCGATATCGTCGCCACCCAGATGTGTATCACCGTTGGTGGATTTGACCTCGACGACTCCCTCACCCACTTCCAGGATGGAGATGTCAAAGGTCCCGCCGCCAAAATCATAGACGGCGATGGTTTGGTCCTTTTTCTTATCCATGCCATAGGCCAGGGCGGCCGCGGTGGGCTCATTGATTATCCGGACGACATCCAGGGCGGCGATCTTGCCGGCATCCTTGGTGGCTTTGCGCTGGCTGTCATTGAAATAAGCGGGAACGGTGATGACCGCCTTCTCGACTTTTTCTCCGAGGTAATCCTCGGCCGCTTTGCGCAGTTTCTGCAGGATCATAGCCGAAATTTCGGGCGGGGCGTACTGTTTGCCCAGAGCTTCAACCCTGACGTCGCCATTCGTTTCCTTAGTGACCTTGAAGGGCACTTGTTTTATCTCCTGAGAGACCTCACTGAAGCGCCGCCCCATGAACCTTTTTATCGAATAAATGGTGTTCTCCGGGTTGGTGACTCTTTGCCGCTTAGCCACCTGCCCGACCAGTCGTTCTCCTTTCGTGGTAAACCCGACCACAGAAGGGGTGGTTCGCCCTCCCTCTTCGTTGGGGACGACGGTCACTTTGTCACCTTCCATGACCGCCACGACAGAATTCGTTGTTCCGAGATCAATACCGATTATCTTTGCCATATTTTCCTCCTGATTCAATCAATATAAAGTATAATATTTGAGTATGTAATTGTCAAGTATATTTAATAAAATAATTTTACTATTATAATCACAAGGCGGAATTCGAGGTTTCTGGCTAGAGAGGATATATCAGTCCCTTTAAGCCGTCATGGAAGGCCCAATAAAGAGCGCGGCTATCCTCATTTTCGGCCAGGACGATATCAAGAGCTGCCTGCGGTTTCTTCCTTATCGCAGAGTACAGGTTCGTCATGGGAGCCCAAACATACCAGGCGAAGAAATGGCCGATGCTCCCCAGGCGAGGAAGAAAGCCTCTGGCCCGTGCCCGGACATAGATCTGCATGCCGTCGCTCAGAAAGACTGTGAATCGGGACGGCATGTCCTTGAGCTCCAGGGCGTCCGGCTCGAACGCGGCCGCTTCTTCTTCACTGGCGGCCGGTTTTATCTTCGTCCTCTTGGGAGGGAATAAAGTGCTTTTTTTCTGGAGCGTCATGGCTTCGGGCGGAGGCGGGTCACCCCACCTATGAAGACTATCGATCTTCCATTCCCGGAGGGGCATGCCCCGGGATTTCAGGGCGATCGTCTTGCTCTTGAGATAGATGATGAAATAAAGCGAGGGAGTCCTGGCGAGCTGAAGCTCCTCCTTGGCCAAGCGGTTCTGGATCAGTGGGTCTTTTTCTTGGGCGAGTCCCCCACCGGATAAGCCGATGACGATGAACAGGAGCAGTCCCTTCCAGAGGCGGCTTATCTCGGCTCTTTTCAAAACCGTCATGGCGCGTTCTCTGTTCAATAGATATAGATCCTCGTCCCTATGGAAGCCGCCCGAAAGACGGCCTTCAAGTCTTCGTCCCCCACCCGGACACACCCGTGGGTCACGCTCTGGCCAAGGAGCCGGGTATACAAAGTCCCATGGATAAAGTATCCGTCCCCGAAACCGAGCGCATAATCCCCCAGGACACCGTTTTCCAGCCTTTCCTCCCGTTCTTTGGGGATTTCCTTGCCTTCCTCGATAAAAGCCCAGTCGGGCTTGACCCAGGTTGGATCGACGAGTTTGGATTTGACTTTGAATTCACCGCTGGGCGTATCGAAGACCCAAGTCCTCTTTCCGCCGGGCTCTTCGAGGATGCTGCCGCTACCGCAGCTGATCACGGCCGTGCGCAGGATCTCATCCCCTTTCTTGAGGGTCAAGGTGTTTCGGGCCGAATCGATGACGATATTGATACCTTTTGGCGACAGGGACGCGATCTTCTTGCGGAGTGAGCCCGTCTCTGCCTCGATCCCGGCTGGCGAACGCTGAAGGTCGTCCTCTCCAGCATTCCATCGGGCATCGAGAGGAGCTCTCGGCCAGGCGACATATAGGGCCGCCACTTCGAGGATCGCCAAGGCCCCCAACACCCAGAGCAAAATAGAGCGGAATCTTTTCTTGGAGCTCATGATCCGGATTTCCTGAAATCGACCAGCAGGCTTTTGGCGTTCTCGAATGAACCGATGATCGTCACCGGAGTCCCGACAGCCACCTCGGGGAAGATCCTGTCCATCACCGAATCCTCGACGCCGACGCAGCCATTGGTCAGAAAATCGTTGCCTCCCCCATGGATCTCGATTAGACCGCCGATAGCCGCCCCGGCCGGGATCAGACCTTTCTTCCTAGCCGAGGAAAAGCGGCTCCTGTCCTCTTCGTTAGGATAGTCGATCAGGAGCGCTTTGTGATAGCGACTGTTGGCGTTCTTTTTAATGACCTTGTAGCGGCCTTCGGGCGTCGCCTCGTCGCCGGCGAAGAGCTTATGAGTCAACCCGTACTTTCCCAGCCCGATTTCATAGACGCCGACCGCCCTCCCCTTTTTCAGGAGCGTCAGTGTCCGCTTGAGCTTGTTGACCAGAATGGCCGTTTTTCCCTTTCGCCTGGATTCGGCGATCGTCTCGTCGGCCCATTTCCTCCATTGGGCCACCTGGGAGTCATCGGCGTATCGGGCCAGAATCGTGAACAGGGCGTCCTCGGCCTGGCGGATGTGCCCGTCGACCGAGGAGAGTTTCTCGGCAAGACCCATGAATTTTTCGTTCTTGAGGAAGGCTTCGGCTTCCTGGAAAGCGACTCCCGCGCGGGCCAAGTTCTGCCGGACGGCGTCATTCTCGTTCATCGTCCGGGTTAGCATCCTGAGTCTTCCGATTCTTTCCTCGAGAACGGCGAGCTGCGCAGAGAAGTCTCGCGATTGAGACTGTTTTTCCGCCCGGACCTTTTGGATGAGGGCGTCGCCCTGGGCCAAGACGGCGGCATACTCCGTCCGGACTTCCTTGTAGTTGCGCAACCAGCGTATCCGGGCGTTCTGACGGATGAGTTTTTCCCTGGCGGCGCCAAGGGATTCGAGGTAACAGGCATAATCCGGGGCGGCATAAACAGGAGCGCCGGCCCTCCAGAGCTCGTTCTCCTGTGTTTTCGCCTTTTCCACTTCAGCGGGGATTTGCGGAGTCCGGCACGCCCCGGCGAAAAATACGTAAACAAATAGGACGGCGACTAGAGATACAGACTTCAACCCGGAAATCAGACCTTAGCGGACGGTTATCTCTTCCCTTTGACTTTTTCCATAGCCGTTT
>CAYOZW010000283.1:0-4181 GCA_964408495.1 uncultured Eubacteriales bacterium
CCAAGCAGAGGATCCGGATCCCGAGCGAGGAATTCAACAAGGTCCTGGGAGGAGGAGTCGTTCTCGGGTCGGTCGTGTTGATCGGAGGGGAGCCGGGGATCGGAAAATCCACCCTCCTTCTCCAGGTCTGCCGGGATTTCGCCGCCCAGGGCGAGCGCGTCCTCTATGTCTCCGGCGAGGAATCGCTCGAGCAGATCAAACTCCGCGGCGACCGGCTGGGTGTCCGGGACGGAGAGCTTTATCTTCTGGCCGAGACCAACTTGGAGCGCATCATCGCCCAAGCCGAGAAGATCCAGCCACGGGTCTTCGTCCTGGATTCCGTCCAGACCGTCTTCTCGGCCAAGCTGTCATCGAGTCCCGGAACGATCAGCCAGGTGCGAGAGGCGGCCAACGGGGTCTTCCGCTTCGCTAAAAAGAGCAATGTCTCCTCTTTCCTCATCGGGCATATCACCAAGGAGGGATCCTTGGCCGGGCCGAAATCGCTCGAGCATATGGTCGACGTCGTTCTCCTTTTCGAGGGAGAAAGGGACCACGGCCACCGGGTGCTGCGGGCCCTGAAAAACCGTTTCGGGCCCGTCTCGGAACTGGCCATCTTCGAAATGGCCGCTTCGGGTCTTCAGGCCATCCCCAACCCGTCTGCCTTTTTTCTGAAGGAGAGGCCGGCCGGAGAATCGGGGAGTGTCGTCGTCTCGACGATCAAAGGAACCCGGCCGCTGCTGGCCGAGGTCCAGGCGCTCGTCTCGCCGACCCTTTTCGCCGGCAACCCGAGGCGAATGACGGTCGGGATCGACCACTTCCGGACGGGCATGCTTCTGGCCGTCATCGAGAGAAAGTTGCGGGCGAACTTCGGCGGCCAGGACATCTATCTCAACGTCGCCGGCGGGCTCCAGATCGAGGAGCCGGCAGCTGACCTAGCCGCGACACTGGCAATCCTCTCCTGCCTCAAGAACAAGGCCCTGCCCCGCGACGTCGTCGTCTTCGGCGAGGTCGGGCTGAGCGGCGAGGTCCGGTCGGTTTCGAGCCCGCTGGCCCGGATCAAGGAGGCCTTTTCGCTCGGTTTCGAGAGTGTCGTCCTGCCTAAGGGGAACCTGGCCATGCTGGAGAAGGAGGACCTGCCGAAAACGCGGCTGATCGGCGTTCAAACCATCAGGGAAGCATCATCCATCATATTTTCTCAATAAGGATTGGTCTTATGGGCATTCATATTTTTCGCTTCTTCATCATCGGCTGCATCACTGCGGCCGGCTATTTTTTTCCGATCTTTCGGCTGCCCCGCTTCGCCGGCGCGGGCGCCGCCCTGATCTTCGGGGCGATCATCATGTATCTCGAGACCCGGATCCGGAGGACTCAGTTCAAGGTCATCTGGAGCTCGACCATCGGGACCTATGCCGGAGTCTTTCTGGGTTGGTCACTGGGAGCGATCTACAAAAACATCACCACGGATGCGCCCACCGCGCTGTTCATCCGGATATTCTTCCTGATCATCATGCCCTATATCGGATTCCTGGTGGGAGCACAGAAATCGGAGTGGCTCGATCCCGCGCATCTTTTCCGTTTCTTCAAGGAGAAGAGCATCGGCCGCAGCTACAAGATTCTCGACACCAGCGTGATCATCGACGGCCGCATCACCGACCTCTGCGACACCGGTTTCATCGAGGGGACGCTGGTCATCCCCCAGTTCGTCCTCAAGGAGCTTCAATTCGTGGCCGATTCGGCCGACTCCTTGAAGAGGCAGCGGGGCCGCCGCGGACTGGATGTCCTCAATCACCTTCAGAAATCCTCCCAGATCTCGGTTGTTATCTGGGAGATGGACTTTCCTGAAATCCGGGACGTCGACTCCAAGCTCATCGAGCTGGCCCGGCAGCTCGATGCCAAGCTCATCACCAACGACGTCAACCTCAATAAGGTGGCCAAGTTGCGCGGCCTCGCCGTCCTGAACATCAACGAGCTGGCGAACGCCCTGCGGCCGGTCGTCCTGCCCGGCGAAAGCATGCGGATATTCATCCTCAAAGAGGGAAAAGAGAAGGACCAGGGAGTTGGCTACCTGGATGACGGGACCATGGTCGTAGTCGACAACTCGCGGCGGATGATCGGGCAGAACATCGACATCACCGTGACCTCGGTGCTCCAGACGACCGTGGGCAAGATGATCTTCGGGCGGTACAACGAAGAGGCCCGATGACCAAGGTGACGGCCATCATCGTCGCCGCCGGGGAAGGCCGGCGCTTCGGCTCCGCCAAGCAGTTCGCCCTCCTCAAGGGCCGGCCCGTGCTCGACCGAAGCCTGGCGGGGTTCGAGGCCCATCCGGAGGTTGATGAGATCGTTCTTGTCCTGAGGGACGAAGAGGGCGGGGTAGAGTATCGGAAGCGGTATGGTAAGGTCAGCGCGGTCGTCCGCGGGGGAGCCCGCAGGCAAGATTCAGTAGCCCGGGGACTCGAAGGCGTGCATTGCCGTCCGGCTGATATCGTCCTGGTGCACGACGGCGTGCGGCCGCTGGTCGGCCGGGAGGTCATCAGCCGCGTGATCGCCAAGGCGAGGGAGTCCGGCGCCGCTATCCCGGCCGTCCCGGTCGATGACACGATCAAGGAGACGGCCGCCGGGACCGTCGTCCGGACCCTGGAGAGGCACGGCCTCCAACGGGTTCAGACTCCTCAGGGTTTCGTCCGGGAAGTCCTGGAGCAAGCCCTGCAAGAGGCCCGGGAGGAGGGATTTTACGGGACGGATGAGGCGGCCCTGGTGGAGAGGACGGGGCATCCGGTGGCCGTCGTTGAGGGCGACCCCCGGAACATCAAGATTACCTCGCTTTCCGACCTCAAAATTGCGGAGGCATTCCTTGAAGATTAAAATCGGCCTGGGCTATGACGTCCATCGTCTGTCCAAGGGAAAAGCTCTCTATCTGGGGGGGGTCAAGATCCCGCACCATTCCGGCCTAGTCGGCCATTCGGACGGTGATTGCCTTATCCACGCGCTCGTCGACGCCCTGCTCGGGGCTCTTGGGGAAGAAGACATCGGCCAGATCTTCCCCGACAGCGACCCGAAATGGAAAGGCATCCGGAGTGTCGTCCTGCTCCGCAAGATCGTTCCCCGGCTGAAGAGAAAGAAAGCGGAGATCCTCAATATCGACCTCGTCGTCGTCGCCCAGGCGCCGAAGCTGTCGCCTTATGCCCTGAGGATAAGGAAAGAATTGGGGTCGATCCTGGGCATCCCGGTGGGAGACATAGGGATCAAAGCCAAGACCAACGAGGGGCTGGGTCTAGTGGGACAGGAACGGGCGATCGCCTGCTGGGCGGTCGTCATGGTCGGCTTGAAACAGCCATAAAGGGGGAAAAAAATGAGGCTGTGCTTTCCCCCGGAGGAGAAGGCACAGCCTTTCAAAAGATGGGAATGAGTTGGGGACTGAGGTCTCGCCGGCCGATGACGGCATAAGCATCCAGCATTTCCAGGAACATTTCCCAGAAGGCCAAGAGACGCGATATCAGGTTCATCGGCATTTTTCTCCAGACTCAGGAACGGCTTTGGGGCAAGTCCGCCTCAGCCAGTACGTTGGCGATGATCTTGTAGCCCGCTTTCTTCCCGATCTTCATCATGTCGACAGCCGAAGAAGAGGCGATGAGGTTGAACCCGGCCAGGGAGATCAGTACGGCCACGAGCAGGATGGCGACTTTCGCTTTGAAATTCATCTTATCCTCCAGTTTGAGCGTTTCATTCTTGTTCTTCATATGGTTAGACGGATGAAACGCCAAAAAGGTTCCCTTTTCTGTAATTTCATTGGGGGACAGGGAGCACGGCTGACTTGACCTTCCGCCGGGCTGCCGCATAATGCTTCTCTTGGCTCTATCCAGATAGAGATAAGGTGCCTGCGAAAAAGACACGTTGGTGGCTTCTGACGGTCGCCCTGGTGCTAACCGGAGGATGCAGCAAGTCTCCTACCACCCCGGAGCCGCCGCCCTCTCCTCCTCTTCCTCCTCCGCCGCTCACCGAGAGCCAGCGGGATTTCCGTTACGTAACGCCGGTGCTTATCGAGAACCTCATCTACCTGGTTTTTGTCGACTGGTCCGATCCCCAATACAAAACGCTCTGGATATCAGATCTAGACGGGACCGACCTCAGAGAGCTCAACGGAACGGGAGATGAGCCGGTTTTTGTTATGCTGGGACTTCCGGCCGCGCGAAGCGACGTCG
>CAYOZW010000284.1:0-3600 GCA_964408495.1 uncultured Eubacteriales bacterium
AACTCCCGCCATTCTTTGAATAGCGCCACCAGGTCATCGTAAGGCCCTGAATTCCCAGGAGCCAGTATATCCATTGAGATAGCGAAAAAACCGCTCATCAAAAGTATGCCAAAGGGTAAAGTAAAATAAAGCAAACGATTAATTTTCATATCCAGCCTCCTGGTTGCAGCAATTCATTTCATGCCCCTTATATAATTTTCTGCGCCAACATTCCAGCCGTTGCCTCCGAATCAGCCCTCTCCATGATGGTCTCACGGGGCCGCCCTTATGCCCCCGTAGCGGAGGGGGGACCCAAGTGCTTGGAGGGGGAATCCACTTCGCCTTCCCCCTTCCAACGGTCGTTTTGCTCCCTGCCTCCCCTCCTCGGACGCTGCCGCGTCCTGCGGTCAGGGAGAGATATCCCCCTGGGCCCCCTTCCAAAATCATCATCCCGATGGGGGGAACCGACGGGACTGGTTCCCCGGGGTGCGGGAGCATAGGGCGGCCCCGTGAGACCAACAAAACAGTCGGAGAAGAGAAGGTGGAATTATCAAATGTGAATGGGCTCGCCCGGCATTTTTTGATATACTAGTTATCAGTCACCGCGATTGAATCCAATAAAGGAGTGCATCATTATGGCCACAAACGCCCTCGAAAACATCTTAAAATCATATTCGGATATCCTGGAATTTAAGGATGACAGCATCATCGTCAAGGACGAAAAACGGCTGCCCGAACGACTCGATAGTCTGATCCACGAGGCCGTCTTCGGCGCGCCCGAAACCCAGGCCGCGGCCCGCTGGCTGATCTGGGAGACCGGCCAGGCGCTCGGCCTCCGGCCTGCTTCGATCCACGACCTCTACACGGCCCGCGGACGCGGGGAGATCGAGAAGGTCTTCACCGTTCCGGCGATGAACTTGAGGATGCTGGCCTACGACTCGGCCCGGGCCGTCTTCCGGGCCGCCCGCAAACTCGACGCCGGCGCCCTCATCTTCGAGATCGCCCGCTCTGAGATCGGCTACACCGACCAACGTCCCTCCGAATACGCTTCGGCCGTTCTGGCTGCCGCCATCCGAGAAGGCTTCCGCGGCCCCCTCTTCATCCAGGGCGACCATTTTCAGACATCGGCCAAAAAATACGCGGCCGACCCCCAAACGGAGACCAAGGCCATCCGCGACCTCATCGTCGAAGCGGTGGCCGCCGGCTTCTACAACATCGACATCGACAGCTCCACCCTGGTCGACCTGAACAAACCGACGCTCGAGGAGCAGCAGCGGCTCAACTATGAGATCTGTGCCGATTTCACCAAGTTCATCCGCGGGCTTGAGCCCAAGGGTGTCACTATCTCGATCGGCGGCGAAATCGGCGAGGTCGGCCAGAAAAACAGCACTCCCGAAGACCTGGATGCCTTCATGAAGGGCTACAACGCCGGACGCGGCGATCTCACCGGGATCAGCAAGATCAGTATCCAGACGGGGACGAGCCACGGCGGGGTCGTCCTCCCCGACGGAACCCTGGCCCAGGTGGCCATTGATTTCGAGACGCTCCGTCTCGTCGGCGAGAAAGCCCGCCGCGAATACGGCATGGGAGGGGCCGTCCAGCACGGCGCCTCCACCCTTCCGGAAGCGGCCTTCCACAAGTTCGTCGAGGCCGGGACCTGCGAGGTCCACCTGGCCACGGCCTTCCAGAACCTCGTCATCGAGCATCCCTCCGTCCCCGAGTCGCTGCGCGAGGAGATGTATGCCTGGGTGCGCAGCAACGCCGCCGGGGAGCGCAAGGCCAAGGACACCGAGGCCCAGTTCATCTACAAGCTGCGCAAGAAGGCGGTCGGCCCGTTCAAGAAGCAATTCTGGTCGCTGCCCAAGGAGGCCCGGGAAGCCATCGGCGCCGACCTCGAAAAGAGCTTCTCCTTCCTGCTCGGACAACTGGGCGTTGCCGGCACGACCGAGACAGTGAAGAAATTCATCAAGGCACCCGAGGTTCACCATCCCCTACCGGCCGGAGGGCTCAAGGGAGGCAAAACGGAATCAACCGAGGGATTGGCGGACTAGCCTTTTTTTCGCGAGCTAACCGCTTATCCAGCGGGAATCATGGATATGCGAAGTTTCCTCTGCAACCCAAGCCTTTGAGGAAGGCGGGCATTTTTCGTTCCCCCTCCTTCAAGGCGGTTGCAGGGGATAATCAAGGCGGCAAAATCCTTTCCGGACGGCCAGGCGCAGAACGTTTCCTATTATCTATCCTGGCGATCCGGTCCCTTGTTCAGAAAGAAGTCTGGCGGGGCGCAGCGTCTATTCGTGCTTGAGAGAGACGGCTGGGTTGGCACGGGCAGCGCGGACGGCCTGGAAACCGACGGAAACCAAGGCCACGACCAGAGCAGTTCCGAGGGCTGAGCCAAAGACGGACACATTCAAACCGGACCTGTAGGCAAAGCCATTGAGCCAGTCTCTCATGACCAGGAACATGACCGGCCAGGCGATGGCGTTGGCCAACAGGACCAGAAGGGCAAACTCCCTGCAGAGAAGCAGTGATATCTGCGAGACCGAAGCCCCCAATGCCTTGCGGATCCCGACCTCCTTGGTCCGCTGCTCGGCCATGTATGAGGCCAGGCCGAAAAGCCCCATGCAGGCGATAAACACAGCCAGACCGGCAAAGGACCTGAGAATATGGCCCAGCCGTTCCTCGGCCACATAGAGCGCTTCGAACTCCTTGTCCAGAAAGCCGAATTCGAACGGAAAGGAGGGAACGATACTCTTCCACGTCTTTTCGATATGGCTGACTGCCGCGGATGTCTCCCCTGCATTTATCCGCACCAGGAGGTTGTGGATATCGTCCCTGTTCATGTACATGAACAGCGGCTCCACTTCTTCACGAAGGGACTGGAAGTGAAAATCCTTGACCACACCGACAATCGTATACTCATCTTCGCCGTAAGTCATTTGGTCACCCACCACACTTGACTTTCCCATGACCTGGCGTCCCTTGGCATTGATGATGATGCCGGTTTCGGCATCGGCTGGGAATTCCTCTGAAAAGTCCCGTCCCTCGAGAAGTTCAAGGCCCATCGTCCGCACAAAGTCATTGTCCACGTTGAGCAAAGAAAAGGAGATATCGGACTCGGGATCCGCTCCCTCCCAGGCAACGGCGTTGGTGTTGCTGTAGACGGCGGAGGGCAACTCTCCGGAGGCCGTCACGTCTCTGACCGCAGGGCTTTTGAGTATCTCCGTCTTGAGAAGGTCATAGGATTCCCGTGTGTTTCCCCGCAAAGCCACATAAAGGATATTGTCCTTGTCATAGCCGGTATCCATGGTTTTCATGTAGTCCAACTGCTTGAGCACCACGCCTGTTCCGATGATAAGGGCCACGGACAGGGCGAACTGGGCGACGACGAGGGTCCTCCTGAAGAGGCGGCTTCCGGGGCCCCCTCTCAGTGTGCTCTTCAGGACCAGGGAGGGCTGGAAGGCGGAGAGGAATAGAGAGGGATAGCTTCCGGCCAGGATGCCGGTGAAGATAGCGATACCGAAAAGGCCCGTCAAAACAACCGTGAAATTGACGGATTGGAGGGAAAGCTGCTTCCCGGCCAGGGCATTGAAATTGGGAAGCAAAAGAAAGACCAGAATAACA
>CAYOZW010000284.1:3610-4169 GCA_964408495.1 uncultured Eubacteriales bacterium
CAATCAGAGTATAGACGATGGCTTCGGTGTAAAACTGGCGGATGACTTGGCTTTTGACGGCCCCCACAACCTTTCGCATGCCCACTTCTCTGGACCGTTTGCCGGACCGGGCGGTGGCCAGGTTCATGAAGTTGATACAGGCAATGAGCAGGACAACAAGACCGATGGTAGAAAAAATATACACATATTTGATGGGTCCCATTGACCGGTCAAATCCATAATGACCGTAGAGATGGAGGCGTGTCAGGGGCTGAAGTGTGTAGGTTTGATTGAGGGCTCCATTGGGACTGTGTTTCTCCACGGCAGCCTGGATTTTTGCGGTCGCCTGTTCCGCTAGGCTCTGATCCCCGAGGAGGACATAGGTCAATATGGAATTTCCCTGCCAGTTGTCGACCCTTCTCCCCGCAGCAGGGAGGATATCAAAGGGAATGAGACAAAAATACTGAAGCATGGAGTTGGAAGGGATCCTCTTGAGAACACCTGTGACTTTCATGTCCCAAAGGTTGTTCACGTTTATAATCTGTCCCAGGGGATCTTTTTCGCCGAAAAACTTTTCCGC
>CAYOZW010000285.1:0-4108 GCA_964408495.1 uncultured Eubacteriales bacterium
CGGGTCGAGGCGCAGAATCCGGAAAGTATAGATCATTTCAGTATTTTCTTTCCTGGGGCTGGTACTTGGTGATCTGGACATCGCGATAGCTGACCTCGGGCCGGCCGTCTTTCAATCTCACCAGGGTATGCTTGAGCCAGTTCTGGTCGTCGCGCTTGGGATGATCGAGCCGGTAATGGGAGCCCCGCGTCTCCTCTCGCAGGAGCGCCCCCAGGGTGATGGCCTCGGTGAGGTCGACCATGTAACCGAACTCGACGAGGTTGACGATGGCCTGGCTGAAGCGGAGACACTGGCCCGAGATGAAGGCCCGGCCGTAGTCCTCACGGATCCCGCGGATTTCATCGAGGGCTTCCTGGAGCTGCTTTTTGCTCCGGAAGACCCCCACCTTATCGCTCATCACGACCTTGATATCGTTGAGCAGGTGATGGGCCATCTTGCCCGAGGTCCGGTCCATCCATCCGTCGATTTTTTCTTTCTCGGCCAGCGACTCATCCAGCAGCGCCTTTTCGCTCCCGTCCTTTCCCTCCAATCCCTTGACGAAATTCGCAGCCTCCCGGCCGGCGATCTTCCCGAAGACAACCGTCTCGAGGAGAGAATTTCCGCCCAGCCGGTTGGCGCCGTGAACACTGACGCAGGCGCATTCGCCGGCCGCGTAGAATCCCGGGAGCGAGCTGGCGCAGAGGACGTCCACATCGATCCCGCCCATCGAGTAGTGTTGGGCGGGCTGGATAGGGATGGGCGTTTCCACCGGGTCGACGCCAGCGAACTTGATGCAGATCTCTCGGACCGAGGGCAGGCGCTTGTCGATCGTCTTTTCTCCCAGATGGCGCAGGTCCAGATGGACGTATTCTTTCTCGAATCCGTTGCCTTTATCGACCTCGGTCTGGATGGCCCGGGCGACGATGTCGCGAGGCGCCAGCTCCATGGCCGAAGGGGCGTAGTCGGCCATGAACCGCTGGCCCTTGTTATTGAGGAGGTAACCGCCCTCCCCGCGGGCCCCCTCGGTGATCAGGATGTTCTTGGGGTAGATGGAGGTCGGATGAAACTGGACGAACTCCATGTCTTTGAGGGCGACGCCGGCCCGGTAGGCCATCCCGATGCCGCTCCCGTGATTGATGTAGGCGTTGGTCGTTCTGAAATAGACCCGGCCGTAGCCTCCGGTGGCAAAGATAACGGCCCTGGCCCGGATAGGCATGACCTGCCCGGTGGCCAGGTCATAGATGACAACCCCGACACACCGCCCGTTCTCGACCACCAGCTTGGTCACCAGCGCTTCGCTGTAGACCTTGACCTTCTTGCGTATAGATTGCTCGAAGAGTGTGTGGGCGATGACCAGCCCGGTGCGGTCGGCCGCATAGCAGGTCCGGGGAAATCCGGCTCCGCCAAACGGCCTCTGGGCGATGACGCCACCCGGGAAGCGGCTGAAGGGCACCCCGGAGTGTTCCAATCCGAGGATGGTCGGGACGGCCTCCCGGCACATCAGGTCGGCCGCGTCCTGGTCGGCCAGGTAATCGCTTCCCTTGACCGTGTCGAAGGCGTGTTTCTCCCAGTTGTCATCCCGGGCCTTCGGATTGTTTCCCAGGGCGGCGTTGATCCCCCCCTGAGCGGCCACGGAATGAGAACGCAGGGGGTGGACTCGGGAGACGATGGCCAGGGACAGGCTCGGGTCGGCGGACAGGGCGGCCGCCAGGCCGGATAGTCCGCCCCCGACGACCAGGATGTCGTGCGTGATCATCAATAGTTCCTGGTGAAATAGACGATGAGCAGGCCGGCGCTCAAGACGACCCCGAGGACGGTGAAGACCCAGAAGAGAAGCTTCTCCCGGCGCGCCCCCAAATCCATGATGACCGTCCGCAGGCCATAGAGGGCGTGGAAGACGACCAGGACGATGAGCAGGGTGTCGGTCAGAGGATTGGTGTGGAGGACGAGCGCCCAGTCGGGCTTCTGGTCCTTGGTCATGAGGAAGAAAGAGGTCAGGAACTTGAATCCCAGGAGGACGATCAGGAGGAGCCCCGAGAGACGATGAAAGACCCAGACAAACATGCGGTACTCCCTTGAGGAAAGGATATTTTTACTGTAAGTCCTCCGGGGATGTCAAGAAAAATAGGCTCGGGGCAGTGGCATCGAAACCGCGCCCGTTTTCTCCCAGCGCGGAAAACGGGCTCGATTCGTCGTTCGCTCTTCTCTCCCTCCGGTCGAGAAACCGTGCCCGCTCTCTCCTCATACGGGTTTCTCATGCCACTGCCCCTCGCCTTGCCGACTGAAGGACTGCCCGCTCGCCTCCGGATGACCTTCTCGCCCATACCCCTCGCCTTGCCGACTGAAGGACTGTCTGCTCACCCCTCAGAATTAAGGTGACACCTAACTTAATTCTCTTGAGCACTTGCTGGCGAGACTGAATTAAGTTAGGTGTCACCTTAATCCAAGGATGTCCCTTTGGGGAACGTCCCCGGTTTTTATTGACATCCTCAATCGGCCAAGGGTAGATTAGGGGGCGCGAGGTGCTTATGAGAAAGGTCGTCGACATCTATCTTCCCCTGGACAGCCGACCCGAAGCCAAAAAGGAGGTCTGGCCGGTGGCCGTGCGCCAGACCGTCGAGCTCGTCCGGGTCATCAAGAAATGCGGCTGGACACCGAATATCCTCAATCCCGACAGGCCCGTGGCCAGTGTGGCCGAAGGCCTGCGGGTGATCAAGCGAGCTAAGGGAGACCGGTTCATCAACTTCCAGGCCGGCTGGGCCTACCCCGATTTCTCGGTCACCCCGATGTGGCAGCTTCCGGCGGACCTGCCCAAGCTCCTTCTCGGCAGCGCCATCCCGGATTTCCCGGGAAGCGTCGGCCTCTTCGCCGCCGCCTCCGGGACGGCCCATGTCGGGATCAAGACCGACCGGCTGTTCATCGAACGGTTCGAGGAACACAACGAATATGCTGGCGCCCTGGACGCATTTCTCAACCGGGGAAGCTACCGTCCCCCCTATCCCAAGGCCATCAAGGTCGAAGTCAGTGAAAGCCAGCGGAAAAAAGCCAGAAAGATCAAGGATAAGCTCAGCGGGTCCATCTACGGGGCCGTCGGCCCGCGTTCCATGCAGATGTGGAATAAGATCTCGGACGCGGATTTCCTCACTTACTTCGGCATCGCCCGGGAGGGCTTCGACGGCCTCCGGCTCGCCAAGATGGCCGAAAAGGTCCCCGAAAAGCGCGCCCGGCGGGCGGTGGACTTCCTCCTTCGCAAGGGGATGGACCTGCGGTTCGGTCCAAACCCAAAAAAGCACCTAACCCGGGAAATGGTGGTTTTCCAGATGAAGGTCTATTTCGCCCTGCTCGAGCTCATCGAACAATTCGGGCTCGACTTCATCGGTGTCCAGGACCAGCTCGACTGGATCGAGCACTATCCGACGACAGACCTGACCCTGGGTCTTCTCAACAACAAGCTCCGGCCCGAAACGGACGGGACAACGGTGGTGGCGGCCACCGAAGCGGATGACGCCGCCGCCCTGACCATGTATCTTCTCAAGCTCATCAGCGGAGGCCAGCCGGTCGGGTTTAACGATTTCCGCTACTGGGACCCGGCGCAGGGCCTCTACTGGTTCGTCAATTCGGGCGCCCTGGCCCCTTTCTTCGCCCATGGAAGGAACGATTCTTTGGCAGGGTCATGGTCGGAGCGGCAGACTCCGATGTATTTCAAGGAGGGGGGCGGAACATGCTCAGTGGTCGTGCGCGTCCCGGGAGTGGTCACCTGGGCCCGTTTTTCCTACCGGGACCACAAGATCTACCTGGCAGCCGGGCGGGGCATCACCGACGTGCCCACAGAAAAACAATGGAAGGAACGCTCACGGAAGTGCAACCCCGAATGGCCGCATTGGTACATCAAGCTCTGCGGCCGGATTGAATGGAAGCTCAACTCCAACCATCCGATCACCGTCCTGGGAGACCACCTGGCCGACCTCAAGGCGGTCGCCGGAGAACTCCACATTCCATTCGAGTGCTATGATTACCGGACTCCCGCTGAGATCAAGCGCGGGGCTTCGCTATAGCCGGACCTTGCGGCCGACGAATTGAGAACCATCTCAGTTTCATCTATAATGAGGATTCTTTATAGAGCAAACAA
>CAYOZW010000286.1:0-4036 GCA_964408495.1 uncultured Eubacteriales bacterium
AAACCTCTAAAGTCACCGGCGAGGAGGGCCTGCGGGCGCTCCGGCTGGCTCACAGCGTGCTTGATGAGGCCGGGAGATAGCCCTCCGCCTTGCCAGGCCCTTCCAGGTCTTCCGTATAGACGTGCCCCTAGCGCACGATCTTAACCATTTTGCCTTGGGGAGGTCGGGCCCCGAGTTCCGTCCCGTTGAGAATGGCCAGGTCCGGCCAGATGTCCTTTTTCACCCCGGCCCCCGAGAATATTTCCTGGAGAGCCTGCCGGCCGCTCGCCTCGACGAGCTTGATTTGAGACGGCTTCCGCCTGAGAAAGGCCGGGTCCGTCAGCCTGGTGAAAGATTGGGCGGTTTGGCGGAAAGTGGACTCATATCCGGGGAAATCAGATTCGGAGGCCAGCGCAGTGAAGGTGTAGATATAAGCCCCCTTTCTCGGCACCGAGAGGCGGAGACTGAGAGCGCTGCCCACGGCCAGACCGACCTAGACAAGCATCATCTCACTCATCCTGCGGACGCTGTGCCGGGCATTGACATGATTCTCAGAGATCAGGCTGAGCTCTTTCTTGCCGGGGACCGGATTCGTGGCGCAGGCGATCAGGCCGATGATCAATAAAAGAACGAGGAACCGGCCTCTCCCCATTCAACACCGCAAACGAAGAAACGGGGCTTTCTGACCAGGACCTATTTGGCCATCTGGAAAAGCGAATCCTCCAGGCCCGAGTTGAATGCGACCTTGGTGATCGTCATTCTCATGAATTCCTGGCCATCCTGGTATGTGGTCATGGAATGGGCGAGAAGGACGCCGTCGACCTTCTTGTAGTCGCTGACGATCGATTCGGCCATGACTTCCTCTCCGGACTGACCGATCGTCTTTCCCTTCGTCTTATAGGTCAGGTAGGTCGCAGGATCAATGTATATTGTCGTGACATGCCCGTCCTCAGCCGTCTGAGTCAGGACGAGATATTCCTTGTCATCGATCTTTTCTTTGCCCGCAAAGTTGTACTTGATGCCGAATTTATCGGGGTTAAGGAGGGCCTCGTTGCCGAGGGCCTGACGTTTGAACTCCTGAGTCATGTTATCGGGCATCTGCTCCGTTGCCCCGGTCTGGGGATTGATCATCCAGGCGGTCTCGCCGTCAAAGGCCTGGGTAATGACCATGCCCATCACTTCGATGTCCATGCGCATCTTGTTGGGCTCTTTCTGGTACATCGTCAGGGTGGCGCTCATCCCCATGGAGACCAATTCCATGTTGCCGCTGATGGTTGTGTCCTTGATGGCCGCCAGGGCCTTCGCCCCGCCCTGAGCGTCGATGAACTTGTCCATGACGTCTTTTGTCGTCTGGGAATGGGCCGGAGCCGTGATAAAGGCCAGAAGAAAGACCCCACAAACGATAAGGGACAATGATTTTTTCATATTTTCCTCCTCTTTGATAGGTCGGTTAATTGTAGCGGAAACGGTCCCGATTTACAAATGAAAAAATGCCCGTTGATTTTGTCTGGCCGTTCGGGTAAATAGAGCCGGAGGAGATCACCGATGCAACTTGACCCTGTCCATTACATGGAATGGGCGAAGCTTCATGCTCAAGCTAAAATCAACCTATGCCGGAGCGGTCTCGCCGACCGCCGGTTCGCCGATTTGGGCATCGACCGGCAGGACCTTGAGATCAACGGTGAGCATCCCTACGGCTACCCGCCCCTTATCGCGGCTATCGCAGCACGGTACCGGGTCGAAGAGCGGAACATATTGCCTGTCAACGGCGCTTCTCAGGGTATCTTTTTCGCCGCCGCCGCCCTTCTCGAGGCCGGAGACGAGGCGTTGGTGGAACAACCTGCCTATGAGCCTCTCCTCTCCGTCCCCCGGTTCTTCAGGGCCGAGGTCAGGAGGTTTGCTCGTCGGTTCGAGGATGGATATGGCATCGACCTCGATCAATTCCGCTCGGCCCTCAATCCCCGGACGAAATTGGTCGTTCTGACCAACTTGCACAACCCTTCCGGCGCTTTTCTCGATGACCGGTCGCTCCTGGACTTGGCCGCGGTCGCCTCCGAGAAGGGAGCGATGGTCTTTGTGGATGAGATCTATCTCGATTTTCTCGATGGGAAAGAGGAGTCGCTGACATCCTTCCATCTGGCGGAAAACCTGGTCGTCACCTCGAGCCTGACCAAGGTCTATGGACTCGGAGGGTTGCGCTGTGGCTGGATTCTGGCATCTGAATCACTCATCGGACGAATGAGAAGACTGATGGACCTGGCGAGCGTCGAAGGCGTTTATCTCGGTGAACAGATCTCTGCCCTGACCTTTTCCCGGCTCGGTTCTTTACGGGCGCAAAGCCTTCCTGTTATCAAAGACAATTTCGGCCTGGTCAGGGATTTCATTGACGAAGAAAAGAAATTGAGCTGGATTCCGCCTGCCGGCGGGATCGTCGGTTTCCCGCGAATCGAGGCCGGCCTGGATGGAGCGGGGTTGGCCCGTATCCTAGCGGAGGATTATGACACCTCCATCGTCCCCGGCCATTTCTTCGAGGAGCCGCAGCATTTCCGTCTGGGCTTCGGGGGGCCCGCCGAGGAGTTGAAACAAGGTCTGGAGAATATACACAGGGCCCTGGAGCGGTATTGAATCTCCAGGCCGGTGTCGCCCGGGATTTCGGTCAACAGAGATCCCCGCATCATTGTCTTCGGAAAAAGATTGAGCTAGAATGCTGAGTTTTTAGGGCACAGGCATGATCATCCCTCCGCTCGGGAGTTTCCGGCGCCAGCTCAGTTTCCGGCACACCTTCACGTCTCTGCGCCATCGCAACTACCGGCTTTGGTTCTGGGGGCAGATGGTTTCGCTCTTCGGCACCTGGATGCAGGTCACGGCCCAGGGTTTCCTTATCTACGAACTGACTCATTCCTCGGCTTACCTGGGTTTTGTCGGGTTCGCAGCGGGCCTGCCGAGCTGGTTTTTCATGCCCTATGGCGGAGTCGTTGCCGACCGGATTTCGCGCCGCACCCTACTTCTTATCACCCAGACTTCGATGATGATCCTGGCTTTTCTCCTGGCCGCCCTGTCCCTTCTCGGGGTTGTTCGTCCCTGGCAGATTATCCTGCTGGCCTTCCTCCTCGGAGTCGCCAATGCCTTTGACGCTCCCGCCCGGCACGCCTTCGTCCCCGAAATGGTCGGGCGCGAGGACCTGACCAACGCCATCGCCCTCAACTCGACGATTTTCAATTCGGCCACAGCTGTCGGTCCGGCCGTCGCCGGAATAACCTATGCCCTTGCCGGACCGGCTTGGTGTTTCATGATCAACGGACTCTCCTTTGGTGCCGTTATCGCCGCCCTTTGCCTCATGCGACTGGAGCGTCTGGCTCGGGCGGCTCCGCTGACGTCTTCCTTCTACGATCTCAAAGAGGGATTCCGGTATGTGCTTGGCCATAGGACGATCCGCAGCCTGATCGGCCTGGTCGTCGTCACCAGCCTCTTCGGGGTTTCCTTCATCGTGCTTCTTCCTGCCTGGGCGGTGAAGATCCTTCACGGCGATGCGACGACAAACGGCTACATGTACTCGGCTAGGGGGGCCGGCGCCCTGATCGGCGCTCTTATTATCGCCTCCCTCGGCCGCTTCGATTTCCGGGGCCGTTTCTTGACTCTGGGATCATTTATTTTTCCCGGGCTGATACTCGCCTTTGCCTGTATCCGCTGGCTGCCGCTGACGCTCGTCGTCTTGATCGGCAACGGAGTGGCAGCGATTCTTATCTTTAACCTGGCCAACGCCCTCATCCAGACGCTGGTCAAGGATGAGCTCCGCGGCCGGGTCATGGGCCTTTACAGCCTGACCTTTTTCGGTTTTTTGCCGATCGGAGCGCTCTGGATCGGCGCGATCGCCCAGCATTTCGGAGAGAAGGCGGCGGTCCTGGTCAACGGGAGCATCCTTCTCATCTTTTGTTCATTTATCGCCATTTTTGTCCCGGAACTGCGCCGGCTTGAATAAGGGAAGGCTCGGGGTAGTGGCAAGAGAAACCCGTATGAGGAGAGAGCGGGCACGGTTTCTCGACCGGAGGGAGAGAAG
>CAYOZW010000287.1:0-2826 GCA_964408495.1 uncultured Eubacteriales bacterium
CGATGCTCCAAAAAGCCTTGGAGATCGACCCGGAATTAAGCGAGATATACTGCTCGCTGGGTTTCATGACCGCCGGTTACGGATGGGATTTTGAAACCGCCGATCGCTATTACACTAAGAGCATCGAGCTCAATCCCCATAACGTCTATGCCCACGGCTGGCGAGGCGAGTTGTTGGGAGTTTGGGGAAACGCAGAAAAAGCTAAAGAGGAACTCCTCCTGGCGATCGAGAACGATCCCTTGTTTCCCCTTTTCCGGGCGCTCTTCGGCATCATCCTCTCCATGGGCGGGGAGGCCGAAAAAGGGAGAGAGCAAATCCTCAAAGCACTGGCCATGGATCCCGGCCAGCCGATGACCTACCTTTTTTATGGCATCACCCTTCTGGCGCCGCCGGCCATCCCGGAAAAAGCCATCCAATACCTAGAAAAATCCGTCGGATTCGGGCTGACCTTCGCTCTCGGTCATCTGGGTGTGGCCTATGCTCTTGCCGAAAGGAAACAAGACGCCGGGGGAATCCTGAGACGCCTGGACAGGATCGAGCGGGAGAGGTTCATGCCGCCCTTGAAACAGCTTGTGGTCCAGCTTGTCCCGACGCTGAAGCTGTTCCGCTGCTTAAAACACAAGTACATCTCTCCCCTTCTCAAGGCTCTTGTTTTGTTCAGCCTAGAAAGGAGCGACGAGGGCTTGGACCAATTGGAGAAATCAGCAGAAGCGCACGATTATTTCCTCCCTGTATTCCTCTTGCAACGAAGCATGCCGGACTTCCCGGGGAGAGAAAAAACCCTATCCGACTCCAGATTTAAGGCTCTCCTTGCTAAACTCCGTCCTGATCAAAGGGGTCTGCCATGAACGAGAAATCTATCCTCATCATCGGCGCCGGCGTCGCCGGGTTGTCAGCCGGATGTTACGGCCGGATGAACGGCTATGACGTCCGAATCTTCGAGCAAGACTCCCGGCCCGGGGGTCTTTGCACGTCCTGGGAACGAGGCGGGTACACGATCCACGGGAACATGGCCTTCCTGGCAGGTTCCGGACCGGGCACGGCATTCCACAAAATCTGGCAGGAATTGGGGGTTGTTCCCAGGACTCAAATGATCGATTACGATTATTTCGCCGTCTTTGAAGGCCGGGACCGGAAGACTTTTTTTGGCCATGCGAATATCGACCGGCTCGAGAAACACATGAAAGAGCTAGCTCCCGAGGACAGAAAGCAGATCGATGAATTCATCACGGGCGTCCGGACGTTTGCCCGTTATGATATGCCGATCGAAAAAGCCCCTGAGCTTTGTAGACCCGCCGATATGCTCCGTCTGATCCTGACTAGGCTCCCCCTCCTTAGGGCGCTGAACAGATGGAAAAAAATCACTATCAAAGATTTTGCTCACCGTTTTAAGAATCCCCTGCTCCGCGATTCTTTTCTAGAATTTCGGCTGATGTTTACTGACGAACTCCCCGTGGCTATCATCCTTATGGCCCTTGCCTGGAGTCACCAAAATTCCTGCGGCTATCCGGTCGGTGGGGCAGTTCCTTTCGTCCTGGCGATCGAGGATCGTTTGGCCGAACTCGGCGGCAAAATTCTCTACAATACCCGGATATCCAAGATTCTCGTTAAGGACGGAAAAGCAGTGGGGATTCGCTCGGAGGACGGGACCGAGTATTTCGCCGATACCGTCATCTCGGCGGCCGACGGCGCCACAACCATTTTCGACTGGCTCGGAGGCCGCTATGTCAACGACAAAATCCGGGGTTACTATGAGCGATTTCCCGTCACCACCGCAGCCCTGCTTGTCTCCATCGGCGTCAACAAGACGTTCCCAGAAATACCCACCAGCGCGACCGGATTCATCTACTGGCTCGACGAGCCGGTCCTGATCGGAGGCCGGGAATACACTTCTCTCCGGCCGATGATCTACAACTTCGACCCGACCCTGGCCCCTCCGGGGAAAACCCTGATGAGGGTCCTCCTCCCGACCGATTATGAATACTGGAATTCTCTCGGCCGGACGTCGGAACGATACAAGGCAGAAAAGGAGGCGGCCGCGCGGACCGTCATCTCCCTCCTCGACCGGCGGTATCCGGGCCTGTCCTCATCCGTCGAGATGTGTGACGTGGCCACTCCCCTCACCTTCGAGCGCTACACCGGCAACAGACGGGGGAGTTCCATCGGTTGGGACATAACCCCCAAGACGTTCATGATGCCCGTGAGCAAGACGCTTCCCGGCCTTAGGGATTTTTACTTGGCGGGCCAGTGGGTCGTCCCCGGAGGAGGGCTGCCGATGGTCGCCCTCTCCGGCCGCAACGTCATTCAGCTCATCTGCCGTCGCGATAAGAAGGCCTTTTCCGCGACAGTCTAAGGGCAGTCCCTCCGCACGAGATCCGGCCTTGCGCCGGCCGAGCACCAGGGAAATCATTTCTCTGCAAACGTGAAGCACCCTCGGGTCAGCTCCCCAGCCGCCACCGTGGACGCTTGCTCTTTTCGTTGACCGGCTCGGCGTCAAGAGCCCACATGCCCCGGCCGTGGGTAGCGATGACGACGACGTTATCGCGGGGGTGGATGATCAGGTCGTGGACATAGACCATCGGTAGATTCCCCCCCAGAACGCTCCAGGTCCCACCTTGGCCCTTGCTGACGAAGACGCCGCCGTCAGTCCCCACATAAAGAATGTTTCTATCCACCGGGTCCTCGCGGATGACGTTGACCGGACCTAAGGGGATATTCCCGGAAATGCTCACCCAGGTCTTTCCGAAATCGGTCGATTTCCAGACGTAGGGAGTGAAATCGTCGTCGCGTTTTCCGTTCTGGGTCATGTAGACAGTCCCAAGGTCA
>CAYOZW010000287.1:2836-4031 GCA_964408495.1 uncultured Eubacteriales bacterium
AAGCGACGATCCTGGAGACCCATTTCTGGACTTGTATCCCGGCCATGCTCTCGCTCCAGGTCCGGCCGCCATCCCGGGACACATGGACTCTTCCATCGTCCGTACCGACATAGAGGAGCCCGGCCCGAAGGGGGGATTCAGAGATGGTGAAGATTGTATGGTAAGGGATGTCTCCCATCTCCGCTGCCGTATTATAGGTCAAATCGGGACTGATCCGTTCCCAGGTGTCTCCGCGATTGACGGACCGCAAGAGAAACTGCATGCCGTGGTAGATCGTATCGTTGTTAAGAGGTGAGATGATGAACGGGGCCACCCACTGCCCTCTGAAAAGCGGCTCGTCTGGATAGGTGGGGGGGAGAAGTCCCTTGGTCCGCTCCGCTTCCGGCAAAGAAAGGTCGGAGCGCATGATCCGGCCATAAAAACTGGCTGAATAGACGATGTTCGGGTCGGTCGGGTCGATGGCGTGACTACACCCTTCCCCACCCGGCGCCCTTTCGAAGGTGACGGCCTGAAAGCCAGGCAGGTCTTTTCCCGACCCTCTCTCCACATTCCGAAGAACCTCTCCTCGAAAGCTCCCATGGTCCTGCATCGAGCCATAGACATGGAACGGCACCGCCATATCATAGGCGATATTGAAAAACTGGCAGACCGGAAGGTTGTCCCGGAATTGCCGCCAGTTCTTCCCCCCGTCATAGGAGATAACGATGCCGCCGTCGTTGACGTTGACCAGGTAATCCGAGTTGTCCGGGTCGATCCACAGCCCGTGGTGATCACCGTGCATTCCCCGGAGAGTCTGGAATGTCTTTCCGCCATCCCTGGAAACGCTTAGGGGAAGTCCCATGACATAGACCGTGTTCTCGTCGTCGGGATCAACGCGGACCTGTCCGAAGACCCAACCATAGGTTCCCGAATGGCGCTCCATTAATGTCTTTGTCGCGGGCGTGGTCGGAGCGACCAGTTTCCAGCTCTCGCCTCGGTCATCGGAGCGATACAAGGTGGCTCCTTTGATCCTTCCGCTGGATGGGCGCCCGTACGAATCGGTCGCCCCCTCCAAGGTCTCGGTATCGGCATTTTCATAGTTATCGATGAAGGCATAGAGGACATTGGGGTTTTTCAGGCAGACATCGATCCCTATCCTGCCCCTGAATGGGGCCTCGGGAAGGCCTGCGTTGATGGACTTCCAGGTTGTCCCGGC
>CAYOZW010000288.1:0-3988 GCA_964408495.1 uncultured Eubacteriales bacterium
GTCCGGAAAGCTCTCCCGGTAGATCTTGAACCCATCCGTAGCCAAGTCGAAATTGCCCTTGAGATAATCGGCGTAGGCGGTATTGTAGACATCTTGAGGAGAAAGCCCTGTTGCCGTGGGGACGGGGGGAGGATTTTGGGCAGACGGCGGGGCCGGCCTTTCCTTTTCTGGCGGCTTTTTCTCGAGGGCTGTCGCCGGGCTCTCTTGAGCCCCCTGTCCCGGGCCGAGGCCGGGACGGGGTCCCCCTTTCATCGTCATCAGGTCTTCGGAGATTTTCGCCAGGAGAAGGTTGATCTGGTCCATCTTGTCGAGGAGGAACTGATATTGAGAGGGAATACTCTTGAGGTTATCCTCGACATCGTTCTGTTCAGCCTGGAGGAGTTTGACCAGCGACTGCAAGTCCCTGATCTGAGCCCTCAAGGCGACAACGTTTTCAGCGCTTTGAGCGAGTCTTTCCTCCAGGCTGAACAACTGCTTCTTGAGGACCTGGACGTCCTCGTAGATGAGTTCGTAGGCCTTCTTGCTTCTGTCTTGTCCGAAAGACAGAATAGAGCACAATACGAGAGCGAGAATCCCCGCTAGTCTCTTGGTCATCAAAGAAAGACTATTTTTCGATAATCAGGAATTGGGCTCTTCTGTTCTTCTGCCAAGACACCTCGTTGTGCCCGGAGTCGAGCGGCTGGCTCTTTCCGTAGGAGATGATTTTCATTCTTTCGGGGGAGATGCCCAAAGATACCAGGTATTCCATGGTGCTACTGGCTCTCTTCTCTCCCAGGGCCAGATTGTATTCTTCCGTGCCGCGCTCATCACAGTGTCCCTCGATCAGGATTTTTGCGCTCTTGAATTTCCGCAACCAAGTGGCGTTGGATTCGAGGGCGGGCTTGGCGTCTTCACGGATAAGGAAGCGATCGTAGTCGAAATGGATCATCTTCAACGGCGCCTCGAGGTTGACTTCCTCGAGCGATTTGGCCATGAAGATCTCTTCCTCGGTCAGGGCCGGCTTCTTCACCGGCGGGGCCTCGTCGACTTTTTCCATTTTAGGCTGCTCTTTTACCGGAGGAGGCGGCGGTGCCGTTTTGGCCTTCGGTTTGCAGCTCGTTGTCAGCATAAAGGCGAGACAGCAGATGCAAAAAAGAATCATCAATTTCCTGGTCATTCTTCTTCCTCCTCCAAATAAGTATTATGATACACGGCTGGGCGCCATGGCGCCGCATTTCATTCTAACCAAACAGAGTTTGCCCTGTCAATGAAAAAAAATAGGCTCGGGCTTGGGTTCGTCAGCCCGTTCGGTTCCCCAGCGAGGAACCTCACTCCAAACTCCTCCTTCGCTCTTCTCTCCCTCTGGTCGAGAAACCCTGCCCGCTCAGTCGTCGATGGACTTCCTCACCCAAGCCCTCGCCTCGGTCACAGCAGGTAGTTTGTCAGTCTACGAATTTATCCCGGCGAAGGAAATTCGCTTATTCCCTCGGCTCGCTCCCCGCTTCGCGGAACCCTGTCCGCTCGCCCTCCGACCTTGACGGAGACACCAACCATTTTCCCCCTTGATTGCTCAAGGGGGCAGGGGGGATTAATACAATAAGAACAAATTCCTAAGGGGTGTCTCCGGAATGAGCCCATACCCCTCGCCTCGGTCACTTCAGGCAGTTCATCAGCCCGTATAGGAGGAGGTGGAATTGACAGTCCTGAAGTTTTTGCCTATATTCGATTTTTCACCAGATCGTTGGGTTAGGAGGCCGCATGAAACGCTGGCTTTTGCCCGTTCTGTTGTTTCTCCCGGTGGGGCTTCTCGGACAGCTTTATCTTCAGGAGAAGGCGTTCGATGTCCCCTATGTTCCGAGCAAACCCGAGGTCGTCGCTGCGATGTTGCGGATGGCCAAGGTCGCTAAGGATGACGTCCTTTATGACCTCGGCTGCGGGGACGGACGGATCGTCATCACCGCCGCTCAGCTTTATGGGACGCGCGGTGTCGGGATCGACATCGACCCGGAACGGATCCGGGAGAGCAAAGAGAATGCCGCCGCGGCCCAGGTGGAAAATCTCGTCAACTTCCTTCAGCAGGACCTTTTCCAATCTGATTTTCACGAAGCCACGGTCGTCTCGCTCTATCTATTGACTTCGGTGAACCTGCGGCTGCGGCCGATCCTTCTTCGCCAGCTCCGCCCGGGCACCCGGATCGTCTCTCACAATTACGCGATGGACACCTGGAAGCCCGATGACTCAACGGTTGTCATGGTCAACGAACAATCCCACTCCGTCTATTTCTGGGTCGTGCCCGCCAATGTATCCGGAACTTGGGAAGGCTCCTGGGCTGAGGGCTCCCAGGGGAAAGACTTCAGCCTGGAGCTCGAGCAGCACTTCCAATGGCCGAGCGGCAAGATTGACCTGGGCGCTGAAGAGATTTGGCTGAGTGACCTCCGCCTCAACGGCGACAAGTTCGAGTTCACGGCCAAGAGTGGGGACGATGCGGCCGTTCCGAGGATGGTCTTTACAGGGACAGTCAGCGGAGAGGAGATGAAGGGGACCGTCGAGGTCATTCAGGCGTCCGGCCAGAACAGCCGGAAGTCTTGGAAAGCCAAACGTAAGCCCCTGACGCAAAAACCTCTGGATGTTGAGAAATAGGAAGAATCGCCGGACAGAAACGTCCAGGATCCTTCCGGCCCCTGACGGTGACGGGGCGATTCTCCGGTTAAGCGCACCATTTTCAGATAGAAAGGCCATGAAATGATCCGATTCAATACGAAAAGAAGGCCCGCGATCTGGGTCCTCAACCGGCTGGTCTTATGGGCCTTGTTCGGCACGGCGACCGCAGGCCTTGGGGCCGCGCCTAAGGATTATTTTTTTCCAGAGGTTCGCATCGCCGTCGGCATCGAGCGTGACGGGACTTTCCTGGTCGATGAATTCCGGACCTTCGATTTCGAGGGGAGCTTTTCGGCGGCCTGGTACACTCTGCCCCTCACCATCAGCCGGGAAGGCCATCGCTATTCCATCTCCATAGAAGATTTCCAGGTCAGGGATGAAAACGGACAACCCCTGGAGATGGAGGCGTCGACCTCGGGGGGATTCTACAAGGCTGAATGGTATTTCCGGGCAGCTGATGAACGACGGACGTTCCACATTCACTACCGGGTCCGGAAAGGGATCATCAGCCATCCCGATGTTTCCGAGCTCTATTGGCAGATGATCGGCACGGGTTGGGATCGGCCGACCCAAAATGTTGCCGTTACGATAACCCTCCCGGAGGACACGGGTAATAAGGAAGACATCCTGGTCTACGGTCACGGACCTCTCTCCGGCTGGTCGGAGATCGTCGACGCCCGGACGGCTCGTTTCACGGCCACCCAACTCGCCGCCGGACAGTTCTTCGAAGTCCGGATGATCTGGCCGGCAGGCATGGTCGCCGGCGTCCCTTCCTCACTCCCCGCCCGGGCCTCGATCCAGCAGGAGGAGGCGCGTTTCGTGCAGGAAACCATCGCCAACGCTCGCTCTGCCCAGGAGGCAAAGGCCCGATTGAAAAAGAGATTTTGGGCCGCTGCGTCGATCTGGTCGGTTTGGCTGGTCCTCGGATCCATCCTCTGGTTTTTTGTCTACCTTCATTACTGGAAAAGGACCGGTCAGGACTACCGTTTTACCGATATCCCCGACTATTTCCGGGAGCTTCCGTCGAACCTGCAACCGGCCTTGGTCGAAGTCCTCCTCAAAGAGGGCCGCTCGATCAGCCCCCGTTCGTTCACCGCTACGCTTTTTGACCTGGCCCGGCGCGGCTATCTCGAACTCGAAGACCGGAAAGTGGAAAAAAGGGGGCTCTTCGGCAGCAAGGAGAAGCAGGAAACAACGATCATCCTAAGAAAAGAATATTTAGCCGATCCCGGACTTTTACCCTATGAAAAAGACTTGCTCGATCTCTTGTTCCAGAACATCGTTCTGAGCGGTGCGGAGGAGGGCGCCCGGCTCGAGCTCGAGGAGCTCCAGTCATTTCTCAAGAAGAATC
>CAYOZW010000289.1:0-3983 GCA_964408495.1 uncultured Eubacteriales bacterium
GGCCGTCGAGGAAAGAAAAGCCGGACTGACTGAGATCAGGATCATCCGCTGGCAGGACAAAACAGAGCACGCTCTCGATTTCGGCGAGCCCACCTATATGGCCTCGATCGGCATCAATCCCGAGTTCGATACCGGATGGCTGCGCTATAATTATTCCTCCTTGACGACCCCAAACTCGACCTACGACTACAACATGAAGACCCGGGAAAGGAAGCTGCTGAAGCAGCAGGAAGTCCTGGGCGGATTCATATCAGTAAACTACCAATCCGAAAGAGTCTATGCGGCGGCCGCGGATGGGGTCAAAGTGCCGATCTCCCTTGTCTACAGAAAAGGGATGGAAAAGAATGGCGATAACCCGACGCTCGAGTACGGCTATGGTTCCTACGGTGCGAGCATGGACCCCTACTTCGATTCCTCCGTTCTCAGCCTTCTCGACCGGGGTTTTATCTATGCCCTCGTCCATATCCGGGGAGGTTCGGAGATGGGACGCGCCTGGTATGAGGACGGGAAGCTTCTGAAAAAGAAAAACACCTTCACCGATTTCATCGCCTGCGCTGAATACTTGATCGCCGAAAAATACACCCGGCCGGAAAAGCTTTTTGCCCAGGGCGGCAGCGCCGGAGGCCTGCTCATGGGCGCCGTAGTGAATATGCGCCCCGGCTTGTTCAAGGGGGTGATCGCGGAAGTGCCCTACGTCGATGTCATCACCACCATGTTCGACCCCAGCATCCCGCTGACCACCGGAGAATACGACGAATGGGGGAATCCCAACATCAAAGAATATTATGATTACATGCTTTCGTATTCGCCCTATGACAACGTCGAAGCCAAGGATTATCCGGCTGTGCTGGTGACGACAGGCCTTCATGATTCCCAGGTTCAGTACTGGGAGCCGGCCAAATGGGTGGCCAAGCTTCGGGTCCTCAAGACGGACCAGAACCCGCTCTTGCTATACACCAACATGGATGCAGGACACGGCGGCACTTCAGGACGGTTCCGGCGCTACAGAGAAACGGCCCTGGAGTTCGCTTTTCTTCTCGATCTCTGCGGTATCAAAGAATAGCCTTCCGGGCGGCTCCGTAGAAGATCCCGTTGAAGAGGAGTTTGAAGGTGCCGTGAGGCTGTCCCCGGAAAACGATCTCGGGCCCATAGAGAAAGAGTTTGCCCTTTCCGACCACGGCTTCCAGGACCGCCACGGTCATTTCCAGGTAATTCTGTCCCCAGGCCCAGCCGCTCCGCAGCGGGGAGGGGGTATCGAACCAGGCTATGGGCTGCACTCCCTGGGAAGGGGCTTCGGGATGGAGAGCGAACACCGGACTGTTATTGAAATAGAAGTCAGCCCGTTCGTTCATCCCGAAGGCAAGGGGCTCTGTGGGATCCACCTTGGCCTGGAGGAGTGACCCGGGAATGTAATATTTCTCTCTGGGTAAGCGATTTTCTGTGCCATCGGGCAGCCGGTCGACGAGCGGGTTCGAGATGGGCAGGCCGGCGTGCTCGCCCATCACGGTCGAACTTCCGATGGCCAGGACCGTTCCGCCTTGTTCGAGGAACTGGCGAATCTGGGGCACGGTCTTGGCAACGCTCACGTTCCCCAGCCGGCTCCTGAATTCCTCCGGGATTTCCTCGGGCTTGGGCTGCGCGAAGAAACGAAACTCGCTCCGGGGCTCTCGATCCTCGGCCGGAATCGCTCCGCCAACGAAAATTAGAACATCGTACTCGTCCCTCAAGTTTCCGGCATCGAGCCGGGGAGGGAAGACGACCTCGAAAGGGAATTCGAACTGCTCGAGCAGCCACCTGGTCCAGCCGGAGGCCATCGACCCTCCATATTGGTCCCAGAGACCGATGCGGACAGGGACGATCTTCAAGGCTTCGCCGCGTGGTTTCGCGCTAACGGCAGCCACATTCAAGCCGAGGGCTGAGGCCTCACGTTCGATCCTTGACCGGGTCTCCGGTCCGGCCTCAACGAAGATTGCTCCGGGAGGATACGAATTCCCCTCGACGACCAGGGGATCCCTTATCCAATAGATTTTCTCGCCATCCTTGAGCAGCCTGTTGACGGCGATAAAGCCGTCATTGACCCGGTGGTCGATGAGAAAGCCCGCCGGATTCGGGCTGCCCTCCACTTTCCCGGCGGGGACGGTCGCCGGGCCCTTGATCTTTTCGAACGGCCCCTCAAAACCCTCCAGGCAGCGCTCAAAAGAGATGCCCATCTGGAAGGCCAAGGTCCACCCGGCGCTGTCGTAGGGAGCGATGGGCGGGCCTCCGGGATAGAGCACATCGTGAGGATGGTCCTGAGGCTCGAACATCGCCAGGATGTGGGGTCGGAAAGCCTGGTCGCATTTGATGATATAGGAACCCCGAGGATACGTTTTTTCGCCCGCGTCAAAGGGTTCCTGCGCCCGGAGGACGCTGATCCCGCTCTTGAGAAGTGTATTGACGAACTTAGTGGCCGTGCCGAAATCCGGTTGATCGGAAGGGATGATATAGCCCCTCGGGTCACGGTCCCCGGGTTGGCGCAGGAGTTCATAGAACTTGGGCGGATAGCCGCGACGGTATCCTTCCGGTTTGATATTTTCCTTTTTTATCGCCTCCTCCACAGCCTGGATGCGACTCGGGCTGAGCGTCCAGTGGTCCCGTCGGCCCCGGTCGATGGCGTTTCTTCCCATCCGATAGATATTGAGCAGGAAATCCTCCCGCATCTTGGCCGCCAGGTCCAGGATGGCCCTGTCCGCCGTAATGGAGTAATCGACCGACTGTCGAAAATGCCACCTCTGGGGAGGGACGGGATAGGGGAGGTCGTTTATGGGGAGCTGCTTTTCGGGCAGGAACGGGATATCCATGGGCGTGGGATTCCCGATCGTCTCGGTAAGGATGCCGATCATGTTATGGAAGTAAGCCGTCGAGCGCAAGCCGCCGCTCCACCAGGTGGAATAGGGAGCGCCGGAGCGCATTGTCGCTCCCGGTTTTCCTTCGGCGGCGAAACGCGTATGCATAGCCGCGCCGACTAGGTCGATGCCGGTCGGAATCAGCGGGTCGAAGAAATAGTTGAAGGGGCTCCGGAACGGAGAACAAAAAAGAACGGTTCCAGCCGGGCCGGTCTGGTGATGATTGTAGACAATCTGGGGGAACCACTCCTGATACATGACCCGGGAGACAGCCTCGGTCTCGGGCTGGGTGACCATATAAAAATCGCGGTTATTGTCGTGGCCGATGTATTTCTGATAGAGCCGCGGGATCCCCCTCGTTGTCCTTTTGAGCGGGTTTTCTTCCCGCATATACCAATCGGCGACGAGCTCCAGGCCGTCCGGATTCGACGGGATAGCCAGGAGGATAACATCGTCGAGAATGCGCCTCGTCTCGGGATCGTTGCGGCTGGTCATCTGCCAGACCAGCTCGATGAGCTGCTGCGAGCCGAGGATCTCGGTGGCATGGAGTCCGCCGTCGATGAGGACGACCGCTTTCCCCTCATTCGCCAGGGCGCGGGATTGGTTCTCGGTCAGACCTTCAGCCAAAGCCAGCCGGCGCGAAATATCCTGGAAACGGGCCCGCTTTTTCTGGTTCGCCCGGGAAGTGATGATGGCCATGACCATCGGCCGGCCTTCGGCCGTTGTGCCTATTCTCTCGACGACGAGCCGGTCCGATTCTTCATCCAGTTTTTGCCAGTAGGCGAGGAGCTGGCTGTAGTTGACCAGCATGTAATCAGCGCCGATGTCGAACCCGAATTGCTGTTTGGGGCTGGTCACCTGATCCTGGCCGAACAGGGGAGCCAGGCTGAGGACAAAGGTAAGGAGAATGATTAACACGGGGCGACTGACCATGGAGACCTCCTTGGAGGAGTATCGAAATGCCCGGGGTGCTCTCGATACGAGACAGCCGGAAGGGAACATGAAACAGTAAGCTAGCGGAATCGAGTATCAAAGTCAACGAAGAGGCTCGGGCTTGGGTTCGTCAGCCCGTTCGGTTCCCCAGCGAGGAACCTCACT
>CAYOZW010000290.1:0-949 GCA_964408495.1 uncultured Eubacteriales bacterium
TCCTGGCCGCCCTGCTCATCCCCAACGCCCTGTCTGCCATCCAGAAGGCGAAGCAGAAGGGGACGATGAAGGACATCAACTCCATCGCCACGGCGATGGTGGACTTCATCACGGACAACGGCACAGCTCCTTACCATGATGGAGCACTCGCGGCCAGTGACTCGCTCTACAGTGATCTGAGCGGGTTCTATCTCAAAGTGCTCCCCCAAAACGATCAGTGGGGAAGTCCTTTCCTGGTTTATGGCCAATCAGCGGCTGTCATGGGGGCCGGCTATAGCATCACTGAATCCGCCGATGACGAGTTCATCATTACTTCTTGGGGCCGCGACAAAGCAGATGGGCCAACCTTCGTTTTTGATGCTATGGATCCCACCACCTCCTATTTCCCGATCCAGGGCATGACCAGCTTCAATGAGGACCTGGTCAACTGGAGCGGCTCGTGGATCCATGCTCCCAAATCGGCTCAGCTCGGCAGCACTTGATGTGACGTGATCGAGAGATTCAAAGAGAACATCAGTAAGTCATTCTCTAAACGGGCGGCAAGGATTTCCTTGCCGCCCGTTTTCATGTCGGACGAAGCTAAGGCGTGAGCAATGAACAAGCAAAGAAGAGGCTTTACGCTGATCGAAGTGCTTATTGTGACAGCCATCATCGGCATCCTGGCGGCGCTTTTCATACCCCAGGCCCTTTCAGCTATACAGAAAGCAAAGCAGAAGGGGACGATGCAGGACATGAACGACATCTCCAAATCGTTGATCGATTATGTGACCGATAAAGGCCGTGCTCCCGAACAAAGTGGACCCATGATTCCCGGGTCCAGTTTCATAGAAGGGTTGAATCCTTTTTATTTGAAGACGATGCCCATGATCGACCAGTGGGGGACGGCCTTTCAGGTTTATTGCGGGACCGGCATTGAATCGGCCGGCGTAGACGGTGTGACGGCAAGCGG
>CAYOZW010000290.1:959-3976 GCA_964408495.1 uncultured Eubacteriales bacterium
TTGGGAGAGATAAACAGCCGACTCCCTTCACTTTCAATCCCATGGATCCCCAGGCGGTCTATTTCGAGATGACGGCGTTGCCCTCCTTCAACCAGGACCTGATCATCTGGAACGGCTCCTGGATCCATGCCCCCAAAACGGGACAGCTCGGTCAAACCTAGACCGCGCCGCCGGTGCGACGATTTGACAGTTCCTGCGTCTTTTGTTAAGAAAGGCGCGTCGAGGAACGTTCTTTGACCGGCCCTTCTTCCCCAAGCTTTGTAGATCCCCACCGTTCCCTTCTGATATTTATCCTTCTGCTTTTGACAATCAACCTGTTCATTTACCTCCCTTCTATAAAGGGGAGTTTTATCTGGGACGATAAGTATTTCATCAGCGAGAACCAGAATATCCTGAGCCAGGGATTTTTGAAGCGTTTTCTGTTCAGTCCCTTCGGTGGAGCAGAGGGATTTGACGAAGATAGTCCAAAGGCCGGCCAGAACCGTCAGTTCTATCGACCCCTGACGTCTTTCTCTTACTGGCTGGACTCCAAAACCTGGGGCTTGAATCCGGCCGCCTTCCATCTGACCATCCTCCTCCACCTCCTCAATTCCATCCTTCTTTTTGGCCTTCTTCTCAGACTCGGGCTTGGCCGGCCGGCGTCGTTTTCAGGCGCGCTGCTCTTTTCCGTTTTCCCGGTCCACTTTGAAAATGTGTCCTGGATTTCCGGCCGCACGGACCTCCTGTCCTTTTTTTTCGCCGTCCTTTCATTGTTGTTTTTCCTGAGATTCCTGAAGAAAGGAAATTATCTTCAGCTGACGGCCTCTTCTTTCTTTTACCTAGCGGGTCTCCTCTCGAAAGAAAACATCATCCTTTTGCCCCTGCTGTACCTGCTCACCCTGTTCTGGAAAAGAAGGAAGGCGGGGGATATCCTTTTTGCGTTGGTCCCTTTCGGCCTCGGCTTCTTGACCTGGGCCGTCCTCCGCTTCAGTGCCCTCGGCTCCACGGAATTTCATTTTTCGGGCAGGTCCCTTCCCGATTTTCTGGGAACGATGGGTTTCTATGTATGGAAACTGGTCTTCCCGTTCGACCTGACCGTGACGATTAACCCCTCTCCTGTCTTTCGGCAGGCGGCCGGCCGGATTTTCGGCCTCTTTTTCTTTCTGCTTTTGGCGCTGTCCCTTTACTTTATCGCCAGGAGAGGGGGAAAAAATGGTCGGGCCTTATTCATGGCCCCGGCCCTTTTTCTTTTTCTTCTGCCCTCGGCGGCGGTCATCTTTTCAGCGGCCACGCTCTCTCTCCTGGCCTGGCGGTTCCTGTACTTGCCTTCAGCCGTTTTTGTCTCGGGGCTTGCCTATGTGGCCCTCCTAAAAATAAGGCGCCGTGCTGTTTCTGTCGCCATACTGGCTTTCTTGCTCATCGCCTACGCCGCCGAGGTCGTTCCCAAAAATGCGCTTTACGGCCGGGACGAAACGAATTTTTGGCTGGGGATCACGAACTTCCGCCGGGAAGACCTCATCGCCAAATTCAATACTGGGATTAAATATCTTCCGCTTGATGAAGGCAAGGCCCTGCGTCTATTCGAGGGCATCCTCAGCGAGAAGGACCATCCCCTTTACGAATTTTGGAAAACGCGGGTGCATGAGGAACTGGCGATCTATTATGCCTTTCAAAAGGATTTCCCCAAGGCCAAACACTATTTTCAGGAGCTGATGAAAACGTCGGCCGGCCTATCTCTGCATGCCACTTTTAATTACGCGTACTACCTCGCTTTTTCTGGAAGAACGCAGGAAGGAGAGAAGATCATCCTTGAAAAGATCCGGGTATCTCCCCGGAATCACTTTGTCCTGACCCGGGCGGCCAAGTATTATCTGGTCATCAAGGATTATGACAAGGCCGCCACGCTTTATACTCGGGACTACGAGATGTTTCCCTCCCGGCAGACTCAGAAGCTCATCGAAGAGCTTCAAGATTATCGCCGGAAGGCGAACAAAGAGTAATCCTATCCCCAGGGGTCCTTAAGCTTGGCTAGATAATTTCTTTTTAGCCGGTCGACGACGTAGCTGATCTTCGGCTGGGATGGGTTGAGGCCGAGCGACTTATCAAAATAGGGGAGGGCCTCTCGAACGCGGATGAGATTGCTTAAGTAGAAGTATCCGACCTTATTTAGGATTTCTGGGTCATCAGGATTCTTTTCCAGGATCCCATGGATGATTTCTTCTCCGGTCTCCGCATTCCCTTGGTAATAGAAAAGCTTGGCGAGCAGGAGTTGATGGTCGAGGTCCAGGGCCGGGAGAGTGTTGACCAGGTCGATGGCCCCGGAAAAATTGCGGCTCTGGATGAAGAGACTCATCTTCTTCTCAAACGGAAGGTTTGCGAATTCTGTCTTCATCCCGGCCGTGTCGATCTGCCCGAAGTGATTCGGGAAGACGTCCTTCATGGTCTTTTCGAGGCGGGCCGCTTTCTCCCACTGTCCTGTGCTTGTATACAGGCTGTAGAGCCCTGAGTACGCTTCTTTGAGCGATGGATAGGCGGCGATATTATCGGTTAACAGTTTTTCCGCCGCGTCTTGGTCTCCTCGAGAAAAATGGACCTGGGCTTTCTTGACATTGATTTGGTATTTGACGAAGGGCGCGATTCGGACTTGAGGATCATGCTCAAATTCTTCGATGCTGTTGAGCCAGCGGAGAAGGCTCTCATAGTCGGCCCGGGCCAACTCTATATCCGCATAGAGCAACGACACCATGATGGCGGTTTCCCTCTTTATGCTTAAAGATAAGCATTTATTGAGGGCCAGCTCTGCCGAGAGATAGTCGTTGTTTTCATAATTCGTCTTGGCTGACTGCATGAGGGCATAGGGATCGTTCGGTGAAGACTTCAAGGCTCTCTGCCAAAATGCGGTTTTGTTTCTATAGCAACTAGCGCTGATGATAAGAGACGGTATAAAGGCCAAAAGCAGAATCAAGACGATGGAGAATCTGGCCTTTTCTTTTATGTGTCCCAGGAACTTGGCGAGGATCCAGATAAACCCGAGTGCC
>CAYOZW010000291.1:0-3972 GCA_964408495.1 uncultured Eubacteriales bacterium
CTTCTCTCCCCTTATCGTCCACGGATTGGGCCTGCCTCAGGAACTGGGGATCACCCTTATTTTCGGCTTCCTGCGCAAGGAGCTCTCCTTGATCATGATGCTTCAGGCGCTGGGAGTCGACTACAAGAATCTCCTGACCGTAATTTCGCGGGAACAGATTCTTGTTTTCACTGTTTTTGTCAGTTTTTTCATCCCCTGTCTGTCCACTTTCGCCATCCTCTGGAAAGAGATGGGCAGAAGGATCGCTTTTCTTTCGGTCGGACTGAGTATCTCCGTGGCCGTGGTGGTCAGCCTTCTGGTGAGGCTATTTTTCTAGGATAACGACGGCGACGGCATAATCGGCCAGGTGGGAAACCGAGACGTGTATCCGGTCGAACGGCCGCTGGGCCTGACCTTTGATCGAAAGGTCCGGCTGACCGGAAGGCCGGTTGATGAGCTCGACATCTTTCCAGTCGACCCTCCTGCCCAGCGCCTTAAAAAAGGCCTCTTTGGCGGCGAACCGGGCGGCAAAGTTCTGGTGCTTGTTTTTTTTCCTTGAACAGTATTCTATCTCCCGGGAAGTAAAGGTCCTTTCCAGGAACCGGGGGCTCTTCTCGGCCAGCCGGGCGATCCTGTCCACCTCGATAATGTCAATCCCGATGCCGACGATCATGCCCTTCCTCCTTTAATAGCGTGGCGAGCTTGGGGCCGATGATGGCCGCCAGCTCTCCTTCAGAGGCCCTCTCGATCTCCTCTAGACTTCGGTAGCGGGAGAGCAAGGATGTCCGCCTCTTCGGGCCCAGGCCCGGGATGCCGTCGAGAGCGGAGGCGAAGCTCTTTTTTTCCCGGCGGTGCCGATGGAAGGAAACGGCGAAACGGTGGGCCTCGTCGCGGATGTGCTGGAGCAGTTTTAAAGCCGGGGAGGTGCGGTCGATGCGGAGCCCCAATTTCGCCTTCCGCGAGAAGACAATCTCCTCCCTCTTGGCCAGCGAGACGACCGCGAGGCCGGTCAGCCCGAGCTCCCTAAGCGCCGTCTCTGCGGCCTGAAGCTGTCCTTTTCCGCCGTCGACGAGGATGAGATCGGGCATCGCCCGGCCTTCCTCCAGAACCCGGGCGTAGCGTCGGCGGACGACTTCCTTCAGGCTGGCGATGTCGTTCGGACCCGCGACGCCCTTGATCTTGTATTTCCGGTATTCGTCTTTGTTCGGGGTTCCCCTCTCGAAGACGACGAGGGAGCCTACGGATTCGTCTCCGCCGGTATTGGAGATATCGAATCCCTCGATCCGTTCCGGCCGGGACTTCAGTCCGAGCAGCCCGGCCAATTCTCCTAGGGCAGGGACATCCTCCAGGCCTTTTCTCAACAGGACCTCGGCATTTTGATTGGCCAGATCGACGAGCTTCCGATTTTTTCCCTTATGAGGGACCAAGATCTTTAACTTCTTGCCTTTGCGCGCGGAAAGCGCGGCGGCGAAATCGGCAAGAGATGCCGGAGAGCAGGGCAACAATATCTTTGCAGGAAGGTCTTTGTTGTCCCGATAGAAATCCGCCAAAAGCTGGGCGAGAAGCGCATCGACCGGCTTGTCGACCGACTCGCGCCGGACGATTTCCTCGGCTTCCCGGACCTTTCCCTTGCGCATGAAGAAGACATAAACAGCGATCCGATCCGCTTCCTTGGCCAAACCGAAGATATCGACATCCTCGAGAGCGACAGAGATCAACCGCGGCTTTTCTCTGACCTGCTCGATCGTCCTGATGAGATCCCGCCAATGGGCGGCCTGCTCATATTCCTGACTTCGCGACGCCTCGCTCATTTTATCCTTGAGGATGCGGAGAAGCTGTTCGGTCCGGCCCTCCAGGAAAAGACGGGCGTTGGCGACGCTTTCGCCGTAGTCTGCTTCTCCGATAAAGCCCACGCAAGGAGCCGAACAGAGCTTGAGGTCATATTCGAGACAGGGCCTCCGGCGTTTTCCCGGGATGCTTTCCGCGCATCCCCGGATGCCGAAATAGCGGTTCAAAAGGTGGATCGTCTTGCGGGCCTGCAAGGCCGGGCTGAAAGGGCCGAAATACCCGGCCCGGTCGTCATCGACCTTGCGGGTGAGGTAAACCCCGGGATATCTTTCCGCCGTGGTCAGTTTGAGATAGGGGAAGCTCTTATCGTCCTTGAGCCGCAAGTTGAACTTGGGCTGGTATCTCTGGACGAAGTTGTTCTCCAGAAAGGCCGCCTCTTTTTCTGAACCGGTGAGGATGAAATCAAGGTCCGTCGTCTCCGAGATGATTTGCTGGACCTTGAGGTCGGACGTCGGCAGAAAGTAGGTCCTGACGCGATCCTTAAGGGACCGCGCCTTGCCGATGTAAACGATCTCCCGCCGGCGGTTCTTAAAAAAATAGATGCCCGGCTTATCGGGCAGTTCGGCCACCTTGTCTCTCAGCTCTTCTCGCATGCGTCAGAGCCCCATCTCCAACTCCCGCTTTTTCAGCTTGGTGAGCTCGTCGCGCAGCCGGGCAGCTTTTTCGAACTCGAGGCTGCGGGCGGCCTCTTTCATCAATTTCTCCAACTCTTCTATCCGCTTCAGCCTTTTCTGGGGCGACAGGTAAATATCTTTTTCTTCGGGCAGGCGGGTGTAGTCGAGGTAGTCCCTTTCATAGACGCTGGTCAGGACTTCGTCGATGCGCTTGCTGATCGACTGGGGAGTGATCTTGTGCCGGAGGTTGTAATCCTGCTGGATGCGCCGGCGCCTGTTCGTCTCGGCAAGGGCCTGGGACATCGATGCCGTGATCGTATCGGCATAGAGGATGGCGCGTCCGGCGACGTTCCGGGCGGCCCGGCCGAACGTCTGAATGAGAGAGGTGGAAGAGCGGAGGAATCCCTCTTTATCGGCATCCAGGACGGCCACGAGGGAGACCTCGGGGAGGTCCAGCCCTTCCCGCAGGAGGTTGATCCCGATCAGGGCATCGAATTGGCCTTTTCTCAGGTCGCGCAGGATATTGACCCTCTCGAGGGTTTCGATGTCAGAATGGAGGTAGCGGACACGGAGACCGAGCTCATGGTAGTGACGCGTCAGATCCTCGGCCATTTTTTTGGTCAGGGTCGTCACTAAGGTACGCTCGTTCCTTTCCGCGCGCTGGACGATCTCGCCCATGAGGTCATCCACTTGCCCCTTGACCGGCCTGACCTCGATCTCGGGGTCGGCCAGCCCGGTCGGCCGGATGATCTGTTCGATGACCTTACGACCTGATTCCCGGATTTCATAGGCGCCCGGTGTGGCCGAGACATAAAGCAGCTGCCGTGTCCGCGCCGAAAACTCATCGAAGTTGAGGGGACGATTGTCGAGGGCTGAGGGCAGCCGGAAGCCGTGTTCGATGAGCGTCATCTTTCGGGAGCGGTCGCCGTGATACATCCCGCCGATTTGGGGAACGGTGGCGTGCGACTCGTCGATAATGGTCAAGAAATCCTCGGGAAAATAATCGAGAAGAGTGTAGGGCGGATCGCCGGGACGCCGCTGGCTGAGATACAGGGAATAGTTCTCGATCCCGGGGCAGTAGCCGAACTCGCGCAGCATCTCAAGATCGTAAAGAGTCCGCTCTTCGATCCGCTCGGCTTCGATAATTTTTCCCTGCTTCCGGAAGAACTCGACCCTCTTGGCGAGCTCCGCTTCGATGCCGGAGATGGAGGCAACTAGGACATCGTGGGGAGTGGAGAAGAACGTCCGGGGGTGGATGATGACGGTATCGAAGGTCTCGATGGTCCGGCCCAGAAGCGGGTCGATCGAGGAGATGCCGGAGATCTCGGCTTCGCCAAGCTCGATACGGAAAGCGAGTTCTGCGTAGGCGGGGAAGATGTCGATGACATTGCCGCGCACCCGGAAGGTCCCCCGCTGGAATTCGTCCTCCCGCCTCTCGTATTGCATGTCGACCAAAGTCTCCATGATCTTCTTCCGGGGGAGAATTTGTCCTTTGGCCAGATGAAAGCTCATGGAATAGTAGGTCTCGGGC
>CAYOZW010000292.1:0-3953 GCA_964408495.1 uncultured Eubacteriales bacterium
GACTTTTACGGAGACACTTGTCTTTCTTACCTCCCCTGCTTGTTTAGGAGAGGTCGGAGGGATTCATGACCACAATCATATTCTTTAAAAGTGTCTCCGAAGTCAGCCCGTTTGATGGCTCGGGGAAAAACGCTCTGCCGTCCATGCAGCAAAAAAAGCTACATTTGTTGCGGTAGGAGACTCAACATGTTGTACCATATGCCGACCGCGATCATTTTCGGGGCGGGTAAGGTTTCTGAATTAGGGGGAGTCGTTCAGGGAAAATTCCGCTCGTCTCAGCCGCTATTAATCACCGATCAGGGGGTTTTCAAAGCCGGAATCGTCGAGAGGATTTTATCCGATCTTCCAGCGATTCCGGTTTTCGACGAAATTGAGCCGAATCCTAAGCATAGCACGGTCAACAGGGGAGGGGCGATCGCCCGGCAAATCAAGCCCGACCTCGTCATCGGACTCGGCGGCGGCAGCGTTTTGGATGCCGCCAAGGCGGTCGCGCTGCTGGCGACGAATCCGGGCTGGATAGAGGAATACGAAGGACGCGAACGCTACAAGAATCCGCCGCTTCCTGTTTTGGCCATTCCCACAACTTGTGGAACGGGGAGCGAGGTCACCTGGGTGTCGGTCGTTACCCACACCGAGAAAAGGTTCAAGATGAGCATCAAGGGATCGCGGATGTACCCGGCGGTGGCACTCGTCGACCCAGATCTCCTCATGACTCTGCCTCCTCATCTTATTGCCTCGACGGGACTGGATGCGCTGACTCATGGGCTGGAGGCATACACCTCCAAACCCGCGAATTTTCTCACGGATGTGTTGGCCCTGGAGGCGCTGCGCTTGATATTTCGACATTTGACCGAGGCTCACCGGGACATCAAGAATAACGCCGAGGCGAGAGAAGGGCTTATGTTGGGAAGCCTCCTGGCGGGGATGGCCTTCGGCAACAGCGATGTCGGGGCCATCCACTGCCTCGCCGAATCGATCGGTTCGCTTTACGATACGCCACACGGTGCGGCCAATGCGATTTTTCTCCCGCACGTCATGGAGTTCAACCTTCCGGCGGCGAGAGAAAAGTACGCGGTCGTCGCTGCCGCCGTCGGCCTCGAGGGCGCCGATCAAGATAACGCCTCTCATCTCCTCATCCAGAAAATCAAGGGCCTGTCCCGCTTGCTCTCCATCCCCTCTTTCCGGGACTTGGGAATCCCGGAGGGCGATTTTGATCTCATCGCCCAGAAGTCTTTCGAGAACAACTCGAACCCCTCCAACGCAAGGGAAGCCACCGCCAAAGATTATCTGGCGATCTTGAAACATGCTTCGTCCGGATGATCAACCTGCCGGGGTTGCGAGCCTAGATTCGCAGCTCGACGATGTCCTCGTCTTCGAGGACGAAATCTCGATTGACCATCTGGCCCTGTAAGGCCACCGTGTCTTTCCTCCAGATCCGGGCATATTTCAACTTTTCGAAAAAGTCCTTGTGGACGGCCCTGGCCATCTCGCTCACGGTGCTGCCTTTAGGAAGGGCGAAGGGTTCGTTGAAATCAGCCTTCTTGCCGGGTGTTTTGCTGTATACGCGGATGATGTCGAGGAGCAGAAAGATCTCCTTCTTGAGGTTGTCCAATCCATCTCCGCGCTCGGCCGACACCGGATAGAAGGCGATCTTGGCAGCGAAATATTCCTCGAGGAAGGCGAGGTTTTCGGCGGCGGGAGGGGAATCCCGCTTGGTCCCGATGAAAAGAGTTTTTTTCAGATAACGGCCCGGTTCCGGCGGGGACACAGGATTTTCGGCCTGAAGCTCGACTCGTTTTTCCTTGAGCTTGGCGAGGAGATTCTCCAGGATGGAAGCGGTCTCCTGATCGGCCAGGTCGAGGACGAGCAGAACACTGTCGGTCGCCTTGACAAGTTCGACCAGATCGGTCTCGATGTCATCGGGCGCCAGGGGCGGCGTATCGACGAGCTGGATTTGGATATTCTCGAACTTCATCATGTAGGGAGCGGGAGTGCGTGTCGTGTAGGGGTAATCGCCGACTTCGGGCTCTGCGCCGGTCAGGGCCGAGATGAGCTTGGATTTGCCGCTGTTTGGCGGGCCGATCACGACGACCTGTCCGGCGCCCGATTTTTCCACATGGAAGGTCGGACCGTGTCTCGTCGCCGCGGGCCGCGCCTGCACCGCTACCTTGAGTTTGGCCATTTTGGTCTTGAGCATGGCCTGCATCTTTTCCGTCCCCTTGTGCTTGGGGATCGTGGCCATCATCTCCTCGAGGGCCTTCATCTTCTCCTGAGGAGTCTTCGCCTCCCGGAATCTCCGTTCCGCTTCGATGTATTGAGGCGTCAGGTTGGCCGGCATTTTCTGACCTTGGGATGGGAATTATAATCGATTGTCGTCGTCTATTCAAAGTCGGAAAAGCGGCCGACTGCCGGACGCGGCGCCGCCGGGAAGCCCGAGGCCCTAAAAATTGTGATGATGAACCGGACAAAGCACAAAATATTGTGGAAATACCCCCAAAAAGCGCTTTACTTGCGGGTCCTTTTTGGATATAATATATGTCTCAGAATGAACGCCCGGTTGTCTACCGTTCTGCCATCCGTAAATCTTCTTTTTTCAACGAGATAAGCGCAATGAAAGAAAAAAAGTATACGGCCGAGAGCATCAAAGTTCTGAAGGGACTGGAAGCCGTCCGCAAACGGCCCGCCATGTACATCGGAAGCACCGGTCCCGAGGGGCTTCATCATCTCGTCTACGAGGTCGTCGATAACTCCATCGACGAGGCCCTGGCCGGCTTTTGCAAGACGATCGAAGTGCAGATCCACGTCGATAACTCCGTCACGGTCATCGACGACGGTCGCGGCATCCCGGTCGAGACCCATAGGAAGGAGAAGAAGTCCGCGGCCGAGGTCGTCATGACTATGCTCCACGCCGGCGGCAAGTTCGATAACAAGACATACAGGGTATCGGGAGGACTGCACGGTGTCGGAGTCTCGGTCGTCAACGCCCTGTCCATGCGTTTGGACCTCGAGGTCAAGCGGAACGGGGGAATCTTCACCCAGAGCTACGAAAGGGGCGTCCCCCTCGGCCGTCTGAAACAGGTCGGGAAGACCAAGAAGTCCGGGACCAAGGTCACTTTCTGGCCCGACGACGAAATCTTCGAAGAGCCCGAGTTCAACTTCGAGGTCCTGACCCAGCGGATGCGGGAGCTCAGCTTCCTCAACCGCGGCATCCGGATCACGATCAGCGACGAGCGGGCGAACAAAACGAACGAGTTCCAGTACAAGGGAGGCATCGTCGAATTCGTCCAATTTCTCAATCAGAACAAGACCGTCCTCAACCCCCGGCCGGTCTTTTTCGAAAGCAAGAAAGACGATGTCATGGTCGAACTGGCCTTCCAGTACAACACCGGCTATACCGAAACGATCTTCACCTTCGTCAACAACATCAACACGACGGAAGGCGGGACCCATCTCATCGGTTTCAAGGCCGCCCTGACCCGCTGTCTCAACAATTATGCCGTTTCCAATAACCTGATCAAGGACCTGAGCGCCGGTTCCCTCTCGGGTGATGACAGCCGGGAGGGCATGACCGCGGTCCTCAGTGTCAAAATGCGTGATCCCCAGTTCGAGGGCCAGACCAAGACCAAACTGGGCAACTCCGAGGTTAAGGGGATCGTCGAGTCCCTGGTCAACGAGAAGCTCACCGCTTACCTCGAGGAGAACCCGACCAACGCCAAAAGGGTCATCCTCAAGGCTCTGGAAGCGGCCCGGGCCCGCGAAGCGGCCCGCAAGGCCCGCGACCTGGCCCGGCGCAAAAGCGTGCTCGAATCGTCCTCTCTCCCCGGAAAGCTGGCCGATTGCCAGGAACGCGACCCGGCTTTGGCCGAGATCTTCATCGTCGAAGGGGATTCCGCCGGCGGGTCGGCCAAACAGGGCCGCGACCGCCGCTTCCAGGCCATCCTTCCTTTGAAGGG
>CAYOZW010000293.1:0-3942 GCA_964408495.1 uncultured Eubacteriales bacterium
ATGAGTGCCTCCATATTTTCTAGACGGTCAATTTGATTCTTTTCCTGAGCTCGCTGTGGGCCGTCAGGTTCTTCAGGGTCACGGCCACCTGATAATCTCCCGGGGCGAGTTCCAGGGGAAACTCGATACTGAATTCCCGGCCTCTTGAGCCCTCGATCTCTTTCTGGGTCAAGTCCAAGGGAGACGTTTTCGTCCCCTCCTGGATCTTCCGGTCGTCCGCGTCGTAGACCTCCCAGTCCAACTCGAGCGTTGCCTTGAACTTCTGGCCTTCCGAGAAAAACCAGATGTCGCCGTAGGGGACAGAGACAACGATTTGCTGGTTCCGGTCGCCAACTTTCCGGAAATCTATCTTGAAATCGGACAGGGCCTGGCCCTCATTTTTTGTCCGGGGCCGGAGACCCATCTGGGCGGTGTTGATATCGGCCAGCATGTTGGCGCTTTCGGGGACGAGTTCGAAGTTCCCGTTCCAGCGGCTGTCGACGAAAGCGATCTCGTAGAAGCCATAGTGCCAGATCTCGCTCGGTTTCCCGTAGAAGCTGTAACCCCGGGGGTAGGTCTCCCGCTGCTCGGGCGGCCCGAGGAGGATATAGATTCGCCCCCGGTCGGTGAGCCATCCCGAGGTCCCGCCCTCGCTGAAGAGGTGCCTGGCCTCGTCGATTCTCTTGAGGTACTCGTTTTTGTACTCGTTGACCTCGGTGCCGGGGTCTTTATCCCTGATCTTCCAGAATTGCTCGACAAAATGCGGGCGCTCGGAAGCAGGGAGGCTGATGAAGGTTTTCCTCTCCTGACGGGTGATGATGTAGCGGACCTGGGAGAGGAATTCCTGTTCCTCGGGATTGAGGTTCTTCGGGGCGCGGCCCAAGGAACATGAGAAAAGGAGGGCCGAACTTATTATGACCGCGATCCCACGGATCTTCATGTCTTCTCTTTGAGAGACTCCAATTTTTTCTTAATTTCTTCCTGGTCGGGGATGAGCTCCAGGGATCTTTCCCAGGCGACACGGGCCTCGGCCGTGTTTCCGATCTGTGCATAGCAGGAGCCGACGGCGTTGAGCACGTTGATGTTGGCCCCGTAGTAGGCGAGATATTCCTTGTAATAAGCGATGGCTTCGGCCATCTCTCCCAGGGCCTGGCAAGCCTGACCCAGGTCGTTGAGGAAATCGTATTTCTGCTCGGTCTGGAGGAAGGGGGCCGCCACCGACTTGATTTCCTGATATTCCTTGTCAGCCAGAAGGATGCGGCAATAGTCAAGAGCGTACTGGCTCATGGCGGGATTCTTATGGTAGGCATCGGCGAGAAGGCGCCTGGCCGCGGGGTTGTTCTTCAAGTTGAAAAACTGTGTGCCCAAGATATTGGCAAAGAGCGGGTCGGTGGAGGGGGGAAGAGGGACGGAGAGAACCCAGGGCCGCGGGAGCGCCGAAAGGTGGGAAACGACAAAATTGGCCTGTTCGGAAAGGAGTTCCTTCCGGTCTTCGTCGAGGAGAGAGATTTTGATCTGGTAATAGGACGGGGCCAGACTGGTCATGGAAAATTCCTGGAGGATGTTCATCTTGTCCGGATAATCGGCCAGCGGCACCGTTAAGGTAGAGACCTCCTCCTTCTCCTTGACGATCGCGAACTCGAGGCTCCCTTTTTCTCTGAGATCCGGGGTCAGGCCGAGCAGCTGGAGATAGACATAGAGGCTGTCTTGGGAGGAGAAATCGTTCCGAGGTGAAGGCACGATCTGAGTCGTCCCGACCAGGAAGGGCTTGTTCTGTCCTCTGTAGGTGGAATTCCGGATGGTTTTGTTGGCTAAGACGATGCGGCTAAGGCGGAGAGCGGAGGCAGGGGGGACGGTAATGTTTTTTTCGAAGGAGGTGAACTGTTTGGACATCGTGTTCTTGAGGAGGACGTTGAGCTTGTAGTTACCCTCGACGAGGGGAAAGATGTCTTGGAAACTGAAGAGTTTCGGCCTGACCGCGTCCACCTGCTCCCGGCTGAAGTCGATGGGGATGGACCGGTCGTACTGGTAGACTGTTTTTCCCGCTCCATCGGTCACTTGTCCGTTGACCTCGAGGTTAGCCCGGAAGCGGTCGCTCACCTGGATGAAGGTCAGCTTGGAGGGCTCGATCAGGTAATGGACAAAGGCGATCCCGCTCTTGTCGATGAGGACTGCGGCGTAGGCCTCGCTGTCGATATAATTGGCCGTGTAATCGACCTCGATGATATCCTTGTAGGCCAGCAGTTTCTCAGCATAAGCGTCCTTGACACTCTCCCGGGGAATGCTGGGAATCTTGTTGCTGACGAGGACCTCCGAGGCGATCGAAGGCGAGGCGATCCGGCCCCCGGATTCCTCGGGCAGGAAGGAAAGCGAGGCGTCGGCGATGGTCGGGTCCACGTTTAGGAGCTCATTATAAGCACTGATGTAATCGGCCCGGTCGCCCTTGTAGTGGATAATCAGGCTGGCCGGACCGTCCTGGAGGGGCGAGTAGAGCTCGAATTCCCCGGTCCCGGACGGCTTGAAGAACATCAAATAGAAAGAATTGGGGATCCCGTACTTGGCCATGCCGTCGTAGAACCAGAGGGCCACCGGGTAGATCTCGGTCAGGTTCTCGTAGCGCTCGATCTGCTGGGGCATTCCCAGGATGATGTAGAATCTCCCCATGTCCGACCGCCAGCCCGCGCCGGGGCCTTCTCTCCCCAGATACTGGTTGGCATAGGCGATGCGCTTGTAGTGTTCGATCTTGAACTCGTTTTCGGGCGTGAGGGGGTCGGGATCGCGCTGCTTCCAGAACGCCTCGATGAACGTCTCCCGTTCCCGGTCGGTTTCGAGCTGCAGGAAGACGTCCTTTTCTTTGGGCGTGATGATGTAGACCACTTCCTCCTCCAGCCATTTCCGGTAGGTCGGCGGGAGGTCCTTGGGCGATTTCTTCTGGCCGGAGACTGCACAGAGAGAGACAGAGGCGATGAAGAGAAAGAATATCCAAAGAACGGCTTTTCTGTTCACTCTACTAGTATCTAATCTATTATACTATTTTTTCGTTGCCTTGAGAACCGCCTCTTTGAGCTTCGGGTTGACCTCGACGCCGTTGCCCTCGGCCGTTTCTATGTATTTAAGGGCTCCCTCATAATCCTTGGCCATGTAGTACATGTTGACCAGGTTATTGTAGGCGCCGACATGGGTCGAATCGGCTTCCAGGGCTTTGAGGTAGTGGTCATGGGCATCCTGGAAACGGTTCATTTTAAACAGGATATTGCCATGAATGAAGGAGTAATCGGCCGGAAGTGTCATACCTTCCGGCAGGGGCCGCTCCTGGATCCGGGAATTGACGGTGGACAATTGGCTCCGCAGGTTGCTGATCGACTGCATCAGCTGCTGCTTTTGGCTTTGGTCCATTGTCCTGTTGTAGGCATCCTGGAGGGTGGAGATCTCCTGGCTCAGCCTCGTCTGTTCGTCCCGGAGCGAATCCAGTCGCTGGGCATCGATGTAGGCGGTGAACTTCGAGATAACGGCAAAATTGTCCTTGGCTTTCTCGATGTCAGCCAGGGCCTGGGGGAAATCCACCTGGGCGAGGAAATAGAGAGCGTCGGAGTGTTCGGGGAGGACCTCCAGACAGGCCTTGAATTCCTCCTCAGCTTTATCATATTTCTTCTTGGCGAAATGTCCCTTGCCCTTGAGAAAATGGGGGTTGGACCGCTTCCACTTGTCGACGAATTCCTTCTCGGTCAGGCCGAATCCTTTCTGGGCCCGGACCGGCTGGACGCAATAAAAAAGAATAAATATAAGTAAGCCGGCGAGAACGGGACGACTGAGTTTCATGCGTCTTTCCCCTCCATTGGTTTCTGGCATAAAAAAACAAATTATGGCACTTCGCCCCAGGGTTGTCAAACTAGCTCGGGGTAGTGGCCTCGAAACCGCGCCCGTTTTCTCCCAGCGCGGAAAACGGGCTCGATTCGTCGTTCG
>CAYOZW010000294.1:0-3937 GCA_964408495.1 uncultured Eubacteriales bacterium
AGTTTTACCGGCCTGGAAAATACGCTTTATGGGTTTATGATATAGGATCTTCCAAAGAGGGTAAAGCATTTACTTTTACCAATTTATACCACCCGGTGCGCGGCGCAAACTTGCCTGGATTGACATGCGTCGTCAAGTTTTATCTAATATCTCATAGAAATCAGGGAGGGACATCGTGATAACCAAACCATCGGACTTGGTCTCCAGTCGCAGAGAGTTCCTGCAGGGATTATTCCCTGCGGGGGCCTTATTATGCTCCGGCTGCGGCCGGCTCTCGGCTTCGAGCAGGCTCCAGGATGGGCCTGCCCAAGACAAATTTCTTGAAGACTCGGGCCTGACGATGAGAGAAGCCTTCAGGTTTGCATTCCTGTGGAATTACATCCCTATGATGCAGGCACTCGCTGACCGGATCGGACGGGAAAAGTTCGTCGGCATGTTGAGAGAGGCCACCGGCATCTACTGGGGTCAACAGGCAAGGCGCTTCGCCGAGCGGCTCCCAAAAAGAGACCTTGACGCCTATATCAACATGGACACACTTGAACCGGCCGTCGACAACGCGGAGCACAGAGGTCATTTCGGGTCACTCGCCATCACCACTCAGCGGATCGAGCACACGCCAAAGTCACACGAAATCAAGGTGACCGAATGTCTCTGGGCTCAGACGTTTCTCGAAGCGGACGCAGGGGATATCGGCTTTGCCAGCATCTGCTATGGGGATGAAGCGATGGCCGCCGCCTTCGACCAGCGGCTCAAATTGACGCGAACAAAAACGTTGATGGAAGGCGACGATTACTGCCATTTCCGCTGGGTCTGGGAGGGATAGACCTAAGCCTGGCACTGAATGGCTGGGCAACAGGTTTAGGGACTCATAACAACAGAGGCGGCGTTTGTCAATTTTGTTCACATAAAGGAAGACGCCCGGGTCAGAGCCCGGCTCTCACTGACTCACCCATATTTTCTAGGAATTGACGACATCATTTCGCCCCCCAGGTTTCTAGCAGCTGCCTAGATACGGAAAATGGGAAAAGGATATACTGTCACCAATTTCAAGACTTCGTTTAAGAGAAAATGGCCAGCCTCTTGATAGAGGCGAAATGTGCCCTGTTCCGGGTGACGAGAGGCAGGCTGTGCGCCAGGCAAATCCCGGCGATGAGGATGTCCTGGTTTCCGACGGTCATCCCCTCCGATTTTAAATCCGTATAGATTTTACCCGCGTAGGCGGCCGCCAACAGGTCGAGCGGAAAAACGGGCACGCGCTCGAAGAATGCTTCCATTTGCTTCAGCCTTTTGGCGCCCCGCACTCCCGCATACAACTCAAAAACGGTGATCGCCGGGACGGCCAGGCGTCCTTCCTTCAGAAGATCCGCCAGGACCTGGGCGAGCGGGGGAGTATCCGTGAAGAAATCGATGACGACGTCCGTGTCCGCAACCACTAATCGCGCCACTTTTTCCGTATCTCCTCGAGCTTCTTCTTCGTTTCGGCGGCTTCATCGGCGCTCCAGCTTCCTCTCATCTTCATCAGGACGCTCCAAAACCCTTCTTTTTTCTCATTTTCACGAAGATAATGTTTGACGGCCTCTTCCATGATTCTGGAATAGCCCCGGTATCCTTTTTTCACCGCCAACGCATGGAGAGCGGCGATCAAATCATCCGACAATTCGACGGTTGTTCTCATCAGCTACGTCTCACCGGTTCAGATCATTTAATGCATTATAATATTCAAATGCATATTTGTCAAACTCCCCTGCGTTTCATAAGACGATCAGCGGCGCTTCCAATTCTCGCTCAGCCTCCCTAGAAACTTCGCTGAAAGCTTCTTCCTCTCGATCCTATCGGAGGCGTCAATGAGTGGGATTCTCCTGTTTATATCCTCAAGCCCATCTAGCTTGGTCCATAGCTCAACCCACTTCATATAATCACCCCGGACCTCCGGATCTGCCCAAATGAAACCGACAAACCTGATCGCGTCTTTATTGCCGGTCCACAGTCTTCCATACCAATAAAAGTATTCGTAGGCGTAGTCGAGACGCCTCAGGTTGGTGGAATGCCAAATCGGCAAAACCTCGGGTTCTTCTTGCAGGACAAGAGGGATGAGATAGGGATTCGCGAAGATCATGGTGCGAAATTTTGCGGATGATTCCTCGTATCGTCCGGCCCTGAACAAAGCTAGAGCCCAGCTCAGAAGAAAGTGGGGATCCGGAATATCTCTTCCATAATGGCGCTTATACCACGCGAACTCCCTCAGGGCTCCTTCGAGGTCGTCCTTCAGAAGATAGGCCGGCGCGACAAGATAGCGGACGCCCTGGTTATCATTTGGGTTTCTTCGGAGAAGCTCCTTAAACTCGCCGACAGCTTCATCATATCTCTTCGTTTCGAGATAAAGCAGCCCTAATCCATGCCGGGCTCTCATGTAGGGTCTCGTCTCGAGCTCTCCCCACCAAGCAAATGCCTTCTTGGCCTCTGTCCCCAAGTTCGCTTTTGCCTTTTCATACGCTTTCCGATAATACTCCTCGGCTATGTTGAGATTTCCCTTGTCGGTCGCGACCTCGGCAAGACCGTTGTAAGCGTCGGCCAGATCCGGGTCTATCTTGACGGCCTTCTCGAAACACTTCTTTGCTGCGCGCGCATCCTGCGCCAGGCTCTCCCAGCCATCATAGACGAGGTCTTGCGCCAAACAGCACTGATTGTATTTCTTCCCTCTGCCACAGGGGCACGGATCATTTGGACCGATCTTGGTCATCTTCTCCCTCCGCGTCTTTTGTACTGCCTCACGTTCTGCGCCTTCCACAGCAGGCCGGGATGCCTCCGGAGGGTTTCCTGCATGGCCGCATCATCCGTCAGGAGCGCTGGGTCGATCTCTCCCTGCTCGTTCAAGCGCGCCAAAAACTCAAGCTCTTGCGGTTTAAATGGGAGAAGCGTACCCAGGAACCCGCGGCATTCGTCGATGAGTTTCCGGCTCCATGATTCGATCTCCGCCCTTCCCGGTGCCAAATCGGCTCGCAGCATAGGAACAAGCTGCTGCCAGACATCCCCGGGATCAGCCGCAATTTCCTCGATCTTGACTGCTCGCCAATCTCTCCGACTCGCTCCACCATAGACGACAAAGCCCAGGCGCAGCCGTGCCGGATCAAAGCTGATATTCCGAAAAAGGTAATGGGCATCGAAGAGGTCTCCGCAGGTGTTGCGGCTGAAAAGCGCCGAGAGCTTCCCGACGGCTAGTTCATGTACGTCAAGAACGGGAATCCGGGTCACCGAGAACGTGCCGAGCGGCCGGGAATCTCTCAGTTCCAGCGGCCAAAGAGGGATCCGATACATAAAGCTCATGTCGAGTTCGAGAGTTCCCCTGCGGCCCGACGTCCCGTCATATGACAACCGCCACTTTCCCCCCGCATGCTCTTCTGGAACCCGGTGGATCCTGATTCCGAGCCGACCGCAAACCGCCTGGACGGCTTGTTCGATCTTCGGCCTTTCTTCGAGCATGGTTTCACGATCGGCGGAACCAACATAGTTCAAGTCGATGTCCACGGAAAGACGAGGCGCGTCGAAAACGAACAGGTTGAGGGCCGTTCCCCCTTTAAGGACGATGCGTTCCTTAAGGAAGGGGTGGCTCCGCAAAGCTTCGAGAACCTCGAGGAGGCGAAGGGCCTTTTCCATCGGCTCGGCTCGAAAGCCCGCGGCGGCCGCCTCTCTCTGTACATCTTCCCAGGAGAGCTTCATTCTTTGGCCTCCCAGTTCCGGTTCAGCACGCGCTCAGGGACGACCAGGTTCCAGGCCGAAACGAATTTTCCCGGCTCCCTCCCGGGATCGAAGTAGCGCGGCTGGGCAGGCATCAGCGCCCGGAACTCGTCGAGGTGCTTTTCTTCGACCATCAGCGGCTCCCGGCGCTGGTCCAGGAAAAAGCCGACCCTCGCCGCGGCGATAGCCGAGCCCAGCCTCT
>CAYOZW010000295.1:0-3925 GCA_964408495.1 uncultured Eubacteriales bacterium
GGGGTTTTTTCCCCTCTTCGTCAAGCTCCGCGGCATCCGACTTTCTTCTCATGTTGTCAAAAAAGGTTTCCATCTTTTCTTTGTCCTCCGGCTTTGTCAGCAGACTCACCAGCCAGAAGGAAAGGAACCCGGCCAGCATGGCCAGGCCGAACGGCCCGGGCTTCCAGGTGTAAACGAGAAGAAGGCGGCCGGTCGATAAAAAGTTGAGAAGATAATAGGTCGAGAAAGAGAGGACAACGGCGGCTGCGGCGCCATATCGATTGGCTCTCTTCCAGATGACTCCCCCAAGGAAAATGATCCCCATGAAGGCGGCCAGCGTCTCGGTGAAGAGGAAAGCATGGAGAACATTCTTGATGCTCAGGGCGAACAAGACAGCCAGAATGGACAGGGCCAATCCCGAATAGCGTCCCATCCACAGGACTTTATTATCGCCGGCGGATGGGTTGACGTATTTCTTGTAGAAATTTTTCGTGAAGAGGGCGCCGGTATTGACCATGAAATTGGAGCAGGTTGACATGTTGGTTGCGACGATGGCCGCCAGCATGAGACCCACAAGTCCCGGCCGCAATAGGACGCTGCAGGCATAACCGAAGGCCATCTCGGGGTCGGCCAGGGTGACTTTGTTCTTTATAACCAGCGCCGCTACGACAAGCCCGGTCAACGCCCAGCCGATGGTCACCAGCCTTTTGACGAACGATCCGTACGTTTGCCCGATCCGGCCGGCGCGTTCGGTCTCGCCCGTGGCGCACATCGAAATCATATGAGGCTGGGCCGTGATCCCGATAATGCCGTTGAGCGATAGCATCACGATCGTGAAGGCGTCGATTCCACTGGCCTTGTTGAAGATGTCGAAGAAGTGCCGGGGGAGCACCGCTTTCATGCCCGCGAAGCCGTTGATCTCCCTGAGCCCGAGGGGGACAAGCATGACAGAAAGGGCGATGATCAGGAATGCCTGGACAAAATCCGTGTAGGCGGCCGCGATCAGCCCCCCGATGAAGCTGTAGAGCAGGAAGGCTGCTGTCATGAAAAGCACCACCATGTTGGGGGAGATAAGGTTCCCCGAAGCCACCGAAATGACCTTGGCGGCGCCCTGCATCATGACGCCCATGTTGGAAACGAAAAATGAAATCGCAAAGAGGGAATAGAGCATCCCCAAGCCGTTGCCGTAGCGGTCTTCCATGATCTCGCCCACCGTTGTCCGTTCGCTGCGCCTGTAGAACGGGGCGAGGAGCCAATAAAAGGGAGTGATGAGCATGTTCTTCCATTGGTACCAGATGGTGGCGAACCCGTTGCTGAACGTCGCTCCCGTCTGGGCCACGGGCATCTCGGCGTGTGTCCCCACTCCGAAGGCCTGTCCGACCATGATCCACCATTTGAATTTCCGTTCTCCGCGGAAATAGCGGTCGCTGCTCTTCATCCTCCGCGAGATCCAGATCCCGAACGCCGTGATCAGGATGAAGTAGCCGAAGAGGACGATGTAATCAAGTGTGGTCATGATTCAAAAAACCTTCTTTTCTCGATCAATGGTCCTCTGCTTTAGGCTGAACCGGCCGGCCTTTCAAATAGGTCCGCTGGATCTGAAGGCGATTCCCGTTTTTCTCGATCAGGATAAGGTCCGCTCTTTTCCCTTCAGTAAGCCGGCCGCGGTCATCCAGCGCCAAAACCCGGGCCACATTTCGAGTGGCCAGGTTCATGGCCTCTCCCATGGTGCAGCCGGCATATTTCATCATATTCTCAACCCCCGTGAGCAGCGGCAACGAAGCCCCGGCCAGGCAATTCCGCTCGGGATTCATGACCAGCCCTTCAGCTGTTAGGACGACTTTGCTTCCGAGATACGTATACTCGCCCGGCGGGAGGCCTCTCAAGTAAGTGACATCCGATGTCAGGATCAGGTCTTCCGGTCCCTTGACCTTATAAAACACTCTGAGTTCCTCGGGCGTCAGGTGGTGGCCGTCGGCGATGAGACTCGGTGTCAGGCGGTCGTTGGCCAGCTGGGGCCACAGGGGGTTCCGGCGACGGTCGATCAGGTTGGCGCAGCCGTTGCCGAGGTGTGTCGAAAGACGCGCCCCGTTCTCCACGGCGATCTCGATCTCGTCCGCCGTGGCGTTGGTATGTCCGATCGCCGTGACGATGCCCTTGACCCTGCATGAACGGATGAACTCGATGACGCCGTCCACCTCGGGAGCGACGGTCACCTGGATGATTTTCCCATCCGCAGCCTCTTGGTATTCGATGAATTCTTTCCATGACGGCTTCCTGAGGTGTTGAACCGGGTGGCAGCCGCAGTAGCCGGGTTCAGGAGAAAGATAGGGACCTTCCAGATGGAAGCCTGGGATACATCCTTTAAAATAGGGGTCTTCAGAGGCTTGGGCTAAGACCTTGAAATTCCTGACCAGATCGTTATGGCTGCCGGTGACAAGAGTCGGCAGAAACGTCGTGACGCCGTCCTTCCACAAGGCTTCGGCGGCTTTCATGATGCCGTCGATGGAAAGCTTCTCCCCGGCAAAATCGACCCCTTGATATCCGTTGACCTGGTTGTCGATGAGTCCGGGGGCTAGGTAGATATTTTCACGCCCGACATCTTGAGGGCGCGTTTCCGAGATCTTCAGGATGAGACCATCTTCGATTTCCACCTGTACCGGCTTCCCCGTTTCATAATGGAGGCCGTGAATGGACAGTTTTTCAGCCATATTTATCTAAGGACACCTCAACCTATAGATCGCAAAAGCTCTAGAATGTTATCACTTTCGAGGCGGAGTTGGTATCAAGAAACAGATGAAAATCAGGATGCTGTTTCAGCATCGTTGCCGGGATCATATTCGTAAGTTTGCTGGCAAGGGTCTTATGAACGGCCTCCGCCTTGACCGGATGGGGGACCGCGGAGACGATCGTCCGGCACTGCATGATCTGCCAGACCGTCATCGATACGGCTTTTTCGGGAACATCGTTCAGCGAGTTGAACCAGCCCTCGCCCACCTGCTGCGCTTTGCACCTCTCATCGAGCTCCACCACAATAAAGCCGTCCCTCGTTTCGAAGTCAGCGGGGGGGTCGTTGAAGGCGACATGGCCGTTCTCGCCGATGCCTATGAGTCCGACATCCAGCGATTTTTTTCTGATTTCAGCCGTCAGGCCGATGATGACCTCAGCGATGTTACCTTCTGTGTCCACGCTGTGAAACTTCCGGCACTCGATGGAATCGATAAACCGCTCTTTCAGGTATTTTCTGAAGCTGGCCTTATGACCGACGGGAAGGCCGATGTATTCGTCGAGATGGAAAATCTCGATCTTCGTCCAGTCGATATCTTCCTTCAATAGGGCTTGCAGGGTTTCGAATTGTGATTGACCCGTAGAGAGGACCAGCCGCGCCTCGCCATTCTCGATGATCGCTTCCCTAAGCTTTATCCCGGCGAACCGGGCCGCCGCCGCTCCAAGCTCTAATGCATTCTTGCTGATGGTGATTATCATGCAGTTCCTGTCTGCGAATACATGCCCTTTATACAGCAATATCCGTTCTTCTTTCAACCGGTTTTGGGGGAAGAAAATCCTGGCGCAAAAGCTATAATCGAAAAGCAACTTCCTGTATAATCACGGAAGACAAGGCCGTGGCGGAATGTTCATTCACGACGATTTTCTTCTCGAGACCGCTGAGGCGAAATCACTCTATCATGATTTTGCCGAAAAGCTTCCCATTATCGACTTCCACTGTCATCTTTCCCCCAAGGATATCGCGGAGAACCGCCGGTTTGAAAACCTGACCAGGATATGGCTCGAAGATGACCATTACAAATGGCGCGCCATGCGGGCTGCAGGGGTCGACGAACGATTCATCACGGGAGAAGCCACCGACTGGGAGAAGTTCGAAAAGTGGGCGGATACGGTACCCAAGACGCTCGGCAACCCTCTCTATCATTGGACCCATCTCGAG
>CAYOZW010000296.1:0-3911 GCA_964408495.1 uncultured Eubacteriales bacterium
GGAAAACGATGCGTCTTTCGCCGTTGAGGATGATGCGCACTTCGTCCAGGTCCACCCAGGGGGCCCCCCAGACGCGGAGGAAGATGTCGACCTTCCCGGCCTCTGCCCCGACCAGACCGCCCGGCACCCGATGTCCGTTGACCCCGAAGGCGACAAGCGGACCATTGGTGACGAACGTGCGGCCATCCTTAAGCGCGGCGATGAAGGCCTCGCGGTCAAACGGAGTCCGCTTTTCGTCCGGGAAATAAACGTAGGTCCGGGAATAGCCGGGTTCCCCGCGATCGATGCCGTGTGAGTCCGAGGACCCGACGATCGGAATGGCGTATCCCCGGTTGATCAAATGGAGCCAATCCTCGATAGCGGCCTGGTTGGAGGAATAATAATAGGGACCGTTGAGGACCTCCAGGAGGTCGAAGTCCATATCCAGCCCGGGCAGCGCTGTCGCCGCCGATTCCAGGTCCAGAGAGAGGTTGTTGAAATAGCCCAGGTCCCCGGCTCGCGGATGGTTCACTTGGAGCACGGTGCCAGGGTTTTTCTCCCGGCTGGCGGCGAAGAGGGGAGAGGCCGACCCGGCAATCGCATTGATGGCCCCGTTGCCCATCTCATCCGGATGCCTCTCCATCGGATAGGTGTTGAAATGGAGGACCTCGGGGGTGGTGACCTCGCAGCCCGGGATAACGGTCAGTTCTCCGGCCAGCCCCAGCTTGTCCAGGTCGGGCCCATAGTCGGTGATGGTGTTGTGATCGGTCGCGGCGAGGACTTCGATGCCCTCGGCCACAACCGACCGGATCCTCTCGGCGACTGAGGGGTTCCCGTCCGAATGCGTGGTATGCATATGGGGGTCAAAAGAGACAAGGCCCGGTGTTTCAACGACCCGGTCGATGATAAAGGCGAGCTCCCGGTTCTCTCCTTTGACCACCTCGATTACCTTTTCGTCGATCGAGTACTCGGGGCCGCGGGAGGCACTAGCCAGGTAAGTCCCCGCAGGAAGGCGGACGGTGAGGCCGCTTCGGCCGGGAAAACAGGAGTTCTTGAATCCCTCCCAGCCGCGGCCGGTCTCGACCGGGTTTTCCGGCTGGAAGTACGGGCTTTTGGTCGGAGCGATCCCCAGGAAACTGATTTTTCCCGGGACGCTGGTTCCCCGGCTGTCGGTGATCCGGACTTTCACTTCACCTAAGGGAGGACATTGCAGTGAAAAGGAGTTCTCCCGGTCCGGGGCCACCTCGACCAATTCTTCGACGACGGCGGGGAAAAAGTTGGCTTGCAGCCTGTACACACCCGGCGGCAGGAGGACCTCGTGATAGACGGAGTTTTCGAGAATGCCGCGGAAGACCACCTTGCCCGTGAACGCTTCGCTGGCGATGAGTTCCATCCAATCCCCCTCGAAGTCCCGGAAAGCGACCGATGTCTTGATAGTGGGGACGTTCCGGATCCGGTAAATCGTCCGGAGAAGGTCGATGTCGGTGTTGTCGACGAGCAAGATGGAGCGGAGTTCGAACGCCCCCCCCGGAGCGAGCCGGCCGGGACGGCGGGCATTCCCCGCCGGCATCGGACTCAGGTCGATCGAGCCGAGATAAAACCCCTTTTTTTGGAAGACGCGGAAATTCAGCTCGGGAAATCTTTTTTCATGGTAGGGATTGAAGGAGTACCGATGGGCGGCATCGAAGAAGAGATTGTAGCTCAAATCATCGAAGGGAACCTTGCCCGTATTCAAGATCGTTGAGGTGACGTCGATGCGGCCTTTTCCAGGGTGGAAGAGATAGACCGTCCGGATATCCGCCGTCCGGCCCTCTTCGTCCCGGAAGGAAGCGGTGGCGCTAAAACTGAGGGCCCCATCCTGTTCGCCGGTTTTGTCCCTGTCGAACCGGCTGTAGGCGACATAGTGTGATTTATCCTTGATCCGGAGCAGGGGAGCTCCGAATGTCAGATCTCCGCAGACCTCCCGGCCGAGAGGGCCGAAACCAAGGATACTTCCCATCGCTAGATTCCGGGGATAGTTGCCGCTTGTCACTGCCGCCAGCCTGGGTGAGTTGCCGAAAAGGACGAGCCAGCGGCCGTCGTCAAGAAACTGATCTCCCTTCTGGGCCAGGGTGCTGAATCCCGGGGGAAGGTCGGCCGGGCCCTGAATGGTTTTGACTTCAATTTCAGCGCCGAACAGACTGGGTGCAGCCATCGTGGAAATGATCAGCGCTGCGCAAAGAAGGTTTTTTATCATCCGCATGGTGGACTCCCTCGGAGCAGATGGGCCGGCTGCGATCCGCCGGCGGAAACGAGGGCGTATTATAACACAGGGAGCGGGTTGCGGTTCAAATATGAGGGGATTTGCAAGACGCCGGGGGATTCGCTAGAATCGTATTTTATTCCCTGCCTTCGCGGAGGCGCGCCCGAGATGAAAAACCTGGAGAAGATCATCAGCCTGAAAGGGAAGAAATTTCTGCTCCGGGTGGAGACATCTTCCGAGGCCGGCGATTACGAGAAATACGAGACCATGCGCAACGAAATCTGGGGATTTCCGGAGGACTACTTGCCGGGACCCCGCAACCTGATGTGCGAGAATTTCCTCCATGACGGCAGCGCGCTCTTTCTCGCCGCCTACGCAGAGGCTCTGGGAGGAAGCCTGGGCGCCGATCCGGCTCGGTTTGTCGGTTTCTCCTATGGATTCGTGGGCCTCAAGGATAAGGAGCGCGGCTTTCATGATCCGGGCAATGTCCAGTTCTACTCCCAGTACACGGGAGTCAGAGAGAGCCTCCGCGAGTTCGGTTTGGGAGCGGCCCTCAAGGAATACCAGCGGGAGGAGGTCCTCGACCTCTTCGGTATCGATACGATCACCTGCACCTACGACCCTCTGACCGGAGTCAACGCCTGGAGAAACGTCCATCGTTTCGGGATGGATGTCCAAGAGTACAGGGTTTCAACCTACGGCGAGTACGGCGGCTTCCTAAACCGGCTGGACGTCCCGAGTGACCGCTTCTTCATGTCCTGGGACCTGCGACGGAATCCCGAGGAGCATCCGGTTTCCTGGGAAGACAAGATTGAACCCGAAAGCCTGATTATCGGAGCGGACATTTTGGAGGTGGCAGGGCGCAACGGACGGCAGAGGCTCGAACTTATCCGTCCGGCAAGGCTGGATCTAGAAAATGACATGCTCTTCTTCCGGATCCCCCGCGATTTCTACCTGATGCTCCGCGAAACCGAAGTCGAGACGCCGGGGATTCGAAAGATCCCTATAGACTGGAGATTGGAGACGCGGCGGGCCTTTCAGTCATATTTCGGACGGGGATACCGCGTCGTCGATTTCTTTTCCACCCGGGAAGAATTCAAACGTAACTTTTACATCCTCCAAAAGCCAGAGGAGAGAAATAAGAAAGGAGATAGAGATGAATAAGATCAGTCAGGATGCTAAGACCCTGATCCAGGACGCCATCAGGTTAGAGATTAATGGGCAGGCCTTTTTCAACGAGGCGGCCTCTCTCACCCACAACGAGCTCGGGAAAAAGATGTTTGTCCGGCTGGCTCAGGAGGAGGTCAAACACCTGGAGACCTTCAGCCTCCTGTTCAGCCAGGTTATCCAATCGGACGAGTGGAAAAAGCAGGTCCGGAGCGAAGAGCTCAAGGGCCCCTCTCCCGTCATCCAGGAGCTCTCCGAGCGGATGAAGCGGGCGGAGGGCAAGAGCGAAGTCGAAGCCCTGCGAATCGGAATGGAGCTCGAGCAGAAGGCCATCGACTTTTTCACCCATTCCGCCTCCAAGATGGACGATCCGAAGGCCAAGGAGATCTTCGAGAAGATCGCCGACGAGGAACGATTCCACTACGACCTCCTCCAGGCCCAGTACGATTCGGTGACGGGCTCGGGCTTCTGGCTCGACAGCGCCGAATTCGCCATGGATGGAAAATATTAGAGGGCTGTCCGC
>CAYOZW010000297.1:0-3902 GCA_964408495.1 uncultured Eubacteriales bacterium
TGGGCGCGGCCCAGATGATAAAAGACCTGGTATCCAGTATTCACATTGACGCACTGGGCAAAGAGATAGACCTCACCGCTCGGGTATTTGTATATTCCCAAATCGGTGAACCAGCTTTTCCCGGGAGGTTGCTCTGGAATTGTAGTGTGATAATCCAGGGCGGCATGAAAATAGCGCGCCGTTGATGCCGAGGACACCAGCACATCCGCGCTGAACGTCCCGAAATCCGCCGGCCCGATTTCTCTCGGGTTGTCGAGGAGACAAACCATCAGGCCGGGAAGACTGTAGCTCATCCTGAGAACCCATCCGCCTCCTCCTCCGGGTACGGCCTGGGCAGTCCCGTAGACTTTGCCTTTTTGGACAACGGATAGACCGCTCTCAGTTTCCAGGCAGCCATCCTTTGCCCCTACCCAAAAAAGCCTTTGGGAGGCATGATAGGGCCGTCCCGGGGTATAGGGAACGGCCCGGATTATGTTTCCGTCGCCATCAAAAACAGTCTCAATCTCTGGCCCGTCTTCCGTCCGGCCGGATGCTCCCTGTCCCGGTCTCTCCTTAACGCCGTATTCGACTCTCTGCCCTTCTTCGTTAACGACGGTCAAGAGTTCCCGGGCGGCGGGATCTTGGATGACCTCGGCTCCGGACATCGGCTGCCATAATCGGGAGTTGAGCTTACCGGCTTCGGCCAAATTCTGCTGATTATATGTCTGGAAATTACCATTCCCGTCAAAATCATCGTACATGCTTTTGCCGGCGGTCAGTTCGTAAACCTCCTTGGACTGGTACGGCGGTTCAGGGTGCGACTTTTTCTCGCACCCCCTGTTCAGAGAGGATAGAGCGGCCCCGGCGAGACCGAGCTTGAGAAGATCCCTCCGGGTCAGAATGCGCCCGACCGGTCCCCCTTCGGTCGGTCCTTTTCTTGATTCGTCGCTCATGGGGGGAGATGGAACCTGCCGGCCTCACCGGTAGTACTTCGTCCTCAGAGTGTCGCCGAGTTCTAGGGCGTCTGAGAAGGCTCGCAAGCCAAGCCCATTGGAATATGTCGTCAGGAAGGAACGAGCGAGGGCTTTGTCCTTCTTATAAAGATCGAGGGCCGTCTTTTCGACGGCCTCCTGCAGGGCGAATTCTTCGTCCTCGAAAGACTTCCAGAATCCGGCCACATAGTCGATGGCCCTCGTCTCAGAGCTTCCGAACTTCGCCTTCTCGCCGTAATACCGGTCGACCAGGTTCTCCATGGAATTGAACACCCAGTAGGCGTTATCGCGGTCGTAGCCATCGGTCAGAAAAGAGAACGGCCTGGGAAATTCCAGGACACCCAGGTAGAACGGGAGATAAGCGCTGGAGCAGGGAGTCCCCACCGAAAGCCAGAGCACCCCGCCGATCTCCGGCGGAAGCCAACTCCTGAGCTGATCGACGGTTGTGGCATCCGTCGCCAGGCGGCAGATCGTCCGCTCCGCCGTCCGATGCGGCGAACCCTTCTTGTAGCCGTTGGTGAGGTCATATGCGGTGCCCTCGTAGTGGTCCCGGAAGAGAGCCATGATATCTCGCGGGCTCAGCTTCCTTGATGCGTTCACAGCCAGGGGATTTTCTTTTTCCTCGTATGTCCTTCCGGAGAGAAGGCAGTTCCCCCGCCATTCTCTTCGACTGTTATAGGTAGAACGGCTGCCCTCGGCTGAGCCGTACACCCGGCTGAAATTGAACGGTCCCTGCGCCGGGTCGTACCAGCCTTTCTGTTTGGCGAAATCAATGAGTCCGGGTGAAGCCAGGAACCTGGACGTATCGCTGAGATCGACCTCCTGGATGCGGAACCTGTTCGCCAGCACCACGAAAGCGTCATCGGGAACCCTCTGGGCGGCCCAGATACCGCCGATGGTAATCTCCATCCACCAGCCCTCGGTAGGGTCAGCGATGCTGAAGATATCGCCGTCTTGTCCGTCGAGGCCGCGGTAGCCGTATTTTTCGACGAAGCCGCCCATGAGCAGGACGGCTTCCCGGGCGCTCCGGGAACGCTCGAGCGCCAGGGGGACGAACTCTTCCAGGTCGATCCCTCTCTCGTTCTGAAACAGCTCCTTCCGGCAGGAGCCGGTGTCGTCGACGAGCGCCACCTGATGTTCGTTGATTCCGTTGCACTCGGCCGCCGGCCAAATAAAAGCGTAGGTCTCGTCGACCTGAGGGATAGCCTGGCCGTCTTTCAGTTTGAAGGTCTCGCCGGGATCATGCTTTTCTCCCGGATTCCAGGAGAGAGGCTTGAGATAGACGCCCCAGTCCTCGTTGTGCCCGAGGAGGACCGAGCCGTCAGCGGTGGCGTTTTTTCCGACAATGACGGACGTGCACCGGTATAGCGAAGCGTCGAGATGCCGTCCGCTCTGCGGAGAATCTCCGGCGAAGGGGACGATCACCAGGGCGGCGACCAGGAAAAGAGCCAACAAGGCCGGGATCTTTTTCATGGAAAGCTCCTCTGATCTATATTGAGGACATTATACCAGAACAAAGAGACTGCCGGGAAGGATAGAACCGAAGAGAGATAAAGGAGCCGTGTCGAGACCGTTATGCAGGCGGAAATTCGGCCCCTGGTACCGCCAGCGGCTCGGATTTATAGGTCCTCCTGAACTTGTAGCGCAACGGATAAGAAAAGACCAGCAGAAAAAGCATGGTCAGGAATGGAAGCCGGTCGGGCTTGTACGGCTTCTTGTGTTTGGACTTCGCAACGCTAAACCACAGGTCCCTCAGCAGAGACCGGAAATACCTCCGGAAGCAGTAACACTTGACATAAAGACGCTCTATCTCCCGATAGAATTCCTTCCGCTCCAAGCGTGTCGGGAAAACAGAATGGATGACATCGAAATAGTCAAAGTCGTGGATCACGATTTTTCCCCGATTTTCTGAATAGAGATCAGTCCCCGGGTAAGGGGTCAAGACCGTGAAGACAGGCTGGAAAAGATCGGCGTCCCTCACATATCTGAAGAGGGCGCTGAATTCCTCCCGGCCGAAATTCGGGTCGACGATGAAATGGGCGGCGTTGGCGATGCCAAGCCTCTGAAGGATCCGGATCGCTTCGTTATTCATGGCCACGGTTGTCCTTTTCTCCATTCCGTCCAGCTTTTCATCCCGGATCGATTCGATCCCCACCGTCAAATAAGCAAGGCCGATATCCCTCAGGCATTCGATCAGGTCGGGGTTGCGGACGATGGTGTCGGCCCGCGCGAACATGGAATATCTGAATTTGAGTTTCTTGCTCTGAATGAGCCGGCACAGCTGCCAGGATTGCCTGACGTTGTGGAGGGTGTTGTCGTCGGCAAAATAGACCAGATCGGTATCTTCGGGCAGGACCATCAGTTCCTCGACCACCGATTCGGGGCTGCGAACGAAGTATTTCCCGTTGAGCAATTTCCAGCAGGCGCAGAAGTTACAGCGGAAGGGGCAGCCCCGGCTGGTCAGGACAAGGGAGACCCTGTTTCTCCACTGGTCGCGGTATTTTTTCCGGTAATGACGGGTTAAATGACGCGCCGGGAAGGGCAGGGCATTGAGGTCGAGGTCAATCGGTGCGGACCCGGTAAAGGAGAGCCCGTTCTCCGTCCGGAGGGCGATGTTGCTGACCGACCGCAGATCTCCTGCTTCGTCCAGGACCCGGATGAACTCTTTAAAAGTCAGGTCCCCCATGCCGAGGAAGATAGAGTCCACAAAAGGGAGGTCGAAGTCCGTGGGGAGGAAAGTCGCATGGTGTCCGCCCACCGCCGTCACGATGTTGCGGTCGAATTTCTTGACCTCTCTCATGACTGCCTTGGCGGAGTTGGCGTCGCAGGTATAGCCTGTCACTCCCACGACCTGGGGTCTGATGGTTTCCAATTTCTTGTGGAGTCGGCGGTCAACTCTCATGTCCAGGATGTCGACATCGTGCTCCTTGA
>CAYOZW010000298.1:0-3878 GCA_964408495.1 uncultured Eubacteriales bacterium
CCCGGGACTGACCCATTGCGAGCTGTTTCTCGTGGTGCTCGACTTGAAGACGGGCGTTGACCTCCAAAAAGTAGAACTCACTATTTTTATCCAAAAGGAATTCGACCGTCCCGGCGTTGTTGTAGCCGGCGACTTCCAGAACCTTCTTTGCCGTCTCTCCCATGCGCTGCCGGAGCTCGGGCGTCAGCGCCGGCGAGGGGGTCTCTTCAACGATCTTCTGGTGGCGCCGCTGGATCGAACACTCGCGTTCGAAAAGATGAACGATCCGCCCCTCGTTGTCGGCCAGGACCTGGAATTCCACGTGCCGGGGGTCTTCGATAAACTTCTCGAGGTAGACGGACTCGTCCCCAAAAGCCGACTTGGCCTCGCGCTGTCCGGCTTCCAGGCCAGGACGCAGATCCTCCTCCGTATAAACGACCCGCATCCCCTTGCCGCCGCCTCCGGCCGAGGCCTTGATCATCACCGGATAGCCGATCTTTTTCGCTTCCGCCGCATATTCGCTGAGTTCGGCGGCGATCCGCTTCATCCCGGGGATGATCGGAATGCCCGCCTTCTCCATGGTCTGGCGGGCCCGCACCTTGTCCCCGACAAGCTCCAAGGCGCGCGAATTGGGCCCGATGAAGACGATCCCTTCTTTCTCACAACGGCGGGCGAACTCCGCGTTCTCAGCCAAAAAACCATATCCGGGATGGATGGCCTCAGCCCCGCTCTCCCGGGTTGCGGCGATGATCCTCTCTATATCGAGGTAGCTTTCGGCGGCGGGCGGAGGCCCGATGCCGACGGCCTGATCGGCCATCTGGACATGGAGTCCGGCCCGGTCGGCCTCGGAATAGACAGCCACCGAAGCGATCCCCATCTCGCGGCAGGCCCGGATGATCCGGCAGGCGATCTCCCCGCGGTTGGCGACCAGGATCTTTTTGAACATCGTTTAATCTTTGGCCCAACGGGGCTTTCTTTTCTCGAGGAATGAAGCCATTCCCTCCTGCCCTTCGGGGCTGATCCGGAGGCTGGCGATCATCTCGGCGGTATACCCTTTGGCTTCCTCAAGACTCATGCCGGGGACTTTGTTCAGGAGCTCCTTGCACTTGGCGATCGCCTCCGGCCCTGAACTCAGGAGCAGACGGCCCAGCTCGTCGACCTTTTCATCGAGCCCTGCATCGGGAACGATCTTGTTGACCAGCCCGATCTCCAGGGCGCGATGAGCATCGAAACGTTCGCCCGTCAGGAAAAGCTCATGGGCTGCGCTCTCCCCGATGCGCCGGATGACATAGGGCCCGATGGCCGCCGGGACCAGTCCGATCTTGACCTCGCTCAGCCCGAACCTGGCTTTGTCCGAGGTGACGACGATATCGCAGGCCGAGAGAAGCCCCGTGCCGCCTCCGATGACGGCTCCGTTGATCCGGGCGATGGTCGGTTTGGGCAATTCGTAGATGGCTTTCATCAGCTCCGCCACCTGGATCGACTCCCGGAGGTTTTGTTCATAGGAATAATGGATGATCTCGCGCATCCAGTTGAGGTCGGCTCCCGCGCAGAAAGACTTTCCAGCACCGGTTAGGACGACAACGCGCACATTGTCGTCGCTCTTGGCCAGGGCAAAAGCCTCGGTCAGCTCTCCGATCATCTTGCTGTTGAAAGCGTTATGCACCTGAGGCCGGTTCATCGTGATGCGGAAAACTTTTCCTTTCTCGGCGGCGAGGATTGTCTCGAATTTCCGATCGGCCATGGTTCACATCCTGAAAATCCCGACCTTGTAGTCCGGGATGGGAGCATTCAGGCTCATCGCTATGCCCAGGGCCAGCGCTTCGCGTGTCTCCAATGGATCGAGGATCCCGTCGTCCCAGAGCCGGGCAGTGCTGAAATAGGGGCTGGCCTCGGCTTCATAGTCCTCCAGGATCGGGGCCATCAGCTTTTCCTTCTCCTGGTCGGTCATCTTCTTCCCCTGAGCCTTCAAGCGCTTGATCTTGACGGTGAGGAGGACGTTGGCGGCTTGTTCTCCCCCCATGACGCTTATCCGGGCGTTGGGCCACATCCAGAGAAGCCGGGGGCCGTAGGCGCGTCCGCACATGGCGTAATTCCCTGCCCCGTATGAGCCCCCGACGATGACCGTGAACTTGGGAACGTCGGCGTTGGCCACTGCATGGACCAGCTTGGCCCCGTCCTTGGCGATTCCCCCGTGTTCATATTGCTTGCCGACGATGAATCCGGTGACATTCTGGAGGAAGATGAGGGGGATCTTTCGCATCGCACATAGGGTGACGAAGTGGGCCCCCTTGAGGGAGCTCTGGGAGAAAAGGACCCCGTTGTTCCCCAGGATGCCGACGGGATACCCCATGATACGGGCAAACCCGCAGACGATGGTCTGACCGTAGAGCTCCTTGAATTCCTGGAAGCGGCTCCCGTCGACCAGCCGGGCGATGATCTCTTTGATGTCGAACGTCTTGCGCAGGCCGCGCGGAACGATGCCGTAGATTTCCTTAGGGTCGTAGGCCGGGTCTTCCGGGGCGGCCAGGTCGAGCGGGAATTTATGGGGAGGGTCCAGGGTCTCGACGATATTGCGGGCGATCTGGAGGGCGTGGTCGTCGTCGTAGGCATAATAGTCAGAAACACCGGAGATCCTGCAATGGACGTCCGCTCCGCCCAGGTCCTCGTCCGTAACTTCCTCGCCGGTGGCGGCTTTGACCAGCGGCGGGCCGCCGATAAAAATCGTGCCTTGCCGCCGGACGATGACCGTCTCGTCGCTCATCGCCGGGACATAGGCTCCGCCGGCCGTGCAGGAGCCCATGACGATCGAGATCTGGGGAATGCCCAGGGCCGAAAGCCGGGCCTGGTTATAGAAGATGCGGCCAAAGTGTTCTTTATCCGGGAAGGTGCCGGCCTGGTGCGGTAAGAAGATGCCCCCGGAATCCACCAGGTAGATACAGGGAAGCCTGTTCTCCAGGGCGACCTCCTGGGCGCGGATGTGCTTCTTGATCGTCATCGGGAAATAAGTCCCGCCCTTGACGGTCGCATCATTGGCCACAATCAGGACCTCGCGGCCGTGAACAAACCCGATCCCGGTGACCATGCTTGCGGCGGGCGCCTCATCATCATACATGCCGTTGGCCGCCAGAGGACTGAGCTCTAGGAACGGGGTGTTGCGGTCGAAGAGCCGGTCCAGGCGCTCCCTGACGAGGAGCTTTTTGCGGGATTTGTGGAGCTCGCGGTATTTTGGGGGCCCGCCCTCCTTGGCCTTGGCCAGTCTCTCCTTGAAATCGGCGACGACCTTCATCATCTGGTCGAAGTTATCTTTATAATCCTGGCTCTGGGTATCGACCTTCGTTTCAATTTTAAACATCGTCTAAACCTTCAATAAAACTAAAAAGGGGATAAAAAGGGGACGGTCCTATTTTTGATCTCTTCTTGTTGCTTAATTTTAAAAATAGGACCGTCCCCTTTTTCCGCTTTTTTCTTGCCTTTATTCCGGTACGAACTTGTAGCCGTAGTAGATAACTCCGGCCGCTCCTTCCTCATAAACCTTCCGGAACTCGATTTTGACCCTCATCCCTATCTTCACTTCCTCGAAAGCGCAGTCGACGATCTGGCCGGTCAAGCGGACACCGTCATCAAGATCGACGATGCCCACCGCATAGGGGGCCTGGTCGGAAAAGGGCTGAGGAGGAACGCGGATGATCGTGAAAGTCATGACCTTTCCGGCATCGGCGAGGGTGATCGTCTCGAAGGCCCGGGACTGGCAGCGCGGGCAGACCAATCGGGGCGGGAAGGCGATAAAACCGCAGTTCTTGCACTTGCCCGCTTCCAGCCTGTATCTCTGCGGGATCTCTCTCCAGTATCGTGAAGGTGTCGGCATCGTTTCTCTCCTCTCAGTCTCGCTCGAAGAT
>CAYOZW010000299.1:0-3828 GCA_964408495.1 uncultured Eubacteriales bacterium
TCAATCCTAAAGGAGAGAGCAAAATCCGCCAGGGTGTGACCACCGAACTGACCGGTAACTGCGGGGGTTCGGATTTCCCCCGGGAAAAGGAACCGGGCAGCGGAGAAAGGGAGTTTCTGAAAAAACTGAATCTCAAGTTGGACTGGGAGGATCTTGAAGGTTACCGGGCCCGCCTGTCGCGGAACGGCATCGGCCTCAACCACGCGACCCTTGTCGGGCATGGCACGGTCAGAGCCTATGTCATGGGTGAGGAGAGGCGTCCGCCCACCTCCGCCGAGCTGGAGAGGATGAAAAAGCTGATCGCCGCGGCCATGGAACAGGGGGCGTTCGGACTCTCCAGCGGTCTGGAGTACACACCCGGAGGGTTCGCCGACATCCAGGAAATGATTGCCCTTTGCCGGGTGGTCGCGGGATTCGGAGGGTTCTACGCCACCCATATGCGGAGCGAGGACAGCCGCGCGGTGGAGGCGGTGGCCGAGGCCGTGGCCATCGCTGAAGCAGCCGGTCTTCCCCTCCAGATCTCCCATTTCAAGGTCTGCGGGACGACCAACTGGTGGAAGATGCCGATGATGATCGACCTCATCGAACGGGCCAAAGAGAGGGGACTCGAGGTCACGGCCGATGCTTATCCATACCTGGCCTATAACACCGGGCTCAGCGTCTTTTTCCCGCAGTGGGCGCTCGACGGCGGCGACGAAGCCTTTGTGAGTAGGTTCAGGGCGCCCGAGACGCGGCGCCGGATGAAGCCGGAAGCCATGGAGAAACTCGAGGGCACTCCCTGGGAGAATATCCTGCTTGTCGACCTGGAGACCGAGGGGAACAAGCGCCTAATCGGCCGGACCATCGGCCAGGCCGCCGCCGCCAAGAACCAGGATCCTTATGAGTTTGCCTGTGACCTCCTCATCCAAGAAGGCGGGGATGTCTCGATCATCGGGTTCGGCATGAGCGAGGAAAACACCGTCCGCGTCCTCCGTCATCCCCAGGTCATGGTCGCTTCGGACGGCTCCGCGTTAGCTCCTTACGGGCTGCTCCGTTCCGGGATTCCCCACCCCCGGAATTACGGCACCTATCCGCGATTCTTCGGCCGCTATGTCCGGGAGAAGAAGATCCTCACTCTCCCCCAAGCCGTCAAAAAGGTTTCCTCCATGCCGGCCGCGAAATTGGGGCTCAAAGACAGAGGGACCGTTCGAAAAGGAGCTTTCGCCGACCTGGTGGTTTTCGATGCCGGCCGGATCCTGGACAAGGCCACTTATACCGAGCCTGAGCAGTATCCCGCGGGGATTGACTATGTTTTGGTCAACGGCCGGATCGTCGTCGACCACGACCGCCATACGGGCGCGCTGCCCGGAAAATTTCTCCTGGGGCTGGGGAGAAGAGTGTAGGAAAAACGGGAAGATATGAAAAGAAGTATGTAGACGAAGCTGGCAAAGGCGGTCGGCGCTGACCAGGTCATCGCCGGGGAGTTTTTTGAGCGGCCAATCCATCTTGCTTTTATCGGCTTCTCGGAATATCTTTAAGAGGTCTTTTTCAAGACGAGTCATGACCGCAACCATATCCGCATGGCCGGCTTTGGACGGAGCTAGGAGAAAACCATGAAAAAACGACTCCTCATCACCGGATTTTCCATCCTCGCCCTGATCGTGTTCCTGAACTCTCAGGAAAATATGGGGAAGGGAAGGATCGTCGGTACGGTCACCGACGAGAACGGTGCGCCGATCGAAGGGGCGCTGGTCATCGTCCAGAGCACGCGGGGCGAGACCAAGCTCGAAGGTCGTTCGGACGACAAGGGCCGGTTTGCCATCGTCGGACTTGGATCGGGGTCCTGGCGGGTGACCGCCTCGATTGAGGGCTACCAGAGCGCCAGCATAGAAATGAGTGTCCGCCAGCTCTCCCAGAATCCACCCATCTCTTTTGCCCTGAGGAAGCTTTCCGGCCTGGCCGCTTTTGCCGCCGACAAGGAGGGGCTGGCCTTGTTCGACCAGGGCAATGACCTCCTCAGCCAGGGGGACTATGACGAAGCGCTGCGGAGGTTCGAAGCCTTTGCCGCCAAACATCCCGAAATCTACCAGGTCCGCCTCAACATCGGCACCTGCTATCTGAAGAAAGAGGAATTTGACAGGGCCGAGTCCGAGTTCAAACTCGTCCTGGACAAGGTGATGGAAATACATGGTGACCTGAAGAAAGATCCCGATGCCTCCCTCCGGGCCTCCACCGGGTTGGGCGAGGTATTCCTTCGTCGCGGCGATTTCGACTCCGCCCAGAAATATCTCGCCCAGGCCGTCGATATCTCGCCGCAGGACGAAGCGGCCGCCTACAACGTCGGCGAACTTCTGTTCTCGAACCAGAAGATCGACGAGGCCATCCGCTACCTCGAGCTGGCCACCCAAATCAAGAAGGACTGGCCGAAGCCCTACCTTAAGCTCGGCTATGTCTATTTGAACAAGGGAGATTTCGCCAAGGCCCTGGAGAATTTCAATGCCTTTATCTCTCTTGATCCTGAGAATCCAGAGGCGGCCCAGGTCAAGAGCATCATCGAGACCATCGAGAAGATGAAAAAATAGGAAAGGATGTTCCCAGCGATGTCGGCTGAACCGGCAGGCCGAAAAATGTCGGCCGAAAAAGAAAAAAGGGCTGCGGCGGGGAGCTCCGTTATCGCAGCCGTATTCCTGACCGTCCTCAAGCTGATTGTCGGCCTGGGCACCGGCAGCCTGGGGATCCTGGCCGAAGCCGCCCATTCGCTCCTCGACCTGGTGGCCGCGGTGATCACCTATCTGGCCGTCCGTGTCTCGGGCAAGCCGGCCGATCCCGAACATCCCTACGGTCACGGCAAGGTCGAGAATATCTCCGCCCTGATCGAGACGGGCCTTCTTTTCGTCACCTGCGCCTGGATCGTCTATGAATCGGTCCGGCGGATTTTCTTTGCTTCGATCGAGGTCCATCCCAGCGTCTGGGCCTTCTTGGTGATGGCCATCTCCATCGGAATCGACGTCAGCCGGTCCCGGATGCTCTACAGAGCGGCGCGGAAGCACCAATCCCAAGCCCTCGAGGCCGACGCTCTTCATTTCTCGACCGACATCTGGAGTTCCTCCGTGGTCATCGTCGGGCTCGTCCTTGTCTGGCTTGGACAGAAAGTCTTTCCGGCGGCCGCCCGCGTCCTCCATCGGGCCGACGCTGTGGCCGCCCTGGGAGTTGCCGTCATCGTCTTTTTTGTGAGCTATCGGCTTGGGCGAAGGACGATGGACGTCCTCCTCGACCGGGCGCCCGACGGAATTCCCCAAAGGCTCCGGGAGGCGGCGGCGGAGGTCGAGGGGGTCCTGCGCGTCGGCCAGGTCCGGGTCCGCCGGTCGGGGCCGAAATATTTTGTCGACATGACGGTGGACGTCGATCGGAACCTGTCTTTCGAGCGCACCCATGCCATCGCTGAGGATGTCGAAGCCCATGTCCAGACCATCGCCCCAGGCGCCGATGTCGTCGTCCACACCGACCCGAGGGAAGTGGAGCGTGAGGCCCTGGCCAAGAGGATCCGGGCCGTCGCCTACCGGAACCAAATGGCCGTCCACAACATCGCTCTATACGAGGATAAGGGGCAGGTCTTCGTCGACCTTCATCTCGAGGTCGATGACCATCTGTCGCTGGAGCAGGCGCACGAAATGGCCAGCCGCATCGAAAAGGACCTGCGGACGGATATGCCGGAGATCGACCAGGTGTATGTGCACCTGGAGTCGCGGGGCAGTGGTATCGGCAACGGCCGTGACGTGACTCCTCAGGAAGGGGAGCTGGTCGAGAAGGTCAAGCGGTTGACCGATGAGATCGCCGGGGCGTCGCGCT
>CAYOZW010000300.1:0-3820 GCA_964408495.1 uncultured Eubacteriales bacterium
GATCTTGTACCGCCCCACGCCCTTGAGGTCGTAGCGGTTCGGGTCGAAGAACATCCGATCCACGAGCTCCCGCCCGGCCTCGATGCTCGGGAGGTTGCCGCCCTTCATCGTCTTGTAGATCTCCTGGAGAGCCTCTTCCATCGAGTGCGTCTTGTCGCGCGAGAAGGTCGACTCGATGATCCGAAGATCAGTCGGGTTGATCTGCACGAGTTCGACCTCGCGGATGCCGGCCTTCCGAAGAAGATCGATCACCGAAGAATTTACGATCTTCTTAATATAAGACGGATAGTTCGTGATATTCTTCTCATGTTGAAGAAGACGCCATATCTTGATCCTGATCTCCTGAGAGATATCGTCTGGATCGAGTCCGAATCTCTGGGGATTGAATTTGATGATATGGATCCGGATCAGGCTGGAAAACCTGTCGAGGATTTTCCGGAGCTCATCTTCCTCGTTTTTGTCCCGGCTCATCTCTTGTCTTGCTTTCTTCCAAGAAAAATTGACCCTCTCTAATTATAGACTGATATTCTTGGCCTTTTTTCTCACTCGGCCATCAAAATCTCTGGTCCGGAACGGAGATTATAAACAGGAAATCAGATTAATTCTACTTGATTGACTCCGCCTGTTAAGGTATAAAGGAAGCGAAGTTGCGCTATGTGGGAAGAGGCCTGCGAGGAGATTGAACTCGAAACACGGCCCCGTAGTCTTCTTTTCACGCTCCCCTTCGTTAAAGAAAAGATAGACGTGATCGCGGTCTTCCTGATTGTCACCGGGGGGACATCGGTCGTCATCGTCACCGTCAAATTCCGCCTCCTGCCCCTTTGGATCGGTTTCCTCCAGAGCAGCCGGTTCCTGAAGGTGTCCGGGTATCTGCTGGTCGTCTTGGCCGCGGTGTTTGTCTCCGGGACCCTCTTTCGAACCATTCTCTGGCTTCGTTATAAGCCTCTATCGGCAGAGTCAATAAAGGAAGAGGATTGGCCGTCGGTAACGGTCCTCATGCCGGGCTATAACGAAGAAGAGCTTATCTCCAAGGCTATCGATTCGATCTTCAGCGTCAATTATCCCCGGGAAAAACTCGATGTCATTGCCATCAATGACGGCTCGACGGACCTGACACTTTTATATATGCAGAGGGCAAAAAGAAGATATGGTGACAGGCTTAGGGTTATCAGCTTCAAGAGAAACTTGGGGAAGAGAAAAGCGCTTTACTCCGGGATGAAAATAGCAAGGGGAGACGTGGTCGTAACGGTGGACACCGACGGCAAGATCGGACGAAGCGCCATCCGAAACCTGGTGGTGCCATTAATTAAGGAGCCGGAGGTGGGCGCCGTCGCCGGACGGGTGGCCGCCTTGAACGAGCGGGACAATTTCCTGACGAGGATGCTTTCGGTCCGCTATGCCGTGTCGTTCGATTTCGGCCGCGCTTATCAGAGCGTCTTCGGGACGGTGTTGGTCTGCCCTGGCGCTCTGACCGCCTACAGGATAACGGCACTCGGCCCCTTGATGAAGAAGTGGGTCAACCAGAGGTTCATGAATTCGCCATGTCTTCACGGCGAGGACCGCGCTCTTACAACATATATTCTGAAATCAGGCTATCTGACCAAGTACCAATCGAATGCCGTCGTCTATAGCAAAGTCCCCTCTCGGTTTCGCCAGATGAACAGGATGTATATCCGCTGGACGAGGAGTTTTATCCGGGAATCCGCCCTCTTCGCCGGTTTCATGTTCTCCCGTTATCGAACGAAACATCGACTCTTGCCGATTTTGGATTTCTTCTTTCTCAACCTGCTTCATCCGTTTCACCTGTTTGCGGTGGGGCTGCTTTCCTACTCTTTTATTGTCCAACCCATCTTCATCTTGCGCCATTTGGCCTTCCTGGTTATCCTTTCTTTTTTTCTTTCTCTGTACTATCTTCGAACCAACCGGAGCCCGGCTTTCCTTTATGGCATTCCTTATGCTCTGATTACCGCTTTCTTACTCTGGTGGATCGTCCCTTTCTCCGCCCTGACGCTCAAGAACCAGTCGTGGCTGACGCGCTAGCTCTTCAACCGAGACGATTTTAGTGGGGACGGTCGGAGGCGGGTTTTTCCCGGCTGATGACGAGGATGAAGATCGCCAGACCGGCACAGAGAGATAACGTCACAATAACCCATTTGTTGATTCGGCGGGGGAAGATCAGCCTGTCGGCGTTGCCCGAGACGATGAAACCGGCCCAATAATACGGATGAGCCAGGACCTCGGAATTGATCATTTCCAGCTTAGCTTGACGCAGGGAGTCCGTCACCGAATTGGCCGAGCGGAGGTGGACGTAGAATCGTTCCAGTAGCTGGTAGCTTGCCTGGTCGTTCACCGCCCAGAGACTGAGCAGGACCGAAGATGCTCCGGCGTAGAAGAACGCCCGGCTCAGTCCTTCGATCCCTTCGCCTCTGATCAGTTGGCCGAGACCTGTCTGACAGGCCGAAAGAACGACCAAGTCTGCCTGCATCTTCAAGTTGAAAATCTCTCTCATCTGGAGAAAGCCGTCCTCCCGGGGGTCCTGGTCCAGGGCCAGCACGATCGCCGAGCGGGCTGGCCTCTGGTCATCGATGAACGCATGAGTGGCAAAATGGATAATCCGGAAATCCGTCAAGATCTGACTCTTGAAATTTTCTTCAGAAGCCAAGTTTCTCTCGAGGATATCTCTTTTTGCGGGTTTGAACAAGGCGGCGATTTTTTCGATCTCCAGTCCGCTGTATTTCAACCGGGAGAATCTGCTCCCGGCCTGAGTCCCGTTGTCCTGGAGCGGATCGCCGGCGCTGGCTTCCGGATCGGTTTCATTGGCTCCAAAAGAAGGATCCCCCAGGGCCAGAATGTCTTTCTTTGCCCTATGGCCGTTCATCTTCCTCCGCTCGATCAACTCTCGAAGCGACGACAGAGAAGGTGCATAAGCAATGGCATAATCCTTAATTAGCCACCCCCTTCCCTTGTCACTGCTTAGGAGCGTCTCGAAGGGCAGGAAGTAAAGGACGTCGTCTGGAACGATGATTAAGCGTTTGACCTTATGGGGGAGCCCAGGCTGGATGAGGACATCATAAAGTTTGCGTCCGAGATGGAAGTCCTGGTTAGTGACGTCGGTAATCGCCTTCAAGTATGCTTGAACCAATTCCTGGACCTCTTTTCTGTCGGGGAGAGGGAATACCTGGATATCTTTGCGGGTGATGGCAAAGCCGTAGGAATTTTCTTTGGCCAGAAGATATGCAAAACAGACCGTTTCATCGTCAATGAGTCCGCTCTGGGCCTCCTGGAGAGTCAGGGTTTTGGGGTATCTGATGTTGGCATAGGCGGGGCTGACCTCCCGGATTTCTCTCCTGAGGGATTCCAGCCGCTCCTCGCGCTCTTCCAGGTCCGAGTTGATCCCATCCCTCTGCTCAGGCGAGAGCTGCGGAATCAGGAGCCTGGTATGAAGCTGTGAGATGTCGTTCATCAAGTCCGTCTCCCTGTTCAGCAGCTGTTGGCTGATTCCTTCGGTGAGGTCGAGCTTGGAGACTTCGATACTGTCCAGGAAGGCCCTGGCCTTGGCCCTCTCAAGGTAGCGATATGCCTCGGCGAGGTACCGCAGCTGATGATTTTCCTGGAAGAGCCGGATGAAGAGGGCGATCAGGTTGTAGTAAGCGTTGATCCTTTTATCGGTCCCCAGGTACGTTGCCTTGAGTTCCTCCAGGCTGATGGAGGAACGGATGTTCTCGATCACCGAGATGGACCGCCGGTAGTTCTCCAGCGCCGCCGGGAGCTGGTTCTGGTTTCGGTAGGCGTTGGCGATCTCAAAATACGCTTCCCAGAG
>CAYOZW010000301.1:0-3796 GCA_964408495.1 uncultured Eubacteriales bacterium
TAAGTTCATGAACTCGGAAACCAGGCCGGCACCGGTCTCTTGGGGCTCGCTACTAGCCATCGGAAAGACGACGATTTTCCCGTTTCCGAACCGCCCCGCCATCTCGACAAACCGCCGCATCATGCTTTCCGGCCGGTCTCCCCCGCCGATAATGAAGAGATACCCCTTTGTCTTGGGAAGAACAGGGGAAACAAAACCCGACGCCAGGATGAGAAATAACGGCCAGATTCTTTTCATGGGGCCTCCGAAGTTCCCTATCTTATCATAACCTCGGTCGCCGGATGAACAGGGGCCGGGGAGGAGGAATAAGATGCCGGACTTCCTTCCCCCTTAGAGGTGATATGGGAGGGGAAAAAATCCCCCCGCGATTCATCCCCATGGGCGATTGTCCGATCTCCGTACGCCGGATAAAGTGGACGGGAACTGATAAGAATTGCGTTCTGGCTAAAGACAGTTCGGAGAGAGGCACCCAAGCAATGACGTCATCAGAGAAAAACGATGTCAAGAAGACGCTAAGAGCAGAAAGGAAACGATCCCGCTCACGCCAGGCGAGCCAAAAGCTGCGGGAAAGTGAAATCAAATACCGAGCCCTATTCGAGGGTATTCCCGTGGGGCTCTACCGGACGAGCCCGGACGGGAAATTCCTCGATCTCAATCCCACCATGGTCAGTATGCTCGGATGTGAAAACAAGGAGTCCGCCGTCGGCCGGTTCGTCGGTGATTTCAACCTCGACCTGAAGGACCAAGAAAAATCCTTCGCTATCATGGGCCGAGACGGCATCCTCCAGAATTTCGAGTTCCCGCTGAAGCGCGCCGACGGTTCGGTGATCTGGGTCCGGGACAATGCCCGGACAATCAAGGATGCCGGCGGAGAGATTCTTTACCACGAGGGAAGCCTGCTCGACATCACCAGACAAAAACAGGAAGAGGCGGAGCTCCAGAACCGTGCCGAGCAGGTCATCCGCCATCAGGCCGCTCTCCTGGATCTGGGCAAGCTCAGTTTCTCCGACCTCGATTCCACTCTCCGCGCAATCACGGAAATCGCCGCTCACACTCTCGATGTGGACCGAGTAAGCATCTGGTTCTTCGACTCTGAACATACCGAGATCCGGTGCCGGGACCGTTATATCAAGCCGGACAATCGCCATGACAAGGGTATGGTGTTCAAAGCAAAGGATTTTCCCGAATACTTCCAGGCCCTTGAAGATTCTTGTGTCATCGCCGCCGACGCCGCTCCGTCCGACCCGAGAACGCGCGAGTTCACCCGCTCCTACCTGGAGCAGCTCGGAATCGTCTCGATGATGGATATCCCCATCCGCCGCCACGGCAAGGTCATCGGGATTATCTGTCATGAGCACGCGGGTCAGGAGAAAAAATGGTCCCTCGAAGAACAGCATTTCGCGATTAGCGTCGGAGACACCTTCTCTCTCGCCCTGGAAGCCATAGAGAGCCGGCGGATGGAGCGGGTCAACGAATCGATCTTCAAAATCTCCGAGGCGGCCAATTCGGCCCGGACCCTCCAGGAACTCTTCCATTCGATCCACCGGGTCATTTCCGGCTTGATGCCGACCCAGAATTTCTATATTGCCCTTTACGATTCGAATCACGAGATCTTGAGTTTTCCCTACTTCGTGGACGAGTTCGATTCCCCGCCCACTCCGAAAAAACTCGGACGGGGATTGACCGAATACGTCTTGAGGACAGGCCTCCCTCTCCTGGCCTCACCAGAGGTTTTTGCCGAGCTCATCCAGCGCGGCGAGGTTGAATCCATCGGCGCGCCTTCCATCGACTGGCTGGGCGTACCTCTCAATATCGATTCCCAAACCATCGGGGTCCTGGTCGTCCAGACCTACACCGAAGGCCTCCGCTACAGCGAGGAGGATAAAAACCTCCTCAAGTTCGTCTGTGACCAGATCGCCATGGTCATCCATCGCAAGAAAACCGAGGAGGATGTCCAAGAGCGCGAGCGCTTCCTGACCAGCATGTTCGAGAGCATCCAGGACGGCATCTCCATCTTGGGCCAGGACTACACCATCCTCCGGGTTAACAAAGCCATGGAAAACTGGTATGCCCATGCCCTGCCGCTCGTCGGAAAGAAATGCCATGAAGCTTATTATCTCAGCGATAAACCCTGCGCTATCTGCCCGACCCGGAAGGCCCTCGACACCTCGGAAGCCGCCTATGAAGTTGTCGCCAAAGTGGGCCCGGGAGGCAGCATCACGGGCTGGATCGACCTTTACAGTTTCCCGTTGATCGACAGCAAAACGGGCCAAATGAAGGGCGTCATCGAGTACGTCCGTGATATCACCGAGCGCAAGATGGCCGAGGACCGTCTCCAGGCGTCCCTGCAGGAAAAAGAGGTCCTCCTCCGGGAGATCCACCATCGGGTCAAGAACAACATGCAGGTCATCTCCTCCCTCCTCAACCTTCAGTCCCGCCACATTCAGGACCGCGCCGTTCTGGAGATGTTCAAGGAGTCCCAGCGCCGCATCCGCTCCATGGCCCTCATCCACGAGCGCCTCTACCATTCCTCCGACCTCTCCCGCATCGAGTTCTCCCAGTACCTCCGCAACCTGGCCACCCATCTCTTCCACTCCTACCAGGTCGACTCCTCCCGCATCCAGCTCCGCATCGAGGCCGAAGAAGTCCACCTCAACATCAATACGGCCATCCCCTGCGGCCTGATCATTAACGAGCTCATCTCCAACGCCCTGAAGCACGCTTTCCCTGAGGGACGAAACGGCTCTCTGAGCCTGGACCTTCACAAGGTAGCGGGGGACGGATACCTGCTGAGGGTGAAGGATGATGGGGTTGGATTCCCGGAGACTCTGGATTTCCGCAAAACCGAGACCCTGGGCATGCAGATCGTCAGCACTCTGGTCAGTCAGATCGATGGGTCCATCGACTTGACTCGGGAGAAGGGAACCGAGTTCACCATTCATTTCGACGAAGTCAAGTACGCGCAAAGGACCTGAGTATGGAGACCATCCGCATCCTGGTAGTCGAGGACGAAGGGCTGATCGCCCGGGACATCGAGAACATGGTCCGCAACGCAGGCTATGAAGTCTGCGGGATCGCCGGGACAGGAGAGGAAGCCATCGAAAGAGCCGAGACCACCCTGCCCGATCTGATCCTCATGGATATTATCCTGCGGGGAGAGATGGACGGCGTCGAAGCCGCTGAGAGAATCCGTGAACGGCTCAACATCCCGGTGATTTACTTGACCGCGCATACCGATGAAAATACCCTCGAACGGGCCAAACTCACCGAACCGCTGGGCTATACGCTCAAGCCGGTCGAACAAAAAGAGCTCATGACCGTCATCGAGATGGCCCTTTACAAGCACCAGATGGAGAACAAGCTGAGAGAAAGGGAAGGCTGGCTGTCGACAATCCTCCAGAGCATCGGCGAGGGCGTCATCGCCACCGACCCATTCGGCAATATCACCTTCATGAATCCTGTGGCCGAAAAGCTGACCGGTTGGAGCCAGCAAGAGAGTATCGATAAGCCGCTGACCAGCGTCCTCCACCTGGTGGATGAGGACACCGGCAAGCTCGTCAGGGTGGCGGTTCCGGACCTGATCTGTAGCGACTCCCATAACAGCGTCGACGGGAACATCCAGATCGTCAATTATGTCGAAAAGACCCCTATCGAAATCACGACGACGGCCATTCGGGACGACAAGGAGAACATCAGCGCCCTTGTCCTAGTCCTGCACGACCTGACCGAACGCAAACGCTACGAGGAGAAGCTCCGCTACAACGCCCAGCGGGTGGGCTCGGTCAAGCAGGGCTAC
>CAYOZW010000302.1:0-3792 GCA_964408495.1 uncultured Eubacteriales bacterium
GACACAAGGAACAGTTGAGATGGAAAAAGGTAATTGAGAGGAGGTGGCTGAGGATTGATGAGGCTGCCCTCTATATGTCAACCACCCCCAAAAATTTCAGGAAATGGACTGACACAGGAAAGATCCCTGCCTCCTGTGTCTGCAGGATTCCTGGCAGGGGGAAACCCACTATCAGGATTGATAAATTGGGCCTGGATGAGATCCTGGAACAATGGAAAGGGAGAGAGCAGCACATGATTTCCAACCTCAAGAAATTGGAGCAGGTGGATGCCGGAAGATGAACCTGAATTCACAGAGGTGGGGAGGTTTGAGAAAAACTCCCAGGAGGTTGTGATCATCAGGATCAACAGTTGGAAGGGGAGGAAATATGTGGATGTGAGGGCCTGGGTTGAGGAGGGCCAAAAGGCAACTCACAAGGGCATCACCCTATCCATTGATCAACTCCCAGAACTCATGCAGATCCTGCAGGGGATCAGGGAGGAATGAAATGAGCATGGGCAGGGGGAGGCTGAGGGTTTGGTTGGCAGGATCAGATAAAATCCCTCCTTTCAATTTTTCTTTCCTTTTCCCTCAGCCTCTCCCATTTTTTCCAAGGTGAGTTGAACATGATGGGGGAGGCCTGCAGTTTGGGCAGGTTCAAAAGGATGGGCATCCTGGCCTGTCCCTGTGGCCCTTTCCCTCCCAAAAAGGATGCCCTGGATGAGCAAACAGGAATCAGATTGGCTGAGATCCTCTAATAAGGCATGGAGAAGGATTGAGAGGTTGATCAAAGAAAAAAAGGCCCCCCCCCTCCCTTGGATATCTTTATAGATGCCTGGAGAGATGGGAGAAATATTGGTTTGAGAAAAATTAGGGTGATCCTGGGGATCTCATCCCAGATGATTTTTCATTCTATAGATCCATTGAGAGAATGGCAGCAGATACAGGCATCCCCCAAAGAACCCTCAACAGGCTGATCAAGATTACAAACAGAGAAAAAATCTTTGAGGCCAAACCTGTGCATCTCATTAATGAGAAAACAGGCAAACACTCAGAATTCAGAATCATCTCCTGGAGGCTTTTCTATTGAATAAGCAGAATGCCAAATTGGCACTCAGCCTATATGCCAAAATGGCACTCTGGGCAGAATGCCAAATTGGCACAGTATTATCAGAATCTCTTATAAGAGATATTCTCAGAATCTCTAATATTCATTCTCACAATAACCTCATGGCCTCAAAAAGGCCAAGGTTCTCTCTCCCAATATCTCTATCCATAAACCTAAATGAGAAAATATCAATGAGGGGAAATAACAGCCAGAAAAAGGCAGCACCAAGGCCAGGGGGTGGCCCTGGTGGCTGCCAGGGGGGATCTAAGGCCCCCACAGATTATCGCCTCTTTCAATCAGAACGAAACGGGCAAATTCAGGTTGATTCTGCGGGCTCTTGTATGCTATATAACGGGCAAGGCTTGGAAAGTGTTGGTCACATGAACAAGAAAGTTGAAAACCAGCTCTATTTCAAGGCCGGAATCGCCTTTGACCATTTGAAGCGCGCCGTCCAGACTTTCGAGACTTACCTGAACTCGTCGGGGCAGGAAGCCAGTCCCGACTATTATAAGGCCCGCAATTTCCTTCGGGACGGCGAGAAATTTTACGAGGAAACACTCAAAGAGGCGAAGAGGCTTCTCGGCCCGTTGCCGCCCTACTCTTCGGCCGATTTTGAGAAATGGAGGTCGGATTTCCTCAACCAACACCATATCCAGGTCACTTCTCAGGAATTGGACGCTCTCAAAGAGGAACTGGCCCGGAATGAACAGATCGGACAGTGGATCGCCTTGGAGGATATTGAGAGGCTTCTGGCCAAGGATTATGAAGCTCAAAAAAGCGGGAAGCGCAGGCTGGCCAACATCAAGGTCCGGATCATCCTGGACCGGCTACAGGAGCTCCTCGCCCAGGCCGGAGACCTCAAGAAACAGGCGATGGCCAATCACCAATCGGGCGCTTAGGGCGATTTATCGAGGTCGACCTGCTCCCTCCAATAGCGCAATTTGCCCACTCCCGGGCCATCCGGACTGCCGTTGAAGGCCAGTCCGAAGAGAGATGGCTTGGCCTCGATCAGCACCCGATCGCGGAATAGGGCCTTGGTCAGGTTGACAACCGTATAGCTCAGCCTATTCCCTGACGGATTCCCCTGATTCTTGGACAAGGAGGAAAAAAGAAAATCGCCGTCCGTTTCAAACTCACCCAGACGGACCCTGCCCGCTCCATAGGTATAACGAGGCCGCCGCCAATCGCGGCTGATATCCCTGCGCAGGTTGCTTTTTACGCCGACAAAGTAGTCCTGTTTGTCCGTTTCAATGGCAATGCCAAAAGCTTCCCCGTCCGGGTCGGCCGGGAGGATACGGACCCGGTCCGGCCATTCGGGATAAGCCGCGTCTTTGGAGTGGGGGATGAGGACCGTCACGAACCCGACCGTCTCGCCGAGCTCGAAATGCTGGGCGATCGTCTGATGGATCATGAATTCATCCTGGTAGTGCCGTCTGATCGGTTCCACTCCTTCGAGGATGGGCTGGGTGGGAAGGAAGAGGAGGAGGAGGTCCTTTTCCGTCGGCAGGGCTTTGTTCTGGATCTTTTCATAAGAAGTCCGGTACCAATGGTCACCGCGGGCGATAATCTTCTGAGCGTGCCAGAGGTCGGCCAGGGTGAACCAATCTTCTCTTCGGGCCTTGAAGACATCGAAAACGGCGAAAATCTCCGGTCCCTTCAGATAAGCGATCACCCGGTCCCATTCGTATCCCCAGTCATCGTCCCGGAGCCGCGTCCGGCTGTAGTCGAAGTCCTCGAAGGTCAGGAAATCGACCTTCTGGGTCCGGACGCGCCGGTAGGAGCCGGCGTTATGAAGAAAGTCGAGGACCGGCTGTCCCGGCACCTCGTCACGGATGCTGTACCGGAACTCGCCTTTTCTCTGGCCCATCCAGATCTTTTCGGGCCGGACGCAAAGGCGGTTATGGAAGTAATCCTGCCGGTAGGCGCCGTATGGGCCGGAGGGCATGAAGTCCCGATAGCCGGCGTCGTGGAGCAGCACCGCCCCGCCGGACATGAGCAGCACCAGGCTGTTCTCGTCGGCGTGGCCGTGGGTCATCTTCTCTTCTTCGACGGGGATGGTGTCACGCAGATAATCACGGAAGTTCAACCCGCCGTCTCCCTCATCGCGGTAATTGAGAAGAAGATAGGTGCTCTGGGAATTCCAGCCGTTCCGGAAGACGATCTTTTTGCCCTGGACATCCTCCATGACTTCGGTGGACAGAGAGGATGGCGGAGCGGGCTTGACGGCGTCGGTCCCCCAGCGGTAACAGTCCAAAAGCATGTAGGCGAGACCGATATTCCTGGTATTCTGGAAATCAACGAATTTCCGGGCGATTGTGGAGGCTGCCCATTTGAGCTCGGGGTTCCGGTAAGCGGCCGCGGCCGCCTCGAAAAAGACAAGATAATGGGTCCAATTGGCCTCCCAATGAGCGTCACCGAAATCGGGCACCATGCCGGCCGGGCTCATTAAATGAAGATAGTACCGGCTGTAATAGTACATCTCGGGGGTTTGGAAGAGCTCCTGCTGTCTATCTATTGCCTCGGAATACCCTAACATCGCATAGAGCCAGACTCCGTTATAGATGGTCGCGTCCTCGATCTGCCAGTTCCCCCAATTGTCATCGCCCAGGGCCCGGCGCTGCATTTCCCAGATATCCCGCCAGGGGTGCCCGGGAAGGGCCCGGACGGCCCAGGCGAGGGATTCGGCCCGCAGGGCGGCTCGGTTC
>CAYOZW010000303.1:0-3790 GCA_964408495.1 uncultured Eubacteriales bacterium
GGGTTCGGGAGAGGGTGGTCATAATTCCTTCTAATTCCTTCATCCGTTGTCGGTCCTCAGCGTGCCGATAATGTCCCTGACCTTGTCGATACTTTTTTCCCGGCAATAGCCCTGGATTTCCTTAACGATCCGAAGCGACGCTCCCGGGTCGATAAAATTGGCCGTGCCGACCTCCACGGCCCTGGCGCCGACGATCAGGAACTCGAGGGCGTCCCGGCCGGTCATGATCCCGCCCATTCCGATGACCGGGATCTGGAGAGCCGCGGCCACCTGGTAGACCATTCGCAGGGCGATGGGCCTTATGGCCGGGCCGCTCAACCCGCCGAGCGTGTTGGCCAGCCGGGGCCGGCGCGTTTCCACGTCAACGGCCATGGCTAGGAGTGTATTGATCAAGGAGACGGCGTCTGAGCCCGCCTCTTCGGCCGCCCGGGCCACGCTGACGATGTCCGTCACGTTTGGGGAGAGCTTCGTGATCAAGGGCTTCCGGCTCGTTTCCCTGGCGAGCTTGACGAGCGAAAAGGTGTGGTCGGGGCTGAGCGCCGGGCAGCGGCCCCCCTTTTCCACGTTGGGGCAGGAGATGTTGAGCTCATAGGCGTCGATTCGGCCGTCCTTGTTCAGGAATTCGATAACGGCCGCATACTCTTCGTCGGTATTCCCACAGACGTTGACGATGAGCGGAGTTTTGAGATCCTCGAGCTGCGGCAGGATCTTATCGTAGAAAGCCCGGACGCCGATTCCCTGCAGCCCGATGGCATTAATCAGCCCGCTCGCGGATTCGGCCAGCCGCGGGGGCGGGTTCCCCGGCCGCGGATCGAGGTAGAGTCCCTTGACGACGATCGCACCCAGCCTGTCGAGGTCGAGAAAGGGCTTGAACTCGAGGCCGTAGCCGAATGTACCGCTGGCCGCGATTACCGGATTTCGGAGCTTAAGGAACCCCAGGTCGATGGAGAGGTCGGACCTCTTTGCTTTTTTCACCCTATTTCTCTTCCCAGATGATCTCCGAGGCCTCGAAGACTGGCCCTTCTTCGCAGATCTTCACCCACTCAGCGGTCTCGCCGCGCCGGATTTTCTTAACACAACCCCAGCAAGCCCCGATCCCGCAGCCCATGACGGCCTCGAGAGAGAGTTGGGCCGGGATCCGACGCGCGGCCGCCGCCTCGGCGACCCTTCTCATCATCGGATCGGGCCCACAAGCGTAGATTTGGGCAGGAGGGGCGGCCCTGTCCAGCTCTTTCTCCAGCATGGCGCTGACGAACCCGGAGAAGCCGGCTGAACCGTCGTCCGTAGAGACAAAAACCCCGATCTTCAGTCGGGCGAACTTTTGGAGGAGGGGAACATCGTTCTCTGTCTTTCCTCCGTAGAAGACCCGGGGACGGACGCATTTCGCCCGCAGCTCTTTGGCGAGAAAGTAAAGAGGGGCGATTCCTCGGCCGCCGCCGACCAGGCCGACTGTCTTTCCGTGGAGTCCCCTGGAGATAGAAAAACCTTTTCCCAGGGGGCCGATGATGTCCAGCGTGTCGCCCGTCTTTTTTTCCGCTAGGATGTCCGTTCCCAGCCCGGCCCGGGTGAAGAAGATCTCGATGGTGTCCCGTTCCCTCGCGTGGATGCTCAGCGGCCGCCGCAGCAGGGGATAGGGCCGGTCGCTGACCCGGACCATCAGGAATTGGCCGGGCCTGGCGCGGCGGGCGATCCGCGGCGACCTCAAGACCAAAAGAACGTAATCGTCCCAGCTTTTTTTACGGATGATGGAGGCGGCCGGATCGTTGAGCATGAAGCTTTCGTCTGGGCGAAAACATAGCAAAATTAAAGGGCTTTGGCAAGGCGGTGGTTTCTCCTAATTTTGGAGTTGACAAATCATTAATAAAAGGCTTATTCTAAATGAAAAGAGGGGGTTATGAGAAAGTGCCAGACTTTCAATTCCTGAAAAAAGATCGCCGGACACCTGGCGAGGCATAAAGGGGGTGGTACTTGTTGATTGTGACTGAATGAGGCGGGGAACTCCCTTTTTTTGCTCAGAAAAACAGAGAGTTGTTCATTATTCATAGTCAGCCAAGGTTGAAAGGAGGGTTTAGATATGGGAAAGAAGGGATCGAGACTCGCTTGTTGGTGGGGGATTCTCCTGCCAATCGCGCTATTCGGGCTTGCGTTTCAAACTGGCGGAACGGTCGCGTCTGCCTCGTCGGGCATGTTCCCGTCCTTCATCCCGATGCCGGGCGTCAGTCCCAGGGGCGTCGCGGTTGACAAAGTCGGAAACGTCTATGTCAGCGCCAGCGTTGGCACCGGGGTTAGCGAGTACATTAACATTTGGAAGTACACGCCCGCCGGCGAGCCGCTGTTCTCCGTTGAGATCGGCCAGGGGACGATCGGAGGCCTCATGGTCACGGCCAAGGGAGACCTCTATATTGCTTTGGCGGCCGGGCTCGACAGGGGAGTTTATCGGATGGACCGGAAGGGGAATATCGAGCTCCTGACGGGCACTGATCAGATCTTCTTTGCGAACGGCCTCGCCTTCGACGATGAAGGTACCCTGTATATCACCGAATCAGTATCGTTGATAGGCTCACCGCCTCCTTTCGGACAGGGCGGAATCTGGCGCATCCCGCGCGGGGGAACGGCGGAACTGTGTTTGCGAGATGAACTCCTCACGGGAACCGGTGCGCTGGGCCAACCCGTCCCGATCGGAGCCAACGGTATCGTTTACTATCATGGCAACCTCTACGTAACGAACACGGAGAAAGGCACCGTGCTGCGGATCCCCGTGTGGCCGGACGGGAGTCTCGGGCTGCCCGAACTTTGGGCGACGCTCCTGGAAGTGCCGGAATCGCCATTATACGGGGTTCCGATCCCAGTGTGCGGGGACGGCATAGCCCTTGACGTGCACGGGAACCTCTATGTGGCCGTGTTGACCCGGTCTGCGATCGTTCGCCTCAACCTCCTGGACAAATCGCAGGAGACGGTGGCGGCATTCCGTATCCCGGACACTTTACCTCTGTATGCCCCGCTTGACTTTCCGGCCAGCCTCTTCTTCGGCACGGGCAAAGGGGAACGGCAGAACCTCTTCGTGACCAATATGGGTTTGGGGAAAGTGATGGTACCGCCACTCCCTTGGGCCGGCCCCGGTCTGGTGAAGATCGACGCCGGCGTGCCGGGACGACCGCTCCACTAATTCGTCGCGGGTGAATGCTTCCGCCGCGTGAGGAGGGGGGCCGAAGTCTATCATCCCGGTTGTGGACGCTGGGAATAGTGGACCGCTGCGTCGTCTTAACTGTTGTCCCGTATCGGAGCGCCCGGCAGTCTGGATCCTGCTTATTCATATGGGGCTCTGTAACGAAAAAGTGGGGTTATTATCTTGGGCGCCATATAGTGATTAGCCGGAATCGGCTGCAGCGACCATTAAGGGTTCAGCCTTCCCGAGATGCTCTTCGAGGGAACCCGCTCCCTTTTTTGTTGACCGAGGCGAAGGGCTTGGATGAGGAAGTCCGTCGACGACTGAGAGGGCGTCGCGAGGAACGTAGTGACGTCGCGATCCCATGGGATTGCTTCGCTTCGCTCGCAATGACAATTTCCTCGCTTGGGAAACGAGCGGGCTGACGAATCTAAGCCTGAGCCTCTGCGGAGTTCCGCAGCGCCGAGAAAAAAGTCTCGGGAACGGCGTTAAGAACCTGAGCGGGAACGCTGACACTCCCAAGTTGTCTAACGTATTCATCACACATTAGGAGATGCTTCCTCATACTTTGTAGGTTCGCACATGATCGATTACACCGTAAGGCCTGCTCGTTCTCGAAAGCGT
>CAYOZW010000304.1:0-3789 GCA_964408495.1 uncultured Eubacteriales bacterium
CGCCACCATCCCGTTCGGCCGCTCAGGGACTGTCGCTGCGCCACCCATTCCCAGAAACTGGAATATTAATAGAGGGGATGGTTATATCTGCTAAGAACTTTTTGCAAGAGTCTCAAAGAGATCCACAAACTGGGCGATGGAGAGCTGTTCGGCGCGGACGGTTTGCCCGAGTGAAAGATGGCGGAATGAGTCCTGTATGAGATCGAGTGGATACGGCGCCGATTTCAGGTTGTTCAACAACGTTTTTCTTCTCTGGGCGAAAGACGCTCGGAGGAAGCGGCGGAAACGGTCCTCATCGGCGACCGGAAAGAGGGGCCGGGTCCTCCGGATGAGGGCGACCAGGGAGGATAGAACCCGGGGCGGTGGTGAGAATGCCCCCGGCGCGACCGTGAAGCAGAGGCGGACGTCGAAATGCCGCTGGAAGAGAATAGAAAGCGGCGCGTAGTCTTTGGATCCTGGGCTTGCGCCGATCCTCGCGGCGACCTCTCTCTGGAGGAGAAAGACGCAGGCGGAGAAGAGGTCTTTGACCTCGAGGACCTTGAATAGCAGGGGAGAGGAAATAGAGTAAGGCAGGTTTCCGACGAGCTTCACCCGGCCGCGGAAAATGGGTTCCGCGGCGACGATCTCTCTGAGGTCAAGCCGGAGAATATCCTGCTGCAGGACGACCAGGTTGCTCTTGTTGCCCTCCTTCAGGAAGGGGATGAGGCTTTTGTCCCTTTCGATGGCGATGACCTTGCCGGCCCGGTCGACCAGCGGAAAGGTCAGGGCTCCCTTGCCGGCGCCGATTTCGATAATAAGATCTTCTCTCTCTGGGGCGATGGTATCGACGATCTTCCGGAGGGTCGATCGATTTGTCAGAAAGTGTTGGCCGAGAGCCTTGATTTTACTCATGTCTTGACGACAGGTTCCAGGTTTTTATACATATTCTTGATCCTCAGGGCCATGAGGAGCGTTTTCCAAAGAGTCCACCCGGTCAGCTTGGTCCGGCCCTTTTTCCGGTCGATAAAGACAATCGGCACCTCGCCGATGGCGAATCCCAAGCGGTAGGCTTTATAGAGAACCTCGAGGACGATCGAAGGGCCTGTCGAGACGAGACTGTCGAGGCCGATCTTTTCCAGAACCCCGCGGCGGAAACAGCGGAAGCCGGAGGAGACGTCGTTGACCGGAATTTTGAAATAGCCCCGGATGAAGCGCCGCACTAGGAAGGTGATCAGGCGCCGGCCGGGAGATCGGTCGGCATCCCTCCCGCCGGCCACGAAGCGCGACCCGAGGACGAGGTCGGCCCGGCGGGCGCCTTCGAGCAGGGATCCCATATAGGCGGGCCGATGGGAGCCGTCGCCGTCCATCTCGATGATGAAGTCGGCGCCGAGATCGAGCGAACGCCTGAAACCCTCTATCCCGGCCAGCCCGCGTCCGCGCGCTTCCCGCCGGACAAGAACGTGGACACGGGGGTCGCGCCGGCCGATTTCAGCCACCAGGTCGGCCGTGCCATCGGGGGAATTATCATCAACGACGAGGACGGCTAGTTCTTGTTCAGCGGGCAACTCCAGGATATCCTGGAGCAGCTGGCCGATATTCTCCCGTTCGTTGTATGTCGGGATCATGATGACGAGGCGGGAGCGGAGTTCGGCCATGACGGATCAGATGAACCTTCGGATCTCGCTGAAAACGAGCTCGGGGTTGATGGCGCTCATGCATTTGAGGTCGGGGCAGGTCTGCTTGTAGCAGGGAGAGCAGTCCGCTTCCAGGAAGATCTTCGATCCGCGGCCATAGAGATCGATCTCTTGCGGACAGGTCGATCCGAAGAGGGCGACAACCGGTTTCTTCAAAGCGATGGCCAGGTGCATGCCCAGGGTGTCCGAGGTAACGACGAGGTCTAAAAAAGAGATAAAGCCGGCGAATTCGAGGAGCGAATTGTCAGTCCCGGTATCATAGACGCCGGCCCGGCTCTTTCGGGCAAGATAGCGGTTGAGCTCTTTTTCCCGGGGACCGCCGAGAAGAAATACCCGGGTCTTCATCTTCTGAGTGAGGAGAGAAATCAGCTTGAGGTAATGTCCGGCCGGCCACTGCTTGGTCTCGAACTTCGTCCCGGACCCCGTGTTCAGCCCGATCGCCGGCCGGAGGCCTGAGAGGCGGCGGCGTTTGATAAAACTTCGGGCTTTTTCCCGGGCTTCGTTGGGGAGTTCGAAGACGTATTCATCACCTGCATAGGGGAGCTCGGCGACCTCATGGATGATCTCTTGGTAGGTTTTTCTGTTCTTGAAAAATTTCAACCCGTTGTCGACGCCCAGCCGGTAGGCGTACTCGGAGGCCGGATTGAAGATGATCAGGTTCCCGAGTTCGTTCAACCCGAATCCACGCTTCTGGGCGGCGCTGATTATTGTAGCCAGGGCCGCTAGACCGGGTTCCTTGTCCAGGGAGATGAGAAGATCGAACCGGTTGACGAGCAGGGGGAGGACGCTTTCCAGATCATAATAGAGAAGCCGGTCGATATAGGGATTGTGGAGGAGCAGCTCTGCGCTTTCTCCATCCAGCAGCCAGGTGATGTGACTCAGCGGATATTTTCTCTTGAGCGAGGGGAGGAGAGGGGTTGTCCTCAGGACGTCTCCCATGGCCCGGCACTTGATAATCAGAATCCTGGTGGGGAAGGCCGCAAAATGAGGGCAATCCCGGCAGAGACGGTTGAAAGAGCAGGGTTTATCGCCTCGAAAATGGAGGCAATCGGGTCTTAGTCTCATCGGCAACTTTCCGGGGCAGCGACTCCTGCTCATTTATGCCACAACTCGGATACGAAAACAATGCCTTGGGTGAGCTGAGGAAGATCCGTTTTTGGGGATGGAAAAAGGGGCGCGGAAGAATTTCAGCGCTCGCCATGATTCGAATTATTCCCCCCTCTCCTTCATCCTCCCCCACCCGGGGGGAGGCAAAATAGAATCTCTCTCCCTTGAGAGGCTGTGTCGCAATTGCCGATTGTCTGTGCGAGCGACCTTTGAGAACGAAACAATCCGACGAAGTCGCCGCGAGCGAAGCGTGGCGGTCTCATACCTGTGGCCTCTTGATGAGATCCCTCGTAACGCTCGGGACGGCCCAAGGGGCCGGATTACTTCAGTTGCTGCGCTCCTTCGCAATGACATAATGACAAAGTCTCTGACGGGGGAGGGTTTGGGAGAGGGTGAAATAAATAGTCCGTTCCCATTTTTCGTCGACTCGATTTATGGTATATCTATTACAGCATCCCATGAACAGCGAGTTCCGCGGCAGCACCCAGAAAGAGCTTCTGTCGGAGAAAAAAACGCTTTCCGCAAAATATGCGACGCTCGTCGTCGGTGAAAAAGGACTGGGGAAGCTCCTGCGCTTTGAGCTCATCAACATCCTTTTCTCCTGGGTCCCGGGAGCGTTGGGCCTGGCCTTGCGCAAGATCTTTTACCCCTGCCTTTTTCGGGAGGTCGGAAGAGGCGTCGTTTTCGGCCGGAACATCACCCTCCGCCATCCTCACAAGATTGCCCTCGGAGCCAATTGTGTCGTCGATGACAATGTGCTCCTCGACGCCAAAGGAGAAAAGAACGATGGACTCCGGCTCGGCGACAACGTCTATATCGGCCGGAACACGATCCTGAGCTGCAAAGAAGGGTCGATTTCCGTCGGCGAATACACCAACATTTCGGCCAACTGCAGCCTTCTCTCTGAGACCGAAATCAACTTGGGGCGATATTGCTTCCTGGCCGGCCATTGCTATCTCGTGGCCGGCGGCAACCACAGCTTCGACGACCTCTCCCGACCGATCATGTT
>CAYOZW010000305.1:0-3778 GCA_964408495.1 uncultured Eubacteriales bacterium
CCCTTCTTTCCTGGATAGAGGGCTTAAAAGGGATGAGGCTTTTGCACGCCTCAGGCACCCGCTTTACGGGGGGGATATTCTTTTTTACCTGAGCCTGGTCATCTCCACCCTGTCAGTGGCGGCGTTCGCGGTCTGGTGTGCTATCTTCATCTTCTACAACATCATCGCCGCCTACGAGGAGAGGCTTCTCGTTGAGAAATACGGGGATGAATACCGGGAATATCAGACAAAAGTGCCCAGGTGGATTCCGCGCTTCCGGCCCGCCCGGTTCAGCTGAGACTGGAAATCAAGAGGCGAACTAAGGTAACCTTATCCCCGATCCTTCATTTATTCAAGTGCGAGGCATGTGATGAAAGCTTTCTGGTTGCGGACAAAGCCATACCTCTTCTTTGGGCTGGCTTGGGCAATCCCAGGATTGGGACATATTCTTCAGAGGAAGATTCACAAAGGGATCATCTTCTTCGCCGGTATCCTGGCACTGCTCCTTCTCGGCCTGAGGATGGGAGGGCAGGTCGGGCTGCTGTATGATCTTCAGCCCTATACCATTATAAGGTTTATCGGGGGGCTGGGAAGCGGCTTATTCTTCGCCGCCGTCAAGCTGGCCGGGGCCGGAGCAGGGAATCCTCTGTCTCCCGCCTTCGATTTCGGCTCCACCTATCTCATCTGCGCCGGCCTGATCAATTTCCTGGTCGCTTTCAACGCTTTCGAGCTTGCCCGGGAGGCGGGTCATGTTTAACAGCCTTTTTTTCTCCCTGATCGTGTTTGCCTTGATCGTTTCTATCCTGATGGCCGCCCTTAAGCATGACCAACTGAGACCGGCCTTGCGGCATGCCGGGAAGCTTTTCGCCATGATGGTCGGAGCGGTCATCGCCGGCTCCTGGTTGATGCGGTTTCTCTAAGAACCGTCGAGAACATTCTCAATGTCAAAAAACAAACTGAGACACGAACACAGCCAGCCAGGGAAGGGGAGCGGGGTTCGAGAGAACATCAAGATGCTCCTCGAGGTCATGGTGACCGTCCTCTTTATCAACGGCTTCCTCCTGCAATCCTTTGTCATTCCTACAGGCTCAATGGAAAATCATATGCTCGTCGGCGACCACCTGCTGGTGGACAAAGTAGCTTACAGCCAACCGCTCAGCCCGGTCGACGCTCTCCTTTTGCCCCAACGAAATATCGAGCGGGATATGATTGTCGTCTTCAAGGCGCCCCCCGCCATCGCCGTCCGGGACTGGAGCCATCTGACCTATGTCAAGCGGGTGATCGGTCTTCCCGGAGAGACAATCCAGATCCTCGGCAATGTTGTTTATATAGATGGGAAACAACTTTTTGACCCGTACAAAACCCTGATGGGCCTCCCTTCGGTCCCGGCCGATTTTCCGCCCCAGGACGGAGCTTCCTGGTGGCCGGAATTTCCCCGTGAATTCAGGGATAACATCGTCCAGACGGAGAGCGGCCCCTCCTTCCGCGTTCCCGCCGGTCATTACTTCTGTCTCGGCGACAACCGCTTTATCAGCGCCGACTCGAGAATCTGGGGGCCGCTGCCGGCCGACCAGATCATCGGCAAGCCCTGGCGCAATTACTGGTCGTACGATAAGACGAAGGCCGGCAATTCGGGGAGGGGGATAATAGGCAAGCTGACGACAACCGTACGACGATTTATTGGCCGGACGCGCTGGGACCGGATCCTAAAAAAATTCTAGCCATTTATATCAGACACCGGAAAATAGATAAGGACGAATTCCAAGCTGGCACGCGGCTTGCTATCTTTTTGAATCGGAATGAGGTTGATTCTTCCTTTGGTAAACAAAAGGTAAGCAATAACGTAATATATGTTAAATTGAGAAAAACGATGCTCAGAATGAAGCAAAGGTTCAGGGACGCCCGAAGACGCTCCATTGCAAAGTCAACAATCCTCTTGCTGACGATTCCCTTAGCGTTTCTTTTTTCGGATATCGTCAATCCGGATCGGCCGCTCAAGGGGGAATGGGACCTCAATCTCCAGAAGATCTGGGAAGTCGACCGTGCCGGAGAGGCGGTTTTCCTGCAACCGGACATGCTCCAAGCCGCCAACGACAGGACACTTTATGTCCACGACGGGATGAACAGGTTGAACTATATTTTTGACCGGGATGGACGATTCGTGAAGTCGTTTGGACGGAAGGGCCAGGGGCCAGGCGAGATCCAGGATCAGAAGTCTTTTTTCCAGGTGGGCCAAACAGTTGTTGTGGTCGACACGGCAAAACTCCATTATTTCTCCAAAGATGGCGAGTATCTCAAGTCGGAAAGCAATTACTATTATCGCCGCCGGCCCGCACTTTTTGTCGACGAGCACCGGTTTATCGCCGCCCCGATAGGGATCTTCGAGGCTTTCGACGGGAAAGGCAAAATCGTTGTCATTGACTTGGAATCCGGGCGGGAAACTGTTGTCCACGGGTTTCTCATCTTCAGCGGAGGGACGGCCCGCGTCGGCAAGATGGTCGGATCTCTCATCGTCGAGGGATTGACCCCCCTGATGACCATCGGTCATTTGGATGACAGGATTTATTATGGAATGAGCGACAGCTACACAATCCATATCGCCGATCTACACGGAAAGGGGCTAGGGGACTTTTCCCTAAAGAGGGCAAATCGAAAGATCTCGCCCGAGGAAAAAGCCCAGCGGTTTGAGGAATATCCGCAAATGTCAAGCCAGGCCCGCCGGCAGATCATGGAGACGACTCCCAACGAAGTGACTTCCTTCACCCGGATCGAACCGCACCGGGGACTGATCTATGTCTTTGAGCCGGAAGTCAACCGGCGGAACTTCCAGGCGATCGATATCTTTTCTCCGGAAGGCCGCTACCTCTACCGGTCGAAAATTATTGTCGACGAAGGCTTGACGATGATGCCGCAGCAGTCGGCCAACCCGCTGCTAACGGATGACCATCTTTACATGGCCCTGGTGGACGAGGGTTTGAATGTCAGGATCAGAAAATACAAGATCAGTCTTCCCGGAGGGGAGGAGATAAGATGAGCAAGAAGGTTTTCTTTCTCATGATGGCTATCCTGGCTTTAGTTCCCTGCGGCCATGGTCGAATCCGGCCGCTCTCCCAAGAGAAAGAGGATCCGGTCAGCGTCCTCGTCCTGCTTGGGGAGTGGTTCGGGGACGCCTATTTTCCGCTCAAGGAGGAGATTGAGGCCCGCGGTTGGATGATGAAGCGGGTTGGCGTCGATGTCGAATACCGGGGCTGCTATAACAAGATGCGGGACGTCGTCCTTCGGAGCGACATCCTCATCCCCGAGTTGAAGGATTTCTCCGGATACGACTGCCTGATCATTCCGAGCGGCCCGCAGTTCCGGAAATTCAAGGAGAATCCCGTGGTTCTTCAATTTGTCAGGGACGCCCATGCCGCCGGGCTGCTGATCGCCTCATTCTGCGTGGGGAATAATGTCGTCAGGGACGCTGGTTTGGTCGACCTCCCCTATGGACCCGCTCTTTTTCCGGATAAGGTGACATTGGTGAGAGAAAGAATCCTCCTCGGTCCCCGCGGTGGCGGTCCTCCGCCGGGGGACGGATATGAAAGCGTACCGATTAAGGAGATCTGCGAGGCCATCGCCTTGGAGCTCAAAACCTCTGGATTGAGGATTAAGAATCCCATATCTTCCCTGACAGGCTCCAGGAGGGGTGAGGAGCCGCTGGTGCTGACCTATATCGCCAACGAAGGCGCATTGCTTTCGTCCGGGCAATCCAAGGTCCTGATAGACGCCCTCTTCGACAAGCCAAACCCCGAATACAGGG
>CAYOZW010000306.1:0-3771 GCA_964408495.1 uncultured Eubacteriales bacterium
GGGGAAGGCGATGCCGGCGACGAGGGGCTTCTCCTTCATCTCGGCGAGGAGGCGGCGGGCCCGCTCGGCGTCGCGGGTCGAAACCTCCTGGGCCGCGACGCCCTCGAGGAGGGGGCTGGCGGCCGCGGCATCGCCCTGGAGCTGGCTAACAGCGGGTTTGACATCGCCGGTCTCGATATCGTTTTAGAGCCTGAAAATAAAAAGCTCGTGCTTTTCGAAGTCAAGGAACTCGTCAGTGCTCTGGGCGCGGATTTTTTTCCCCTCCTAGGGGATATCTCCGACCTCTCCGCCCACGAGAAAATCCTCGGCGAGGTCAGCGGCCGCTTTGGCCGGCTCGACCTCTTGGTCAATAACGCCGGCGTTGCTCCTCTTGTCCGTCTCGACATCCTGGAGACGACGCCGCAAAGCTTCGACCGAGTCTTCGGGACCAATGCCCGGGGGGCCTTCTTCTTCACTCAGAAGGCGGCCAAGCAGATGATCCAGCAGGTCAAGAAATCACCCGACCCGAAGCCGGCGATTATTTTCATCACTTCGATCTCCGCCGCCGTCTCTTCGCCTTCCCGGGCCGAATACTGTATCTCCAAGGCGGCCCTGAGCATGACCGCAACCCTCTTCAGCGATCGCCTCGCCGAGTTCGGGATCAACGTCTACGAAATCCGTCCCGGAATCGTCGAGACGGACATGACGGCGCCGGTCCGGGAAAAATATGACAATCTGATCGCCGAGGGCTTGGTGCCTCAGAAAAGATGGGGATTCCCGGAGGACGTGGGGAAAGCGGTCGTCGCCCTGGCCAAAGGGTCTTTCCCTTTCTCCACCGGGCTCGTCCTCGAGGTCAGCGGCGGTATGAATATCCGCCGGCTCTGAAGCGAGCCGACAAATCGCCTCGTCGGCCGGCGAATTCCTCCCAACATCTTTGCGGAATCCTGCCCGCCCGCCTCCGGATGCCCTGTTCCGCGGAATGCCGGCTTGTCTGGTGAAAAAATGAATATGAGTTCAGAAAAAGAGGTCCCGTTTTCTTAGAGTGGAAATTGTGGTATAAATGAGGCACTTCGCTGAGGAGATTCGGACATGAATCCACAGAAACACTCTTCGGGACGTATCTTCTGGGGCCTCGTCCTTATCGTGGTCGGGGTGCTCTTTCTGTTAGACCGGATGGGGCGGCTGGATTTCGGCGACCTCATCGGCCGCTGGTGGCCGCTCATCTTGGTCGCAGCCGGCCTCTGGCATCTCATCTCAAACCAGTTCAGGGATGTCGTCGGCGGGCTCTTCCTGATCGTGATCGGCGCTATGTTCCAGCTGGCCAAGCTCGAGATCCTCGGGCGGAGCGCCTGGCATTACATCTGGCCGGCGCTGATCATCATCCTCGGCGTGTGGGTTTTGGCCGGTGCTTTCCGGCGGCAGTCGGGGCCTAAGATCCCAACCACCAAAGAGGAGGCTCTAGACGCCTTCGCCATTTTCTCCGGCCTGGAACGCCGGGTCGAATCACAGAATTTCCGCGGCGGCAAGGCCACCGCTCTCCTGGGCGGGATCGACCTCGATTTCTCCCAGGTCCGGCTGGCCGAAGGCAAAGCCAGCATCGAGCTCACGGCCGTCCTGGGCGGCATCGACGTCCGGGTCCCCCGGCACATCCGAGTCGAGCTGGACGGAAGCCCCGTGCTGGGGGCTATCGAAGACAAGCATCTTTACACGCCGGGGGCGGAGGGCGACCAAACGCTGTATATCAAGGCGACCGCCATCCTGGGGGGCATCGAGATCAAAGACTGAGATGAAAAAGATCCTGTTTTGGATTTTGGCGTTCATCATCACAGCGGCCAGCGCCCTCTATCAGAGAATGACCGGGCCGACCTATCCGGTGCAGAGCAAAGTCACTTTTTCCCGGGGGGAGGTCGGTTTCGAGCTCCCCCGCAGCGCCGAGATCACGGCCGACTGCGAGATCGGAGTGGAAGTGACCGATCCGGAGGTCACCGGACAGCTTCTTTATAAACGATTCAAGACGGAGGACCCCTGGACCGAGACAGCGATGACCCGGCAGGATGGAGGGCTAGTGGGTTATCTTCCCAAACAGCCGATGGCCGGAAAGCTGGCCTACAAGGTCATCCTGGCCGAGGGGGAGAGAGAGGTCTCCCTAAGCGGCGACGAGCCCATCGTCATCCGTTTCAAAGGACATACCCCGATGCCCCTCCTGGTCGGCCACATTCTCGTTATCTTCGCGGCCATGCTGTTCTCGACGCGGGCAGGGTTCGCCGCTTTGGACCGGAAGAGCGACCCGAAAAAGCTGGCCGGCTGGACGGCCGTACTGCTTTTTGTCGGTGGATTTATCCTCGGCCCGCTCATGCAAAAATTCGCCTTCGATGCCTGGTGGACCGGGTTTCCTCTGGGCAAGGACATGACAGACAGCAAAACGCTTTTTGCCATGCTGGCCTGGGTGCTGGTGCTCATTGCCGGCCGGGGAAGAAGACCGAGCCGGCGATGGGTCCTGGCCGCGTCCGTCTTAACACTCATCGTTTTCTTGATCCCTCATAGCCTGCTGGGCTCGGAACTGAAATACACCGATACGCCGCGTTAGGAAGCCGGATAACCCGCAATGAATAGGGGCATTAAGGAGAGCTTCTGCTTTTTTAATTTAGTAATTCTATAATATCCGTAGTTTTAGTAGGAGAATTAAGTTGAGAAAATATGCCGCCTTTTTTGGGGCGTTTCTTGTCGTTCTGGCGGCACTCTGAATTCCGATTCCATCCAGAACATCAAGAACTGGATCGACATGGGCGCTAAGAACAATTAGACGGCACCATTGATAGGGAGAGGGAAGTCCTCTTTTCAGCCCAACGCCTTCATTTGAGCCTGAACTGGATCGTCACGGTAAAGACCACTCCCTTCGGCTTGCCTTCGACGATGAGGGGCTCATATTTCCACTGCTTTAAGGCGTCGATGGCCGCCTGATTGAGTTCGGGGATCGACTTCAGGACCCTGATGGCGGCGACATTTCCCTTCTCATCCGTCGTGGCCTCGAGAAGGACGACGCCCTGGATGCCCGCTTGGCGGGCCGCCTCTGGATAGACGGGATCGACCTTCTTGATCAGCTTGGGGACCAATACGTCTCCGGTCGAGGTCTTTTCTGCTTCTTCGTTCTTTCCCTTTCCGTTGAGGTTGAATCGAACCGTTATCGTGAAGACGGCCTCTTTGGGTTGGCCTTTGATGATCATCGGTGTGTAAACCCATTGCCGGACGGCGTCGATGGCCGCCTGGTCGAGCAGCGGGATGGACCTCAGGATCCTGACGTTTTTCACGCGGCCTTCGACATCCGTCCTCGCCTCCAGGATAACGATACCTTCAACGCCGGCCTTGCGGGCGGCCTCCGGATAGACGGGGTCTACCTTCTTGGTCAATTTGGGCGGCGCGATAGCGTCCGTGACCTTGACCGCGCCTTCGGCGAACTTTTCGATGTCCTCTTTATCGAGTTGAAACCTCACCGTGACGGTGAAGAGCGCCTTCGTCGGCTTCCCATCGATGATCAAAGGTTCATAAACCCATTGCTTCACCGCGTCCAAAGCAGCCAGGTCAAGCTGCGGGACCGACCTGAGGACCATGGCATCGATGACCCGGCCCCGCTCGTCGATCTTTGCCTCCAGGATAACCACGCCCTGCACCCCGCTCTTGCGGGCCTCTTCAGGATAAACGGGTTCAACAACTTTGAGGAGCTTCGGCGGCTTGATGTCTCCTTTGCAGGCCACGGCATCCTTCCGGAACTCTTGTCTCTCCTTCTCCAATTGT
>CAYOZW010000307.1:0-3767 GCA_964408495.1 uncultured Eubacteriales bacterium
TGAAGAACGGTGATCGTTGTCGAGTGCTCGTTGACCTTGATGATTTCGGCCTCATCTGCCGGGACTTCCAGGAAGTCGGCCACCGGTTTGACCAGTTTCTGGTAGTTCAAGACGGCCGTGACTTTGAGCGGTCCGGGCGCCGTCTCAAAGGGAAGCATGAAAGTGCAGGTCTCGAGCTTGGTCTCCCGCGGCCCGATCCGGTAATCGGTGCCGAAGGACTTGGTGTTCCACTGCTGGATGGTCATCCGGCCCTGGGGATCGAAGTAGGCCATCCGGAAGATGCGATCCCCGACGGGGATACCGTCTCGCTGGACGCCTGGGAAATTCGGATCACCGAGGGCGATGCCCATATCCTGATAAGCCAGGACATCGGCGCCGATGGTGTATTCTTCGCCGGCAAACCCCTTTTTGTCCACGGGGAGATGATAGACATTTCCCTTGGAGTCCACTGCTTCGACGTGCATCCAGACGATCCTGTCTTCGACCGAACCGGTCGGAAATTTGTGGCCGGTTTTCTGGTTGAACAGGGCGATGGTGAACTTGACATTTTCCCCGGGCTCGGCCTCGCGGATGTCGGGATGGATTCGGAGCTCGATCGTACCCCTGACCTTGCCGGGATCATGGGCGCCGTGAAAGAGGTGCTGACGGGCGTCCGGATAGATATTCCCCATGGCGGCCGTCTTCCCCTCGGCATAGGTCATGTGGCAATCATGACATTTCACGCCCTGGGCGGCGTAGGGGCCTTCTTGCCACTCGAGATGCGTGGCCTTGACCCAGACGCCGTAGGGGCTCTTTTCGTTGTGGCAGGTGCCGCAGAACTCAGCCTTGCCCAGGAACTCCGATTTCATCAGGTTATGTTCAGGGGAGTTTTTGCCCACACGGGGACCGTACTTGGTCTTGCCGGGCTCCGAGATCCAGTTGAAATTGTAGGGGGTGTCACCTTCGAACCCGGTGATCGTATGGCAAACCTCGCAAGAGACCGATTCGTTGGCCCGGCTGTTGGCCGAGGGCAGGGGAGGCGGGACGTCGCCGGCCAGGAAGGCGATCGGGGTGTGGCAGCCGTTACAGCCCGCCTTGACTCCGGCGACCATCTCGTCTTTCTCGGCATGCGGAACCGCCAGCTTGAAGTATTCGATCTCGTCCCAGTGATGGGTATAGGCCTGGGACATCATGGCCTGCATCCACTGCTGGTAGATATCGGTGTGACAAGAGGTGCCGCAGAACTTGGGAGTTTGGAAGTCATCATATTTGCGGGTGCCGAGGGCGGCGTCGCCGGCCTTGACGGCCTGCCCGGAGTCCATCCCCAGAAACAGTAAGGAGATGAAAATAAAGCCCACTGCCGGAAACAGGATTTTTTTCATGCGCACTCCTTTCTATTAGGATGAGCCAGACGAAGATTTTGGATGGCGACGAATGTGTCTTCCCACATTTGGCGGGCTTGATTATAACGTTTCCTCCTCTGTCTCGCAAGCCGGCCTGCCTTTGCAAAGCGGGTTGTCCGTCTCCGTCCAGAGTTCACAGGCTTCCCCCGTGGAGGAGGTTAGGGGAATGAGAAGATGCGGGCATTTTGCAAAAGTCGAAGGACTTGTCTAGACTAATCGCAAGATAACAAGACTTCTGATGTAATAGGAGGAGACATTGGGTGCCGTTCGTTGAGCCGCGGAAGGCCTTCATCCTCTACATGTGCTGGGAGCAGGCCAACTTGAGGGGGAATGAGGTCGTCCTGGAGAAGCTCGAGGATGACGAGGCGTTCGTCCGGATGAAGACTCACTACTTCAGGCTCTATCAGGTCACAGCCCATCTCAGGCAATGGATTTCGTTTGAGGATTATAAACGGCTTTTCGAGACCATCTGGCAGGACTGCGCGCGGGCCGCCGGGTGGACGCTGAAGATCGAATACGTCGACAGCGAATACCCGGCCGCCGAATGCGTGTTTCATTTTGGCAGGGAGTAGAAAAACCTCGATCTAAAGGGAAGCAATGACGAAGGAATTCATCGCAGCATTAAGGGTTTTCCCGTGAAAGAAAACCAATACGGACCCTGTGGGTTGTATTGCGGCGCCTGCGGAGCGGAGGATTGTGATGGCTGCCGCAGCGACCGGACGGATGATTTGGCCGAGGCCTGCCGGTTCAAACGGTGCGCCGCAGAGAAACAGGTCGATTTCTGCTGTTTTTGCGATGAATTTCCTTGCCAGCCTCTGGACAAATTCATGAACGACGAATGGCCGCACCATTGGACCATGAAACCCAACTTGGAATACATCAAGAAAAGCGGGTTGGAGAAATGGCTGGCCCGGCAGAAAAAGGAATGGACCTGCCCGGGTTGCGGCGCTGAAATCATCTGGTACCAGAAGACGTGCCCTTGCGGGCGGGTCCTGGACGGATGGAACCTTCCGCCCTCCTACCAAAAGAAATGAGGGACAGTGTTGTCTAGCTTCCCTGACCATGTTAAAATTGACAAAACAAAGGGAGAATAGGCCGTGAAATGCCCCCGTTGTCAGACCGATAATCCCGATACCTCCCGGTTTTGCGGCCACTGTGCCGCCCCGCTGAACCCGGGAGGGAAAGAGCTTGCCTCTTTCACCAAGACCCTCGGGGCTCCGGACCGGGAACCGGAAGAAGGAACGCTGTTCGCAGGCAAATACAGGATCAGCGGAGAGATCGGCCGGGGCGGCATGGGGGTGGTGCTGAAGGCCGAGGACACCAAGCTCAAACGCCCGGTTGCTCTGAAGTTTCTCCCCTTCGAACTTTCGCAGTCTCCCGAAGCCAAAGAACGTTTCATCCGCGAGGCCCAGGCCGCCGCCGCTTTGGACCATCCGAACATCTGTACGGTCTATGAAGCGGACGAACATGACGGCCAGGCCTATATCGCAATGGCCTTTGTCGAAGGGAAAAGCCTCAAGGAGAGGATCAGCCGGAGTCCACTGAAGATAGACGAGGCGTTGGAGACCGCCCTTCAGGTGGCGGAGGGGCTTGAGGAAGCCCACCGTAAAGGCATCATTCATCGTGACATCAAACCGGCCAACATCATGCTCACCGCCAAAGGTCAGGCCAAGATCATGGATTTCGGGTTGGCCCGGCTGGAGAGCGCCGGCGACCTCACGAAAACGTCTGTCATCATGGGAACGGTCGCTTATATGTCGCCCGAGCAGGCCCAAGGGCACAAGGTCGACCACCACACTGACATCTGGTCTTTTGGATGCCTTCTCTACGAGATGCTGACGGGCCGGGTGCCTTTCCGGGGCGGGCATGAACAGGCCGTTTTCCAGGCCATCATCCGCGGCGATCCCGAGTCGATCACGGCCTTGCGAGAAGACATCCCCGTTGGACTCGAGAAAATTCTGGCGAGATGTCTCCAGAAAAGCCCGCTGAGCCGGTACCCTGACGCCGTCGCCCTTGTCACTGACTTGAAATCCGTCAAGCTTGATGATATCGCTTCCGCTCCCTCCATCCCTCCCCTCAAAGAAACACCCTCCATCGCCGTCCTCCCCTTCGTCGACATGAGTCCGGGAAAAGACCAGGACTATTTCGGGGAAGGGATCGCCGAAGAACTCATCCATGCTCTGAGCCGAATCGAAAACCTTCACGTTGTGGCCCGGACCTCGGCCTTCGCCTTCAAGAGCATGAACCTGGATGTCCGGGAGATCGGACACAAGTTGAACGTCAGGGCCGTGCTCGAAGGGAGCGTCCGCAAGGCCGGTAACCGTCTGCGTGTCACCGCCCAGCTCATCAACGTGGAGAACGGTTTTCATCTCTGGTCGGAGCGGT
>CAYOZW010000308.1:0-3758 GCA_964408495.1 uncultured Eubacteriales bacterium
TAGCCTGAGCGAGACGCTCTTCGAGGGTACCCCGGGTTTCGGGCGGCGAGGATGTTTGAGCACGCGATGACAAGCAGACAGAGGATAGTCTGGTTAGACTTAACAACCGGAGAGAATAAGGATTGTATCTGCGAGTTCCGCAGCCGCCGAGAAGAGCGTTGAGGGAACGGCGTTAAAAACCCGAACGGGAGCTAGGCTGATTGCGGCTGATCATACTCCCCGCCTTCTCCTTATCACCACGCTTTTCGTCACAGAGCCACCTACGAGTTGACACCAAAGGTCGCTCCTCCTATATTATGAATTCCTTTCAGGACCCATAATGAAGAACACATCGGAACCTTTTCAGAGAACAACTCTTGCCGGTGCCATAAGAGAAGCCTATAGCTTAGGGCAGGAAGACGAGGCTTTGGAGCCGATCGTCAAGGTCGACAACTCCGGACGCCCAAGGGGACGAATCGACGACGGGGACAGTGTCATTTTCTATGATATTCGGGGAGAGCGTGAGGTCGAGCTGACCCGAAGCCTGATCGAGCGTGATTTCCCCCATTTTGAGCGCGAAAAGGCCCTCCGGCTTCATTTCGTCACCATGATCGCCTACGATCCGTCTCTTGATGTGCAAGTGGCTTTCCCGGCCGAGGATAGGCTCCATAACACCCTGGTCGAGGTTATCTGCCGGTCCGGACTTCCCCTGGCCAAGGTGGCCGAATCCGAGAAGGCTGTTCATATCGGCTATTTCCTGAACGGGAAAAGGGACGATATCTTCCCGGGAGAGGAGAGGTTTATCGTTCCCTCGCCTCAAGGTGTCTCGTCCTATGTCCAGACGCCGGAGATGAGCGCCCCGCTGGTGGCCCGGGAAATCGTTTCCAAGATCCAGGACCCGGCCTATCCCGTGGTCATCTCCAACCTTGCCAACGTCGATGTAGTCGGCAATATCGAGAACCGCTCGGCCGGCCTGAAGGCCGTCTAAGAGAGGTTTGCGGCTCTTGGGGTGATCGCCTCAGAATGCCGCCGCCAGGCAGCGACTCTGATCGTCACATCTGACCACGGCACCGTCGAGGAGTGGCTCTATCCCGACGGCACCATCAATACCGGGCACACCAAGAATCCGGCGCCATTTATCCTGGCGGATTTCAGGAGAAGTGAGAAGCTTTCCGGATTGAGAGCGAAAGGGGAGTTGGCCGACGTCGCTCCGACCGTACTGGAGCTGCTCGGTCTGCCCTGTCCCAACGAAATGACGGGGCAAAGCCTTATCGTCGGGTCCGGTCCGCTCGACCCAACCTCCAAACTCGTCCTGCTTATCCTGGATGGCTGGGGACAACGGGAAGAGGATTTCGGCAATATTATCCGGGAAGCACCGACGCCTCATTTCGACTCTCTCTGGTCGGAGTTCCCGCATTCCTCTCTTCAAGCGTCCGGAGAAGCGGTCGGGATGCCCGCCCATGCCGTTGGCAACTCCGAAGCCGGGCATCTTCATCTCGGGGCCGGACGGCGGGTCCTTTTGGACCGGGTCAAAATCGACCGGGCGGTCGAAGACGGCAGCTTCTTCCGCAACCCGGCTTTCCTCTGGGCGATCGAGGAGGCCAAGCTCAACAAGAGACCTCTCCATCTCATGGGTATCGTCTCGCATTACAGCTCGCACGGCACTCTCAAACATCTTTTCGCCCTGATGCGGCTGGCCAAAGAGCGAGGCCTGGAAGAAGTCTATGTTCACGGGTTCATCGGCCGCCGGGGCGAAAGGCCGGAGAGCGGCGCAATCTACGTGGAAAAGGTCGAAGGAACAGGCCGCGAGCTGGGATTGGGCGAAATGGTCACAGTCATGGGGCGTCACTGGTCCCTTGACCGTGAGCATAACTGGGATCGGATAGAGAAGGCCTACCGGGCCCTCGTCCAGGGTGTCGGCAAACGCGTCTCCGGCTGACCGGGAGGACTTGGACTGAACTTCCGCCGGCCATTCCACGTATGATATAAAGAAGAAATGATGTCGAAGCGGGAAAAAAGATGATTGTCGAGGTTTCCGGCCTGCAGTTTTCCTACGGTCGCAGCAAGGCCCTGGACGGCATCACGCTGAGCATGGCGGAGGGGGCGGTTGGTCTTCTCGGTCCCAACGGCGCCGGGAAAAGCACCCTTCTCCGCATCCTCCTCGGTTTTCTGGTCCCTCAGCATGGCCAGGGACGGGTCCTCGGCTACGATATCCGGCTGGAACAGCTCCGCATCCGCCGCCATGTCGGCTATATGCCGGAGGACGATTGCTTGATCCCCGGCATGGATGCCGTGACCTTTACGGCTCATTTCGGCGAGCTTTCCGGAATGCCCCGCCAGGAAGCCATGAAAAGGGCGCACGATGTGCTTTTTTATGTCGGGCTGGGGGAGTCCCGTTACCGCAATCTCGAGTCCTATTCGGCCGGCATGAAACAGCGGCTCAAGCTGGCCCAGGCGATCGTCCATGATCCGAGGCTGCTCTTCCTCGACGAACCGACCAGCAATCTCGATCCGCAGGGTCGAAGAGAGATCCTCGAGCTTATTCGAGACATCTCTTCAAAAAAAGATATTCAGGTTCTGGTCTCATCTCACATCCTTTCGGACATCGAGTCCGTCTGCTCCGATGTGCTCATCCTGAACAAGGGACGATTGGCCGCCCAGGGAAAATTGAGCGATCTAAGGGCCCTTGACTATCGTCTCTATGAGGTCAGGATCAAAGGAGAAGGAGAGGGGCTCATCGCTAAGCTCAAGGGGCTTGGCTGCCGCGTCGACGAAAAAGCCGATAAGCTCCTGAAGGTCTATATGCCTGCGGAAATGGATGCGCGGGAGATCCTGGCGGTCGCGGAGAAGGAAAAGATCCAGGTGCGCCATTTTGTCCGCAGCCAGACCTCACTCGAGGATTTCTTTGCCCAAACGGTGGGAGTGGATTGATGACCATCCGAGAGAAGGGCTACCTGCACTGGGACGGGGAATTGAAGGAGAGACAATTCCCCTGGTGGCCGATCAGCCGGCTGGGAATCAGGCTTGCCTTCAAGAAGAAAAATTTCAAGCTTCTCCTCTTCGGCGCCCTTGCGGTTATCCTCGTGTTTATCGTGGGTATCTATATTTCGGAGCGGATCGAGGACTTCCGCTACATGATCAGGGACGAAGGCCAGTTGCTCAAAATCAACCCGAATTTTTTTTATATCTACTTCAGCAACAATTTTATGCTTTTCTTGATGGTGATGATTTCGCTGGTCGCCGGAGCGGGACTGATCGCCGAGGACCTCAAACACAATTCCCTCCAGCTCTACTTCGCCCGGCCGATCAGGAAAAGCGACTATTTCCTCGGCAAGGCCAACGTCATGGTCTTTTTCCTCCTGCTGATCACGCTCGTCCCCGGGCTGGTCTTCGTGCTTTTTAAGCTCCTCTTCGCTGGCAGCTTCCAATTCCTCAAGGACTTCCCCTTGTTGCCTCTTTCGATCATCGGGTTTTCCCTGTTCATCACCGGGTTTTTCTGCTCCTATACGCTGCTCTTATCCTCATTGAGCAAGAATATACGATATGTTTCCATTCTGATTGTGGCGGTCTATTACTTCTCCGATATCGTCTTCCATTTCTTTTTCGAGAACGTTAGGAAAGAACCCGCGTTCGCCCTGTTGTCTTTGAGAGTGAACATGAAGCAGGTCGCGGCCTGGTTCTTCAAGCTGAAGCCTGAGTACGCGGTGCCCTGGTACTGGTCGTTCCTCATCCTGACGGCCATCGCCAACGGGGGAAAAGACAATATCACCGCCCTTCTC
>CAYOZW010000309.1:0-2092 GCA_964408495.1 uncultured Eubacteriales bacterium
TCTAGGCGGGTTTTAAGATAGTCTCCGACCTGCAAAGCGTTCTGCTGCAAATTCTCTTGCCGGAGAATATCGAGAACGGCCAGCCCGACCGCACAGGAGACCGGATTTCCGCCGAAGGTGTTGAAGTATTCCATTCCGGTTTTGAACGAGGCCGCAATTTCTGAGGTTGTGGCCACCGCCGCAAGGGGATGGCCGTTGCCGATCGGCTTGCCCATGGTGACGATGTCGGGGACGACGTCCTGGGTCTCGAACCCCCAAAAATGAGTCCCCACCCGTCCGAAGCCGACCTGGACCTCGTCGGCGATACAAACTCCACCGCTCCGCCTCGTCATTCTGAACGCGTCCTTGAGAAACCCGGGCGGGTAAATGATCTGGCCGGCGCTCCCCATCAGCGACTCGGCGATGAAAGCAGCGATTTTTTTATCTTGCTTTTGGACCCTTTCGATAGCCTCCTGGACATGGCTGGCGTACCTGCTGCCGGCCTCCGGGTCGGTCCTTTTATAGGCCCCCCGGTAGCCGTCCGGCGTCGGGATCTTGTGGACGTGAGGCGGGGCTCCCTGACCGCCCGGCCCATTGAATTTATAAGGGCTGATTTCGATGAGCGAGGTCAAGTTGCCGTGATAAGCGCCGTCGATGACGATAGTATCGCGCTGGCGGGTGTGCGTCCGGGCCAGCCGCAAGGCCAGGTCGTTGGCTTCGCTCCCGCTGCAGACGAAGAAGAAGACGCTCAGCGGGTCCGGCAATAGCTCCCTGAGCCGGAGGGCGTATTCGACCAGACGGTCGTGGAGGTACCGCGTGTTAGTGTTGAGGACCGCCATCTGTTCGCGGGCCGCCCTGACAACCCTGGGATGGCAGTGTCCGACGTGGGGAACGTTGTTGACCGCATCCAAATAGGCCTGGCCTTCTTCATCATAAAGAAATTGGCGGAACCCCCGGACGATCTTGAGAGGACGATGGTAATGAACGCTCAGGTTCGGACCGAGATAGCGGCGTCGCAGGCCCAGAATCTCCCCGCTGTCTCTGGCCAAGGCTTTCGGCCGCACCAGAACCTCGGGAGCTCTGAGGATGAGGTTGGGGTCCGGGCAGAGGCTCAGCCAAATCGCGCGCCAGCTGGGCGCGGCGACTCCCGGGTAGTCGCCCTCATATCCGAGAAGATCGGTGATAAGCTGGAAATGAAGATGGGGCGGCCAGCCGCCGTTTTCCAGGATATCACCGATCCGCCCGAGGCGCTCTCCTTTCCGGATTGTCCGTCCGGGCTTGAGTCCGGACAGGCTCTCGTTGGCCAGGTGACCGTAAAGAGTATAGAATTTCAGGCCCTCAGCCGCGATGTGCTCCAGGATGATCGTCGCTCCGTAGTCAAGATGTCCGGTGTTATCGCGAACGCTGTGAACGGTCCCATCGAGGGGGGCCAGCACAGCTGATCCGGGATCCATATGCAGGTCGATCCCCAGATGAATGCTCCGCCACTCTGGCGCGTCATTTCCGCAGGTCCTGAAAATGTCGCTCGTGTAGAAGCGCCGGGCTTCGTTATACCGTCCCCAGCCGACCTTGGCTTGGGCGCCGGCCATGCGCCTGAATAGAAGCGCGCTGAGCTCTCCCATGTCCTCGGGATCATTCCAGTCGCTGAGCTCCAAGCTGCCGACGCTCAGGTCGAAGGTGACGGTTCCGTCTTTTTCGAGATCGGCCTTAACGACCGGACCGAAACGATCTCTGTTTTCTTGCAGCCAGGTCACAATCCTTGGAGTCTGCGGACAGGGCACGCGCCCGGCCGCTTCCCGAAAGGCATAGTGGGCGAAACGGGGATCGATGCTGCGCCAGCGACGGAGCAATTCCCAGGCCGGTTTCTCGCTGACGCTGAGGTATTCGTTATCGGCTTCTGCTTTTTTCTGTTCGGCCGAGATCGCGACACTCATGCACAGGCGCGTGGCGATCAGGTCGTAAAGGCAAGCGAGCTCCTCCTCGGTGAGCGGATAGACCTCGTTGTAGCCGGAGACGATGGGACGAGCGGCGGCCAGGGGATCGTTTTTCCCCATGATCGCGTATGCCGATCCGACAGCCAGCTCGACGACGGGCGAGCCCTCGACCATGTCAC
>CAYOZW010000309.1:2102-3758 GCA_964408495.1 uncultured Eubacteriales bacterium
CATGTCACCGAAATCGATGATGCCGACAACCCTGGGATGCGGTCCGTCCAAGTCCGGCGACGGCGGGCTGACTAAGACATTAAAGTCATTGGCGTCGTTGTGGATTATGCTTTTTCTAAGGCCGGACCAGTTGGGAGCAATGTTTTTTTCAAACCGGCCCAAAAAATATTCGACGATCTTCCATCTCTCCCGGTCGTTAAGTTCAGTCATCCGGTTCCGGATGGTCGAGGGAGCGAGCTTCATATCCCAGTACAGTTCACGCCGGGCGGCGGGATGATGGAAGGAGCTGAAGGCCCTGTCCATGGAAGCGAGGAAAACTCCCAGGCTGTGAAGAAGCTCGGGATGATGCGGCTTGACCCGGGCCAAAAAGACTCCTGGAAGATAGGTCATCAGGCGGACGAAGTGAGCCGTCCCGTCCCGATGCTTGGCTACGGCGATGTCTTCGCCCGCAATCGTCCCGCGCGCGTCAGGCCAGTTGAATTCCGGGACATTCCCAGCGAGATGACGGACGGCTTGGGCCTGAAGCTCTAGAACGTTCCTTTTCTCCAGGGCATTGGCAATTTTGAGGACATAGCGGGTTTGGCCACCGATGTGGAGCGAGAAATTTTGGTCCCTCTCGCTGGGCCATTCCTGGACTTGTCCGCTCACTCCATAGAGCTCTCCGGCCAGCGCCGCGGCCTCCTCTTCGGTGAATCGCGGCCGCGGAGGTTTGGTCGGGCACATGATCTTGCTCCTTATTGGGGATCAGCTCTGCCAGAGAATCCTCAGACGGGCCAGCTCTTTCCGGCCGTCCTGCCTTTTGATGGTGTAGGCAAGGAGCGGATCCGGTCCTGGTCGGAGTGTCTGCATCCGGCTGGTTACTGTGTCTCCATAGAAAGCCTCTCCCCGGAAGTCGACCTCGACCTCGGCCGGCCGGTGACTCTCCAGAAAACCAGGAGAAGCCGTTTCCAGGGCCCAGGAAATATAGACGACGTGGTTGACATGTCTGTTCCAGTCGAGGTCGCTCATCCGCACGGAAAACGAGCGCTCCAGGTCTGCCTGGTCGAGGACTGGCAGGGAATCAAACGAGGAGGCTAGGGCCCGCCGCGGATCCTTGGGATAAGGCCCCAGGCGTTCGGCTGGCAGCACCGGCCTCTTGGTCTTGAGATCGATCAGCATCCAGGAACTTGTGGCCGCTGCAAGAGGAGCGCCCTTTTCGTCTTTGAGCTCGAATTCGCGTAGGGCGAAGAGCCCTTGATGGCCGCAGGGCCAGGTCGTCAGCTCGACTGTGTTCTTCCAGCGCGGATAGCGGAAAAGCTTGATGTGATAGCGCGAAATCACCCAGGTCAGGTTTTGTCTGAACAATTCGACGATCCCGGCGCCAAGCTCTTCGGCGTGCACACTGGCAGCCTCCTGAAGATAATTGAGCAGGCTATCCGTCCTGAGCCGGCCGGTGGCGTCGGATTCATAGGCCCGGACGGTGAACCGCCGGCAGTGCCGGAGGCTCTTTTCGGTTTTGTCGATCATCTTTAGGCTCACTGCGACCGCGCCTTCATCATAGTCGTTCTCTGGAGTTTGAATCAAGCAGGATGACTCGTTCTCCAAAAAAAGTTATGATGGAGGCGTCATAGGTCCGAGCCGGAGGAAACGCGATGGCGAGCTGGAAAGGGACCGCCG
>CAYOZW010000310.1:0-267 GCA_964408495.1 uncultured Eubacteriales bacterium
CGCTATCTTTTTTATTCCGAGACCGAGGACCGTTGTCCCGGCGATGAAGATGAGGGCCGCGGCGAAGTCCCCAAAGCGGACGAAGAACGTATCCACAGCCTGCTTGGCCTTGTATTTTTCTTCCCGGGCGGTCGGCAGCCAGAGCATGGCCTTGCCCGTGTTCATGATCGAGTAATCGGTCGCATTTTCGGTGATCTTGAGCCATTTAACGATGGCCAGGCCAGCGCCCAATCCGATGAGCCCATAAGCCCCGAACGCCACAATGGG
>CAYOZW010000310.1:277-3720 GCA_964408495.1 uncultured Eubacteriales bacterium
TGACGCCCTTTATGCCCGTGTACTTAACGATCCTCGAGACCAAAAGGGCCTGAAGCAGGAAAGCGAGGATACTCGAAACGAGTTGGAAATTTCCATAGAAGCCTTGGACAACCGGGCCCATATTTTCAGGAGAGATGGCCTGGGCTTTGATCATGACGAAATTGCTAAGAATAAATTCTCCGCCCGTATTAACCGTATTTAAGATCAACAAAAGAAAGCCAATGAGCAGAACATAGGGGTTTCGAAAAACGAAACCGAAACCGCCCCCCTTTTTCATCGGCTCTTCTTTGCAAACGACGCCGGTCGTCCTTTGTCTGGCTGAGCGGGATTCTCGCACATGGACAACAAGCGTAAGGACCAGAAAGATGACGAGCAGGCCTGCCGTAATAAGAATGGTCTGGAAAGGCGGCCAGTATTTCAGTTTTCCGGCGATGGGCGATCCGATGATAGCGCCTGCCGTGGCCCCTATCGCAATGATCGGGAAAAGCCGGTCGCCTTCGTTTTTTGTATAGAGATCATTGGCAAAAGACCAGAACTGGGCGACCATCGAGACATTGAAAATCCCGACCCAGACATAGAAAAAGAACCCGAGGAACGGGACCTTGGCCAGGGAAAGGAAGTAAAAAAGCAGGATGTTCGAGATGAAAAACGCCGTAACGCCGATCAGGAAATAGAAACGCTTGACCTTGGAGGCAAACCAGCTGTACAGAGGAATGAATCCGATAAGGAGCAGTGCCTGACACGCTGCTCCCGCGGCCTTCAGTTGCGGGCCCCCGAAATCACGTTCCTGGATCATCCTGATCAGCCATTGCGGGAGATTGGATTTGAGCAAAATCTGGAGGTCTTGCGCCGCGGAGACAAGAACGAGGGGATCACGGACGACCTTGATGATATAGTAACTGGTCATGAGGAGACAAATATCGAGGAGAAGGATCAGGGCAGTGACCGCCTCGCCTGGCCGGACATCACCGAAAATTTTGAGGAATCTTTCGGCTAAACCTTTCTTTTCACCTGGGGGCTGAACCGGGCCAATCTCTGCCATTCACGCTCTCCTTTCCATCCACGTTCTGAGGAATGGGGGCGGTTTTTTGTAAGACGATGGGACGCCGATCGAGCCTGCGGTTATTCCCTCCTCCCATTGCCCGAGATAGTAAATCATAACAAAAGGGGATGTCAAACTCGGAAATTCTATGGTATAAGCGGAGGAAATGACCTGGCAGCAGGTTTATGATCCTCTCGGAAACGCGTTCCTCTCGGCGCTCATCGCCGCCGTCCCGATCGTCGTCCTTCTCGGCACTCTCGCTTTCCTCCGCCTCAGAGCCCACCGGGCCGCGGTCCTCGGTTTGGCTGCCGCCTTCGTTATCGCCGTCGCTGTTTTCGGGATGCCGGCCGACAAAGCCGGCGTGGTGACCCTGTTCGGAGCCGCCTATGGCCTTTTCCCGATCGGCTGGATCATTCTTAACGTCATCTTTCTCTACAACCTGGCTAGAGAGAGAGGCCATTTCCAGGTGCTCCAGGAAAGCCTCACCGGGATCACCCGCGACCGCCGGCTGCAACTGCTGCTCATCGCCTTCTGCTTCGGAGCCTTTTTCGAGGGGGCGGCGGGGTTCGGAACGCCGGTCGCTGTCACCGCCGCCATCCTCATCGGGCTCGGGTTCACCCCCCTGGCTGCCTCCGGCCTTTCGCTCATCGCCAACACCGCGCCTGTTGCCTTTGGAGCGCTGGGCACGCCGATCATCGCCCTCCAGGCCGTGACCGGGCTCTCTCTCCAGGACCTCAGCGCTCAAACCGGTCGGATTCTTCCATTCTTCTCGATCATCGTCCCGTTCTGGCTTGTCTGGGCTTTCGCCGGCTGGCGCGGCATGCTGGAGGTCTGGCCCGCTCTTCTCGTGGCCGGGGCGAGCTTCGCCATCCCTCAGTTCCTAATCTCCAACCTCCACGGTCCCTGGCTGGTGGACATCATTGCTTCGGTGATTTCCATCCTTGGCCTGGTCGGATTTCTTTTTGTTTGGCATCCCAAACGGATCTGGGGTCTCAACGGTCATGAGGCCGGCTCTCCGGCCCGCTCCGCCCCCGGATTCAACCGTGCGGAACTTGTTCGGGCCTGGATGCCGTGGGGCATCCTCAGTATCGTCGTATTCATCTGGGGAATTCCCAAAGTTAAGGTGTTCCTTGACGGCCTGTCTTCCTTTAGAGTTTCGGTGCCGCTCGTCCATCACCTCGTCGAACGCATGCCTCCCGTTGTCCCTGCACCGGCTTCCGAGGCGGCTGTCTTCAGCTTCAACTGGCTGTCCTTCACCGGCACGGGTATCCTGGTCGCAGCCCTGATATCTGCGGTTCTAATGCGATCCGGCCTGCGTGAAATTGTCCGGGTCTGGTGGGTGACTTTGGTCCGGGTCCGCTATTCGCTCCTCACCGTGTCGGCCATGCTGGCCCTGGGATTTATCACCCGCTACTCCGGCCTCGACGCGGCCATGGGATTGATGTTCGCCCGAACGGGGATCTTCTACCCGTTCTTCGGTACTATGCTAGGCTGGCTGGGAGTGGCTCTCACCGGTTCCGACACCTCCTCCAACGTCCTCTTCGGGAGCCTCCAGCGGATCTCCGCCGAACAGATCGGGCTCAGCCCGACGCTCATGGCCTCGGCTAACAGCTGCGGCGGCGTCATGGGCAAGATGATCGACGCCCAGAGCATCGTCGTCGCCAGCACGGCCACCCGCTGGTACGGGCACGAAGGCGATATCCTCCGCTATGTTTTCTTCCACAGCCTGGCGCTGGCGGCGCTGGTCGGATTGATGGTTTTCTTGCAGGCCTATGTTTTCCCGTTCACCCGGCTGGTTGTCAGATAGCCAACCGGGAGAAGATCGGATACCTGTCTTCTCCTGTATTCGATTTGACTCCCTTCCCCCAATTGACTATTCTAGGTTCATCCTGGCGGAAAAGATGTAAAGCCATGGAATGCCCGCAGTGCAAGTCTAAGAATCCCGAGACGTCCCGCTTCTGCGCCGACTGCGGGACACAGCTGGGCCTGAAAAAGGACATGCCCATTGTCACAGAAACGCTCCAGATGCCCGCCCAGGAACTTGCGTCAGGGACGACCTTTGCTGGCCGCTACCAGATTATCGAGGAACTCGGGAAGGGCGGCATGGGCAGGGTTTTCCGGGCGCTGGATACGAAAATAAATGAAGAAGTCGCCATCAAACTCATCCGGCCAGAAATCGCCGACAGCAGGACCATCGAACGCTTCAGCAACGAATTGAAGATGGCCCGAAAGATCTCCCACAAAAACGTCTGCCGGATGTATCACCTGAGCGAGGATTCAGGAATCCACTATATCACCATGGAATTTGTGCCGGGCGAAACTCTCAAAAACATGATCCGGATGACCAAGCAGCTCTCGATCGGAGGCGCTGCCGTGTCTCTGGATACGGCGAAAGTCGGAT
>CAYOZW010000311.1:0-3714 GCA_964408495.1 uncultured Eubacteriales bacterium
ACGACGGCAACTGTCGCCGGATCGTCCCTGACATGGTCGAAGCGGGCATCGACATCCTCAATCCCATCCAATGGTGGAACACGGGATTCGACAGGGCGGAGCTCAAGCGGGAGTTCGGTTCAAAGGTGATTTTTCACGGAGCCGTCGACAATCAGAACACGCTCCCTTTCGGGAGCCGGGAGGATGTCCACCGGGAAGTCCGGGAGAACCTGGAGGTCTTGGGGCGAGGAGGAGGATACATCCTGGCGCCTTGTCATAATATCCAGCCGATCACCCCCATCGAGAATATCCTCGCCATGTATGAGGCCGGCTACGAATTCGGCTGGACCTGAGAGTCGAAGTCCTGACTTTTTCTCTTCCCCTTTAGCCTGTTATCTTTCGATGGGCCCTGAATTCTTTGGCTAAGGCCTTCCACAGGGAATTGAATATTCGCTGGAGTGAATCGTAGATGGCGAAGTTCCCCGGCTGCGGTTCGATGATCCCTTTCTCCGGCTTTATTCTTTCATCCACGATGTCGGTGATGGGGTCGGTTCGGCCCCTGTCCTTCTCGTAGGTCCAGATGGACTGGAGAGCGGCTCCGTATGCGGCCGCCTCCTCTTCGGCGAGCCTGACCACGGGAGTCTTCAGGATGTCGGCTGCGACCTGCAGCCAGAGGAAGCTTTTCGCTCCTCCTCCCGTTGCCCTTATCTGGGTCGGGGCCAGCCCGAGTGAGCGCATCCGGGAGAACCCGTAACCGATGTTGAGGACCGTCCCTTCCAGGACAGACCTGGCGATGTGAGCGGCGTTGAAGGTCTGTTTATCGAGGCCGAAAAGAACCCCGGTCGAAAAAGGCAGGACGGGAACCCTTTCCCCGTCGATAAAAGGCAGAAAGACGAGGCCGTCGGCGCCGGCCGGAGCCCGGGAGGCGAGAGCCTCCAGCTCCTGGTTGGAAAGGCCGTGAAGAGCCTTGAAAAGCTCGGTCGTGTTGGTGACATTCATCGTGCAAAGCAGGGGAAGCCAACCGCCGGTGCTGTCACAGAAGGCAGCAATCTCCCCTTCGGGATCGACAAATGGTTTATCAAAATAGGAATAGACCGTCCCGGAAGTCCCCAGACTGAGGGTACAGACGCCGGGCCTGACATTGCCCGTCCCGATGGCCCCCATCATGTTGTCGCCTCCACCGCTGGAGACGAGCACTTCTGCCATCCCGTAGCGTTTGGCTATATCCCTCTTGACCTTGCCAAGAGGCACTTCCGGGTGACAGAGCTCCGGCAGCTTGGCTTCCAAGGACGCATCAATGGACGCCAGGGCCTCACGATGCCAGACCCGCCTCCGTATATCCATCAGCCCGGTCCCGGAGGCATCCCCGTACTCCATGGCCGCTTTTCCGGTGAGCCAAAGGTTGAGGTAGTTGTGGGGAAGGAGCACTGTTTTGAGCCGGGAGTAATTCTGCGGCTCATGCCGCTTCAGCCAAAGAATCTTGGAAGCGGTGAAGCCGACGGCCAGGCTGATGCCGAGCTTCTTGATGAAACTTTTTTCCCCTCCGAGCGTGTCGATGATATCTTGGGTCTCGGCGATGGTCGAGGTGTCATTCCAGAGTTTTGCCGGCCGGATAGGCCGGCCGTTCGCGTCCAGAGGGACGAATCCATGTTGCTGCCCGGAGATGCCGAGGGAGACAATCTTCTTGGGGTTGATGTGGGACTCATTGAGCGCCTTGGTCAGGGCTTTTCCCAGCGCCTCTGTCCAGACCCGGGGATCCTGTTCGCTTTCTCCCGGCTTGAGGTTGGGGACCTGGCGGTGCGGTGCGGCACCGCGTCCCCTGACCTTGCCCTTGAAATCGACGATCAGGACTTTGGTTCCTTGTGTTCCCGAATCTATCCCGACGGCATACATGGTTGCCTCCTTGATTTCAGGATCCCTCCCGTTTCAGGAATGGGAGGTCCATAATGGCTTCGCTCCCAATCGTATCCGGGCTCATTTTTTCTTTTTCCCTCCGATGGCCTGCTCAACATCTTCTTCGAATGGCTCGGTCAGGATAGGAACAATCCATCCCTCCGGGCTTTCGGCATAAGTCTCGATGGATTCAAGGACGCTCACGGGATACTTGAGCATGTTGAAGGCTATGTCGACCTGGCGGGAATAGCCCTGATCTTTTTTGAAGGAAAAGGGATAGAGGGCATTTCTCTCGTAGTAGACGCTGCCCCCGCGGACCGGGAGCATTCGGGTCTGGTTGTTGGTGCCGAAGGAATAGACAAGCCCCCGTGCCAAGTAATACCAGGGCCCGTGCTGGATATAGACGAAGGGCTGCTCCGAGGCGGCGGGCCCTCCTTTAAGGTTGGTCATGGTCAGGTCGAGGTAGAGGTTGGCGAAGGCGACGCCTTTGTCCGGATTATAAAAAGTGACCCAAGGGGTGTCAGGGCGGAGAGTGATCACGTGGTCGGGATGCATCCGGGTTCGCTGGAGGTCGATCGCTTCGACTCGGCCGTCTATGGTTTTGTAGCCGACGTTCTTGAATACCTTCTTGTTGAAGACGATCTCACCGTTGCGGAGAGCTTTTACGAACATGTTGTCGGTGACATGGATCGTCGTTTCGACGAGGATATAGGGTGTGTATGCGTAGAAATAGTAGGTTATGCTAGCCAGGACCTGAGGATAATGGGGGAGTGGAGCATTAATCCGGATCGAGTAGAAGACCGGTCCGCTGACATCCACAAACTCCGGGCTTTCCCAATCAGAAGTGTGGGTCCAAGTGTGGGGCGGCGAATAGACGCCGGGATTCCAGTGGATGGAGCCGTTCGTTTCGAGCTTGTGCTCAAGGAGCGTCTTGGACGACTTTTCGATGATCTCGTAAATGACGCCGTTCTTCTTGTTCAGGGTCACTTTATAGAAGCTATTCTCGATGGTTTTGCCGATCGGTTTGCCTATGCCGGCGCTGAGGACCTTGAGGTCGCTGGCATAGGCGGGCTTCGCGGCCTCAGGATTGTTGTAGAAAACGAGGTAGGTGGCTTTTTCTTTGGGTTTGAGGTTGGACAGGAAGGCGAGGCTAAGCGAGGTCGTCGGATGATAGCGGATGATCGACTGGCCGGTTTTTTCGTCTTTTTCCTCAACCGCCAGGACCTTAGGATCAGACCAGGTGACCAGGTCGTAAACCTGGCAAGGAATCTCCGTGTAGCCGATATCGTCTCCGACACGTTCCGCTTTGAGAACCCTGATCTCATCGCCGGACTTGAGGTAGTTGGAGAGAAGCCCGATAGTAGCGTGAACAGGAAAGTTGAGGCGCTCGATGCCGTTTTCTTCTGCCACGACGAGCGTCAGGTAATTTTTCCAGGCGGCGTCCCAGTAACCCTTGACGTGAGGAGCGGTAACCTTCTGGGTCAGTGTGGCGCTCTTTTTCGTTTTTGCGTTCTCGAGCTCCGCTTGGATCTCGTAAGCCCGGTTTCCCTGCCAGGAGAACCGGACCTTGACCTCAAAGGGCTGTTGCCCGTTGATCTCTCTCCCAAGAACCACATCACCCCCTTGAAAGAGAATAAAATCCCTGGCCCTGGTCCCGTTGACTAAGATATGGGAGACCCTCCATGTTCCGCGAGTCAGAGCCTCGGTATTGCTGAAAGCGGCCCTGATGAAGTACCAGGGCTCACCACCGACCGGGTAGCCGAATTCGGCCGCCTGGGAAAAGCTGATGATGCCCATCAACAGGGAGAAAAAAAAGAGGATTTTCCTTTTCATAGAGGCCTC
>CAYOZW010000312.1:0-3697 GCA_964408495.1 uncultured Eubacteriales bacterium
CGCGGGCAGCGTAGATTCCCCTCTCGGTGAGCAAGAGGAGCGAGCAGGAGCCCCGGATTTCCTCTTGGGTTCTGGCGATTCCGGCTTCGAACGAATCCTCCTGGTTGAGCAGGGCGGCGACGAGCTCCGTCGGGCTGACTCCGCCGCTTGACATCTCGGAGAAATGGAGACCTTTCTTTTCAAAGGCGCTCTTGATGAGTTCATCCTGGTTCTTGATCGCTCCCACCGTGACGATGGCGTAGTTGCCCAGGTGGGAGCGGATGAGAAGAGGTTGGTCGTCGGTGTCGCTGATGACCCCGATGCCGATTCTCCCCTTCATGGCCGAAATGTCGGCGTCGAATTTTGAGCGGAACTGGTCGTTCTCGATGTTATGGATGACGCGACGGAATCCATCGGGCCGGTGGACGACCAGCCCTCCCCTCTTGGTTCCAAGATGAGAGTGATAGTCGGTTCCGTAGAACAGATCTTCGCTGCATTTCTCTTTTGAGGCGATGCCAAAAAAGCCGCCCATTCTTTTGTCTCCTTGTTCAACTCTAGGACTTTTGGTAGAGAACCTTGCCCCCGACGATGGTCATCACCACTTCTGTCTTCAGGATCTCGTCTTCGGGCACGGTCATGATATCCTTGGAGAGCACGGTGATATCGGCCAGCTTGCCCGGTTGGACCGAACCCAGGAGCTCTTCCTGAAAAGCGGCATAGGCGCCGTTCAGTGTGTAGGTCCGCAGGGCCTCCTCCCTGCTCAAACGCTGCTCAGGGAAGAAAACAGCTCCATCCTTCATTTTTCGGCTGACGGTGGCATAGAAGCATGGAATGGGATTGACGTCCTCGACTGGGGCGTCCGTTCCATTGCAGATGACCGCTCCCCCCGCGATGAGCTTCCTCCAGACATATGCTCCTTCCCGAGCCCGCTCTTCCCCGAGCTTCTTGATGACCCAAGGCCCGTCGGAGGTGCAGTGAACCCCCTGCATCGAGGGGATTACCCCCAACGCACCGAACCGGGGGATGTCGGACGGCGAGAGATGTTGGGCATGCTCGACGCGCCAGCGCAGGTCCTTCTTGTCCGGATGAGTCGAGAACGCCTCTTCATAAATGTCCAGGATCTCCCGATTGGCCCGGTCGCCGATGGCGTGAGTGCAGAGCTGAAAGCCGTTCTCGACGGCTAGGCGAGCGGTTTCCTTGATCTCGTCGAGCGGAGTCGTGTTGAGCCCGGTCGAGCTCGGCAGGTCGGAGTAGGGCTCCAACAGCCAGGCGCCGTGTGCTCCCAGAGCTCCGTCCATAAAACGCTTGATGGACCTGACGGTGAGATGGTTCTGGCCGGCCCCTTCGATCCGGTACCGGGACAAGCTTTCCTGGAGTCGGTCGTTGCCTTCCCCGATCATAGCGTAAATCCGAATGCCGAGCTTCCCTTCCTCCGCCAGGGACTTATAGAGATCGATCGTGGCGAAAGAGGCGCCGGCATCATGAAGGCTGGTGATGCCCTTGGAGAGACATTCTTGGGCCGCCAATTCGATGGCCTTCTGCTCATCGGCCATCCGTTCGGCCTCCGTTCTTTTCATTTCGTAGCCGGCCAGCGCTCTCCCCACCAAGCCCTGGGCCGTCTCCCGGAAGGCGCCGATCGGCCGGCCGGCCGGGTCACGGACGATCTCTCCACCCGGCGGGTCGGACGTCGTCTTGGAAATGCCGGCAAGCTCCATAGCCTTGGCATTGGCCAGGCAGGAGTGACCGCTGGCGTGAGTCAGCAGGACGGGATTGTCGGGCGATACCTTGCTCAAATCCTGATGATAGGGCAGCCCATCGACGTTAGGGTCTGGCGTTTGATCCCATTTCTCCTGATGCCAGCCCCTTCCCCTGATCCATTCTCCGGGAGCCGCCTTGCGAGCGGCCTCTCCGACCAGGGCGACGATCTCACCCCAGTTCTTCGTCTTGGTCAAGTCGAGGACCATTCGAGCCTCGCCCACGCCGGTGAAATGGGCATGACTGTCGATGAACCCGGGGATGGCCAATTTTCCTTCGAGGTCGATGACCCGGGTTGCATCTCCGATATAGGCTTTGATTTTTTTCGCGCTGCCGACGGCCACTATCCGGTCGCCGCTGACGGCTACAGCCTCGGCTTCAGGAAAGTTTTCGTCCACGGTGACGACCTTCCCGTTGGTCAAGACGAGGTCAGCGGGCTGTTCTTTCTTGGCGCATCCGAAATACCCTCCCAAAAGGAGGATGGCCAGGAAGAAATTGACGGCCGTTACGAATTTTTTTTGCGGCATCTCAGTTCTCCTGTTGATCAAGATTCGTTCCTATCCTATTTTTTTTAGAGGCAGAATTCAACTCGGCCGGCGGCGGCTAGCGGAAATCGGGATCGGGCTTGGGCGCATTGCCCAGGATTGTTTCGATGCGCTCCATGATCTCCGGCTTCAGCCGGCCGACGGTCTCCATTGCCTTCATGTTTTCGGCCACCTGCTCGGGCCGGGAAGCCCCGGTGATGACCGAGTTCACCTTCGGGTTTTTTAAACACCAGGCCAGGGCGAGCTGGGCCGGCGTCGCCTTGAGTTCGGCGGCAATCGTCCGGAGACGCCGGACTTTTTCAATCTTATCCTCTGCCTGCGCGCCCTCAAATCGTTCCCGCAACCAAACGTAGCCAGGAAGGGAAGCCCGGGTTCCCGCGGGGATTCCTTCTTCGTACTTGCCGGTCAGGAGGCCGCCGGCAAGCGGGCTCCAGACGGTCGTCCCTAGGCCGAACTCGCGATAGAGCGGAGCGTATTCCTTCTCCACCCGCTCGCGGGTGAACATGTTGTACTGGGGCTGCTCCATGCTGGGCGGGATGAGATGTTCGCGCCTGGCGATGTGAAAAGCCTCGGCGATCTCGCGGGCGCTCCATTCGCTTGTCCCCCAGTAGAGCGCTTTCCCTTGCTGGATCAACTGGTGCATCGCCCAGATGGTTTCCTCTAGTGGCGTTTCGGCGTCGGGCCGATGGCAGTAGATGAGGTCGACATAATCCAGCTGCAATCGTTTCAAGGATGCCTCTGTCCCCTCGCGAATGTGTTTGCGCGATAGGCCGCGATCATTGACGCCCCGGCCGCCCCAAAAAATCTTGGTGGAAACGACCAGGTCGGAGCGGCGCCAACCGGTCTTCTTGATGATGTCACCCATCATGATCTCGGCCCGGCCGCCGGCATAGGCCTCGGCGTTGTCGAAGAAATTGACGCCGGCGTCATAAGCTGTCTTCAAGCAGGCGGCCGCGACATCCTCGCCAATCTGGTCGCCGAAAGTGACCCAGGCGCCGTAGGAGAGAGCCGAGATCTTCAATCCCGACCGGCCCAGTGATCGATATTCCATGGCCAATACCTCCGTCAATGAATTGATGGAACCAAAGGATATCCGAGATCCTCGTCCGAGACAAGAATCCGCTCAGCGGGGGAGACGAACAGCATCCTCGTCGAGGATCTGCTCCAGGGCTTCGACGAGAAGGTCGGCGTCGGTCTTGCTGAAGACGAGGGGCGGTTTGATCTTGATGACATTGCCATGCGGGCCGTCCGTCGTCACCAGGATTCTCTTGTCCCTCATCCTCTCCGCTATATAAGAAGCCTCGGCCTGCGCGGGAAATAGAGATTCGCGGTCGCGGACGAACTCGATGCCGAGGAAAAGGCCGAGTCCGCGCACATCTCCGATCAGACGGTGCCGGGACTTCAATACTTCTAGGCGG
>CAYOZW010000313.1:0-3670 GCA_964408495.1 uncultured Eubacteriales bacterium
AATGCTTTTCGAGGGAACCCCGCGTTTCGGGCGGCGAGGATGTCTGAGCACGCCAGAAACGAACGGAGATGCCAAAAGAGCGCAAGCACAGATCTCTGATAAATGGAGGATTTGTTTTTGCGAGTTCCGCAGCCGCCGAGAAGAGCGTTGAGGGAACGGCGTTAAAAACCTGATGGGGAGCGAGGCCATCGTGGATATGCTTTCAATTTTTCAGGGAGTGAGGAGAATGGAATGAGACTTGCGGTCAATGTCGATCATTTCGCGACGCTCCGTCAGGCGCGTCAGGGCACTGAGCCGGACCCGGTCCTCGTCGCCCTGCTGGCCGAGCAGGCCGGGGCCGAGGGCATCGTCATCCATCTTCGTGGCGACCGGCGGCACATCCAGGAACGCGACTTGCGTCTGCTGCGTGAGCTGGTCAAGACCAAGCTGAACCTGGAGATGGCCGCCACGAAAGAAATGAAAAAAATCGCCCTGCGGATAAAGCCGGATGTCGTTTCCCTGGTGCCGGAACGGCGAGAGGAGCTGACGACCCAGGGCGGTCTGAATGCCATCGCGGGGCAGAGGCACCTCGGCCCCTTCATCCGCGAGATCAAAAAAGCCGAGATCCGGGTTAGTATCTTTGTCGATCCGGACCCGGGACAGATCAACGCCTGCGCGAAGCTTGGCGTCAACCTCATCGAGATCAACACGGGCAAGTTCGCCGACCTGAAGCCCGGGGCCGCAAGAGACAGAGCTTTAAAGAAAATCAAGCAGGCGGCCACTCTCGGACACAATCTGGGCCTGGAGGTCCATGCCGGACACGGCTTGGACTACCGGAACGTTGCCGATGTCATCGCCATCCCCGAAATCTCCGAGCTCAGCATCGGGTTCTCTCTCGTCGCGCGGTCGGCGGTCGTCGGCGTCGTTCAAGCCGTAAGGGAGATGATCACATTGCTATGAACATCGACACTAAGCGCCTCCGAAAAAATATCGAAGCCCTGGCTCAGATCGGCCGGGACCCCCGGGGCGGAGTGACCAGGCCGTCTTTCAGCCAGGCCGATTTCGAAGCCCGGGCCTGGCTCAAGGACAGGATCTGCGAGGCCGGACTATGCTACCGCCAAGACGGCGCCGGTAATATCTTTGGACGGCTGGGCGGGGACGGCCGCACTGTGCTCGTCGGCTCGCACCTCGATACGGTGATCAACGGCGGAGCCTTTGATGGGACCATAGGAGTCCTGGCCGCGCTGGAATGTCTGAGCCGGATCAAGGAGGAGGGGCTCGAACCGACAAAGCCTCTGGAGCTCGTTTCCTTCACCGATGAGGAGGGCAATCTCGTCGGAGATTTCCTGGGCAGCCGGGCCTTCGCCGGGTTCCTAAATAAGGAGGAGGTCGAGAAGGGGCTCACCACCTTTGGACGGCCCCTGAAGGCCATCTTGGAGGGGACGGAATTCAGCCTGGATAGTATCCTGGAAGCGCACAAGGAGAGGCCCGGGCTCGAGGCCTACCTCGAGCTCCACATCGAACAGGGAGCGACCCTGGAGATGGAGGGTGTCCCCATCGGTATCGTCGAGCGAATCGCCGGCAAAATATACCATCAGTGCTCTTTCGTCGGCCAGGCCGCCCACGGCGGGACGACACCCCTCGAGCTGCGCCATGATGCCTTTCTTGCCACGGCCGATTTTGCCCTCCGGGGGACCCAGCTTGTAGCCACCAAACATTACGGCAGCATGATCACCGTCGGCAAGGTCGCCGTCCATCCCGGCTCATTCAGCATCGTCCCCAGCAAGGTCGATTTCACCCTGGACGTCCGCAGCAGCGCCGGGGAAACGCTCCAGGCATTAGAAGGAGAACTCCTGAAGCTGGCCGAAGACATCGCTTCGACTCGGGGAGCCGCCTTCTTTTCCCGGACAATCGACAGGACAGAGCCTGTCGCCCTCTCCGAGTCTATCACTGGGATCATGAAGGAAGAGTGCGGGAAGCTCGGTTACTCCTGGATACCGCTAACGAGCGGCGCCGGCCATGACGCCCAGATCGTCGCCCCCCTGACAGAAACGGGCATGATTTTCATCCCCTGCCGCGACGGGATTAGTCATTCCCCCGACGAGATGATCGACTGGAAAGACCTGGAGAAGGGGGCAAACCTGCTGCTCCAGACGCTTCTCCGGCTGGCCAGTTAGTCTTTAGACATCTTCCGGACCCGGACGGAAGGCCCGCAGCAATTTGATTTTGGCCCGCTTTTTCTTGGCCTGAAGCATTTTGATCTTGGCTTTTCTCGACCTCTTCCTCTTCTGCCTCCTGATCTTTTCGATTCGCTGAATTTCCTCGCTCTGCTCGCCGAGGACCTTCTTCTCGATCTTTTTGGTCAGGATCCTCCGGGCCAGGAAACGGTTGAGAATTTGAGATCGCTCGGTCTGGCATTTCACCTCGATCCCGGTGGGACGGTGCTTGAGATAGACGCAGCTGGCAGTTTTGTTGATCTTCTGGCCGCCTTTCCCGCCTCCGTGGATGAACTTCTCGATGATGTCCTGCTCTCGGATACCTAAGCGCTCCATCTTGAGCCGCAAGGCCTCTTGTTTTTCCGGCCGGACGGGGAACTTGATCATGGGCCTATTCTAGCATGCGTCCGGCATCACCGCGAGGTTTTTGGAGATGCCTCTCTATTGGCAAGAGGCGCGAGGGAAAAGAGGAAGCTTGGTCTGCGCAGGGTGTGATTGACTCACCGGGCTTGATTCTATAAACTTCAAGCCGAGCGCCCGATAGAGAGGACGGATCTGATGAAAAAAAATAAGATAGCGGTTTTCGCGGTCCTGGCCTTCACCCTTGGAATCAGCCTGACCTGGGATTCGGCCGCCCAGGAAAAGCCGCTCACCGTGGCTGAGAAAAGCCAGTTCCAAGCGACCTCGCGTTATGATGATGTCATGGTGTTCATCCGGGACCTCCAGAAGCTCAGCCACGATGTTCAGGTAGAGACGCTGGCCAGAAGCGAAGAAGGAAGGGACATCCCTCTGCTGGTCCTCGGCCAGCCCCTCCCCGTTTCTCCTTTCCATCTCCGCCACGAAAAAAGAGGCGTTGTTTACATCCAGGCCAATATCCACGCCGGCGAAGTGGAGGGCAAGGAGGCCTCCCTCATGTTGGCCCGGGACATTCTTCTTGCCTCAGACCCCCCTTATCTTGACAAGCTCATCATCCTCATCGCCCCCATCTTCAATGCCGACGGCAACGAGAAGATCCGACCCGAGAACAGACAGCACCAAGGCGGACCAAAGGAGGGCGTCGGCGTTCGCTATAACGGACAGAACCTCGACCTTAACCGGGACAGCATCAAGCTCGAAAGCCCCGAGCTGCAAGGACTCGTCGCTAACGTCCTCCTCCGCTGGGACCCGCTTCTCCTCGTCGACTGCCACACCACCAACGGGTCCTACCACGAGGAGGTCGTGACCTACTCCTGGGGGCTCAACCCCAATGGAGATCCGGGCATCATCGCCTACCAAAGAGACATAATGATGCCCGAGATCGAATCCATCCTGGAGAAGAAGTACGCCACTCCGGCCGTGGGCTACGGAGGATTTAGAGATTACCGGGCTCCGGAAAAGGGCTGGCAGACGTTCGAACCTCAGCCCCGTTATGTCACCAACTACGTCGGCCTGCGCAACCGCCTCATCCATGGGTATGACGCCGTCGACCTGGGTAT
>CAYOZW010000314.1:0-3654 GCA_964408495.1 uncultured Eubacteriales bacterium
GTTAAAATTCAACAACCGGACAGTAGTGGGACACTAACCTTAATTTTCCCTTAATTTGCAGCCAGGGACCGGCAGATTCCCGAAGGCCCGCTATTTCTCGATGATCTTGTATTCGAGGACCTGGGCGCCGCGCATCCTGTCGAGAACGAACAACCTGTCCTGCTCGATCCGGATGCCGTCCACGAAACAATCCAAGGGGATTGTTCCAAGGAGCAGACCATCAGGATCATAGATCTCGATCTGGTAGGCGTCGGTTTTGCGCAGTTCAACATTCCCGTCTGGTTTCATCGAGATGCTGCGCTCTCCGCCGGACATGGTCATCTGGACTCTCATCCCCGCCTGTTCCTCTTCCTTGAGCTGCCTTTTGAGAGAGGCCACCCAGACGCGTCCTCGGCTGTCCGCGGCGATGCCGACGGAGCAGGTATTCAACTGAGGCCCCTGGATCGACACATTCCCGCCTTGTCGTTCCATTTTTCCCTTGCCCTTGGGCTCGGTGGTGTAATCGAGCTCCCGGTCGGAGCGCCAGAGGGGCCGGCCGTCAGGCGAAAATTTCTCGATCCGGTTCTGGTAGGAAAAAGCGAGATAGACATTGTCTTGCCCGTCGAGGGCGAACTGAATTCCATTTCCCGCCCGGTTGAGGAGCAGGTTTTTGTAATCACGGGCCTCCCCGAACTCCTTCTGGACGGTGCCTGGAGCGTCAAGGATTTTGACCAGTTTGGGAAGATCCTTGGGCTCCTCTTCATCGGCCGAGAACATCATCATTCTGGAGCCGGCCGCCATCACCATCCGGCCTGAGCGGGTCAGGCGCATTATTCCGGGCTGTTCATCTATCATCCTGATGGTCCGGGCCTCCTTGCCTTCCGGCGTCAGGACCTGGATGCGCTGGTTATTCGGATCGGAAACAAGGATGTTTCCGGATTCATCGATATCGATGGACTCGGGATAGACGAACTCCCCCGGGCCCTGGCCCTTGCGGCCGAGGGTCGCCAGGTACTTTCCGTCCGGGCTGAACTTCTGGATGCGGTGGTTTCCAGAATCGAGTATATAGATATTGCCGTCCTCGTCGAGGGCGACGTCGGAGGGGAGGTTGAAGGCAACGTTCTCGTCCTTCGTTTCGAGCTCCCCCAGCGTCCGGATGGGCTCGATCCCGATCTTTACCTGATCTCCCCAGGCCCCCTTCTTCCCATTATGGACGACGCGCACCCCGTCAACCTGTTCCACTTTTTGAGAAAAAGCCAAACTCCCGGCGATAAAAGCGATGGCCAGAGCAAAAGCCAGCATTCTTGTGAATTTCAGCATAGCTGCCTCCTTGTTGACATTAACCGTCGGGCTAGGCGCAAAGTTTCATTCTATCCTAATTACGGTGACACTATCCCCGCGCAAGATCGAAGATAAAAAAAGAAGGAAGAGAAATAGGCGGCTCAATAAAAACTATGTGCCACACGGGCAATCGCTGATTTTATGAAATATCAAACGTGGGTCACAGGGCCCATGTTTCTAGGCTGTTGCGACTTCCGGCTGCGGTTCGGGAGGGGGAAAGAGCGTGTATTCGGGCCCGAACTGTGCCAGGAACTCCAGGCTGAAAGCCCGGAAAGTGTACCAGACGGGCAGGGTCACAACGGTCCCGATATAGGGGATGATCAGGAACGCCCAGCCGATGCAGCAGGTCATGATCCCGATGATAATCACCGAGACCACGAACAAAATATAAAGTCCGATCATAAGAATTCCGTAGAGGACGAAATGCAGAGGATGCCGACCCAGAAGCGAAAAGAAACGGTGCCATCCTTGAGTGGCCGTCGTCCTGTTCTTGTACATGATCGGGACGACGAAGCTGTCGAGGAACATCGCGATGAACCCGATGATGATCAGTATAAAAAGAAGAATCAACCCCATGACGATGATGAATGAGACAGGGACGTGGCGACCGAAACTGACGAGATAGATCTGCCTCCCCACCGCGAAGAAAAACACGGCGAAGGCGATGAAACCGACAAAACAAACGAGGCCGAAGACCAAACGCCACAAGAAAAGAGCGTCGCCTTCCCTCCGGTACTCCTTCCATGGCCGGGCGATTTCCGCCTCGTTGTGGACGACGTTATTCAGGAACATGAATTTTCCCCGGGAGCTCAGCCAGAGTAGGACGATCACGATGGCGATTACGACCATGGCGAGCAAGATGATGGCAATGAACCAGCCCGGGTGATCTGTCATCCAATCCCAGGCCCGGTTGGGGAAGTTGATAAATTCCCCGAAATGGAAGCGATCGCGGCTCCGGCTGCTCCCTGAGCCATTATGCCAATCGGTCAGCCCGGCCAGAAAAGCGTTGAACCCGACCACAAACCACTTGTGGAGGTCGAAAGGCTTGAAGAGGGCGAGTTTCATCCGTTCCCAGGCTCGTCCAAAGGGTTCGATATAGGCGATATGCATATTCTTCCTCCCTAATCAGGACATATTCCCTTATAGCGACGAACGGCCGCGGATGGGAATAATCTTATGCCGTCCATTTTGTCCTTCGCTATTTTTGCTCCCTCCGGATTTCTATTCTATTTATACGTGTCCGCGCCGCCAAGGTTTTTCCCTCATCAAGCCAGCTCATGTAGCGCGCCTGAGAAGGTCGGGCTTCAGGCTGGTGAAAAGGAACGCTTCACTGATATCGTGAGCCGTGACCATGCCCTCCAGCCGTCCTTCTTTCAGGACCGGCATGGAATTGAGCCGGGCCACCGTCATCCGCTGCCGGGCTTCGAAAAGCGTTTGGTCCGGGCCGACCGTCGGCACATCGGTCTTCATGACCTGTTTGACGGCCACCTCGGGACCGTATTCCTTGAGCGCGCCGACGACGTCGAGCTCGGAGATGAAACCCGTCAGCCGGCCTTCCTCGACCACCGGAAAGTCCGTCTGGAAGCTGTGGAGGATGAGGTCAACCACCTGGGAAATCGGCGCGTTCGGTTCAACCGTCTGAAACTTCCCCGTCATGGCCTGACGGACGCTCAGTTTTCCGAGCACGCCCTTGGCCTCGACCATCTGGCCCTCCTGGGAGGCGCCGAGGTAGATGAAGATCGCGATGATGACCAGAGTCCAGGCTCCCGCAAGGACGCCCCAGAGTCCGAGGAGCCAGGCCATCCCCTGACCGATGTTGACCGCCCAGGCCGTGGCCTTCGTGTAGTCCAGCCTCAAGGCCAGGATCGACCGCAGCACCCGGCCGCCATCCATCGGGTAGGCCGGGAGCAGGTTGAAGATCCCGAGCATGATGTTGGCGACGATCAGGTAAGAGGGAAGTCCGGCCCAGCGCATCGAACCCAGGACTTCGTTCAGATGCCTGGCGGACAAACCGGCCTCCCAGCGGAAGAGGACCGAGGCCAGGATGAGGACAGCCGCGATAACGAAATTTGTCAGTGGGCCGGCGACCGACATCAGCAGCTCTTCTTTTGGCTTCTGGGGCATCTCTTCCATCCGGGAGATCCCGCCGATGGGAAGCAGAGTGATGTCTCGGACCTTGACCCCGAAGCGCATCGCCGTCAGGCTGTGGGCGAGCTCATGAAGGGTGACACAGAAGAAGAGCAGCAGGATCACCACGATCCCGTATATCGATCCTCTCGGCCCGCCCCCCATGCTCACCCCCCAGCGGTACGCCGCCCAGATCAAGATGAGCAA
>CAYOZW010000315.1:0-2963 GCA_964408495.1 uncultured Eubacteriales bacterium
AATTCCCATTGTGGGGACATCGAACGCCCTAGAGTCTCTCGGCTTCGAACAGGGAAGAGAGGGGTTCATTGCCGAAGACGATCGGGCTCTGGCCGAGAAAAGCATAGAGATTTTGCGGAATAGTGAGCTAAGAAGATCGATCGGCGAGGCCGGCCGCCGTTTTGTTGAGGAAAAGTACAGCGTCGAAGCCACGTATGGCCGGCTCTCCAAATGCTATGGAGACCTCAGCTAAACATAAGATGGTTTCGGTTGCGGCCTAGAGACCGAGGATCGGATCAACAGCCCCGGTTGCCGGTGGACATCCTTCGGATGTTGATATAGGATGGAAAGGAAATCGATGAAATGAAAGCCGTCATTTTGGCTGGTGGGCTGGGAACTCGGTTGAGACCGTTCACCGAGATCATCCCCAAACCCCTTCTTCCGATCGGGGAGAAGGCCGTCCTGGAAATCCAGATCGAACGTCTCAAACAGTATGGATTCGATGAGATCTATTTTGCCACCAACTACAAGTCGGAATATATTGAAAATTTTTTCGGCGATGGATCCCGGCTTGGAGTCAAGCTGAAAATCAGCAAGGAAGCGCAGCCGCTCGGTACGGCCGGCCCCCTCAAACTGCTTGCCCGTGAGCTGACGGATGCATTCGTTGTCCTCAATGGAGACATCCTGAGCCTGGTTGATTTTTCCGAGTTCTATCGTTTTGCCCTGGCCGAGAAGCCTCTTCTGACGATTGCCGTCAAGCAGATTATCACCCCCTATCAGTTCGGCAACATCCATTTTGAAGGGGATTTCGTGACCGATATCGAGGAGAAGCCAAATATCGTCACTTTTGCCCTGGCGGGTATCTATGTTATGCAGCCCAAGATCCTGGAGTTGATTCCCGACAACACGTACTACGGCATGGACTTGCTGATCAAATCCATGTTGGAAAAGAAGCTGCCTGTCGCGAAGTATGAGTTGAAAGAATATTGGCTCGACATCGGACAAGTTGAAGACTTCGAAAAAGCCCAGATGATCTACAAGACTCATTTTCAGGGAGAGAATAAATAGGCAAAACGGTTCTGGTAACCGGATCGGCCGGCTATATCGGCTCGGTCCTGACATGGCGACTCCTCGAAAGAGGCCATAAGGTCCGGGGCTTGGACTCGCTCCTTTTCGGGGGGGAGTCACTGCTGGGGATCCTTGGCCATCCCTGTTTTGAGTTCAGGAAAGGGGATATTCGTGAGAGAAAAGACCTGGTGGCGGCCGTCGAGGATATCGATCAGATCGTCCATCTGGCAGCGATCGTCGGCGATCCGGCCTGCGCCAAGCAGCCTGAGGTGGCCACGGAGACAAACTGGTCGGCTTCTCAGGCCCTGTTTGATCTCTGCCTGCGTCAGAAACGCATCGAAAGGTTTATCTTTGCTTCGACCTGCAGCAACTACGGCCGGATGAAGGATGAGGAGGTCGTGGATGAACGATCGCCCCTCCGGCCGGTTTCTCTTTATGCGGAATTGAAGGTGCGCTTTGAAAAATTGATCCTTGAAACGGAAGTGCGCCGGGACTTTGCCCCCGTGTCGCTGCGCTTCGCAACGGTCTATGGAATTTCTCCGCGGATGAGGTTCGACCTGACCGTCAATGAATTCGTCCGCGATGTCTGGGCCGGAAAAGAGCTCCAGGTCTATGGTGAGCACTTTTGGCGTCCTTACTGTCATGTGCGCGATCTGGCTGAAGCTTGCCTTATGGCTCTTGAGTGCGAGTCCGGAAAAATAAGACAAAATGTCTTCAACGTCGGGGACAGTCTGGAAAACTATCAGAAGAAGTTCCTGGCCGAGGAAATCCGTCGGCTGGTTCCGGACGCCCGGGTTCGCTACGTCCACAAGCAGGAAGACCCCAGGGATTACAAGGTCGATTTCAATAAGATCCGGAGAGAGTTGAATTTCCGTATTAGCAGGACCGTGCCCGAAGGTATCCGGGAGGTTTTGTCGGCCTTGCGGAGCGGCATCTTCACCGATCCTTATCAGCCGAAGTACCAAAACAGTTAGATTTGGAGTTTGTCTTTGGGGCACAAAAGTCTTCAACTTGATGATATCGTCATCGTCTCGGCCGGAGATGTGGAAGAGCAACGGCTCATCGATTTTTATCGGACGGCTTTTCCGTCGCGTATCGAATTTTTAAAGAATCACTGGCGTTGGCTAAACCGATTTTGCTGGAATGGCTCTCGGGCTCCTCTGGTGGCTGTCCATAATGAACGAATCGTTGCCCACGTCGGAATAATGCCCTTCCGGTTGAAGGTCGACGGCCAGGACTATCTCGCCTGCTGGGGCATTGATTTTTATGTCGCAGCAGATTGCCGCAGGTTGGGACTGGGGACTCTGATGAACAGGAAAATCCTGGAAAGCGTCGATGTGATGGCGGCTTTCACCAACGATCAGTCTATTCATGTGGTTAGGAAGATGGGCTGGGCCGAGCACCCCGGGCAACCCCTTCATTTTTTCCCTCTCAGGCCTTTTGCCCACCGGCGATTCCAATTTCTGCGGTCGGCTTTATTGCGCCATGTGCTGAACTCTGTTTTTCTTCCGATTTTTTATCTCCGCTACCGTCGCCACGCCGATTCTCCCCGCCGGATTGTCCTAGAAAAACTGGATTCGCAATCCCTGCCGAAATTCTTTTCCTCCCTCCACTGTTCCGCCCAGCGGGTATTTGGGCTACGTGACCTGGAATATTTCACCTGGCGGCTGCTGGATTCGCCGGATCGCGATCGCTATTTCTTCTTTTACCTAGAGGGTGATCCCGAAAATTGGATGATCATAAAAAAGTGCCAAAGGAATGACCTCTCCTATCTGGATATCATGCTGGTCTCTGACCCCAGTCAGTTGGAGGGAATGCGCAGGATGATCGCGACGCTGGCCCTCTGGGGGCTTCGCCACAAGGCCGCTTATCTGCGGCATTTCACCACAGACCAGGATTTGAGCCGTTTTCTCAAA
>CAYOZW010000315.1:2973-3619 GCA_964408495.1 uncultured Eubacteriales bacterium
GCCTCAAGCCGTTTGCCAAACTCCATCGCTTAACGTTTTATTCCCGGACCAGCCAACTGATGCCGGTGCTCGAGTCGGGTTTCGGCCTCTGGGAGCTGATCGACAGCGATTTCGAAGAATTCTAGGATCATGCATCCGTATTCTCTGTTCACGGCGACTAACCTGGTCATCTGCTTTCATCATATCCCGTCTCGACAGTGGTTCCACAGTGCGCTGAGGGCCATCCGGGCATTCTACCGGTTTGTTTCAGCCGACGAACTCGAGAGTTATTTTCATGAAATCCGGAGTTTCAACAACCGCTGTCTTCTCCGCTTCGATGACGGTGACAGATCGTTCTATGAGCATGCCTTCCCGGTTCTGAAGGATCTGGCTGTGCCGGCAATTTTGTTTGTGTCTCCGCAGGTTATAAGCCATGGGTCCAACTATTGGTTTCAAGACATGGCCCGATTCCAGCGGAGTCTTCCCGATTCGGTGATCAAAAAGACCATCGGAGCCGTCTCCGGTTGGCCGGTTGACAAAATTGAAGAATTTAGCGTATTTGCGATCTGCAAGTCTATCCGGATCCAAGAATTACAGAAAATTCTGGAAACGCTTGGCGAAAATGCCGGCGCTGGGTCCGAAAGAAGCCAGAATATAAACACTGAGC
>CAYOZW010000316.1:0-3583 GCA_964408495.1 uncultured Eubacteriales bacterium
GGTTTGCCATCCGCGAGGGCGGACGAACCGTCGGCGCCGGGTCCGTGACCGAGATATTGGAGTAGCATAATGTTGTCCAGGGGCTCGATATGTCGCGGCAATCCCATGGGGTCGCCACGGCGCTTCGCGCCTCACGATGACGCACATAGGATAGAAGGCAAGGAAAACTGAGGACGACAATGGAAAAAATCAGGATCCGGTTACAATCGTTTGACCATCGGTTGCTCGACCAGTCGGTCAAAGATATCGTTACCAAGGCCAAACGAACGGGCGCGCACATATCCGGCCCGGTCCCCCTGCCTACGAACATACATCGCTACTGCGTCCTCCGCTCGCCGCACGTCGATAAGAAATCCCGCGAACATTTCGAGATGCGCATTCACAAACGGTTGATCGACATCTCCGAGTACAACAACGAAACGATCGAAGAGCTCCAGAAACTCGACCTGCCGGCCGGAATTGATGTCGAGATCCAGGCCTTCGGCACGGGAGGAGAGTGAGATGGTGGAAGGGTTGATTGGCAAGAAGGTCGGGATGACCCAGATCTTTGACGCGGCCGGCAATGTCATCCCGGTGACGGTGATCAAGGCCGGCCCGTGTACGGTCATCCAGAAAAAATCCAAAGAAAAGGACGGCTACGTATCCGTTCAGCTCGGGCTGGTCGAAGAAAAAGGTGTGAGGAAGTCGACCAAGCCTCAGACGGGGCATTTTCAAAAGTCGGGTCTCCCTCCGACCCGGATCCTCCGAGAATTCCGGGCCATTGACCCGGCGGCGATCAAGGAAGGAGATCAGGTGTTCGTCGATATCTTCACCGAAGGCGAGCGGATCCATGTGACCGGGACTTCCAAAGGAAAGGGATTCCAGGGTGTCGTCAGGCGTCACGGATTCCGCGGCGGCCGGGCCAGCCACGGCTCGATGTTCCATCGGGCACCCGGCTCAATCGGCGCCTCTTCCTATCCTTCGCGGGTGCTGAAGGGCACGAGGATGGGCGGACATATGGGTCAGACGAGGACGACGGTTCGAAACCTGACCGTAATCCGGACGGACAAGGAGAATAATCTGCTGGTGGTCAAGGGAGCCGTCCCCGGCGCTCCGGGCAGCTATCTCCTCCTCCGCAAGCACGTTCTCGAGGCCCCCGCGGCAAAAGAGGCGGAAAAGAGTAGACAATGACCAAACTTCAAGTCCTCAACACGAGCGGCCAGGTCGCCGGTGAGATGGAAATCCCGGCCAAGGTTTTTTCTTATCCCGTGAAGCAACACCTCCTCTACGAAGCGGCTATTATGCACCGAGCCAATGAAAGACGCGGCACGGCCGCGACCAAAACACGGTCGGAAGTCAGCGGCTCCAGCCGCAAGCCCTGGCGCCAGAAAGGGACCGGCCGGGCCAGAGTGGGCAGCATCCGCAATCCGTTGTGGCGGAAAGGCGGCAGCAGCCACGGGCCCCAGCCGAGAGATTACCATTATGAGATTCCCAAGCAGGCTAAACGCAACGCCCTCAAATCAGCCCTGGCTTTGCGCTTTGCCGAGAACCGTCTCCTCATCCTGGCCGAGGCCGAACTCAAGGGGCCAAAGACCAAGGAGGCGGTCAGTATGCTCAAAGCCTTGAAGCTGGATTCGGCTTTGATCGTCGACGGGGCGGACAACAAGAACCTCTTTACCGCCATCCGGAACGTCCCCCGGGTGAAGGCCGTGGACAGCCGGCTTCTATCGGCCTTTGATGTCCTCGCCCACGACTGGCTCGTCTTTACCCAGAGGGCCCTCAAATCGATATTGAAAAGGCTAACGCCATGAAAGACGCATACCAGATCATCCTCAAACCGATCATCACGGAAAAGAGCACTCAGCTCAAGCAACGGAACCGGGAAGTCTGTTTTCAGGTCGCCAGAAAGGCAAATAAGACAGAGATCAAGAAGGCTGTCGAGCAATTGTTCAAGGTCAAAGTCGAGAACGTCCGAACCCAGAACAAGGTCGGAAAGTGGCGCCGGATGGGCCGCGGTCAAGGCCAGCGGAGCGATTGGAAAAAGGCCTACGTCAAGCTCAAAGAGGGCGAAAAAATGATCGAATACTTCGAGGCGATCTAACATGGGCATAAAAACATATCGACCCAGAACTCCGGGATTGCGCCACCGGACCGGACTCAATTTCGAGGAACTGACGACCCGGAGTCCCTATAAGCCGCTGCTCGAGCACCTCCCCGTTTCCGGGGGAAGGGATTCGCGCGGCCGCATCTCCATACGTCACCGCGGGGGCGGTCACAAGAGAATGTACCGGGCGCTGGACTTCAAGAGAGATAAGATCGATATCCCCGGCACGGTGGAGACGATCGAATACGATCCCAACCGGTCGGCCTTCATCTCCCTTATCCGATACAGAGATGGGGAACGACGCTATATCCTGACCCCCCTGAATGTCCAGGTCGGCCAGGCAATCGTTTCCTCTGATTCCCAGGTGGATATCCTTCCAGGCAACGCTATGCCTCTCCGGTTTATCCCCCTCGGGACAATCATCCACAATATCGAGCTCAGGAAGCACAAGGGCGGTCAGGTCGCCAAGGCCGCGGGGAGCGGAGCCCAAATCCTGGCCAAGGAAGGGGACTATGCCCAGGTGAGGCTACCTTCCTCGGAGATCAGGAAGATCCATCTGGACTGCCGGGCGACGGTCGGCCAGGTCAGCAACTTGGACCACCAGAACATCAAGGTCGGCAAAGCGGGACGATCCCGCTGGCTCGGTCGGCGTCCCCACGTTCGCGGAACGGCTATGAATCCGATCGACCATCCGCACGGCGGAGGCGAGGGCCGGTCCAAGGGAGGGCGTCATCCCGTCAGCCCCGAAGGCATCCCCACCAAGGGACACAAGACAAGAAAGAACAAGCGGACGCAGATCTTCATCGTCCGGAGAAGGAGTAGATAGCCATGAGCCGGTCCGTCAAGAAAGGCCCATTCATCGATTCCCCCCTGCGGGAGAAGATCATGGCGGTGCGCTCCGTCAAGGAGCGGAAGGTCATCAAAACCTGGTCTCGCAGGTCGACGATCATTCCGGAGATGGTCGGGAGCACGATCGCCGTCCACAACGGGAGAAAATTCATCCCCGTTTTTATTACCGAGAACATGGTCGGGCACAAGCTGGGGGAATTCTCTCCCACCAGAACCTTTAAAGGACATACTTCCAGGGCGGCCAAGGCCGTCAAAATAGGCAAGTGAGATGAAAGAGAACAATTTCGTATCTCATGCCATCGCCAGGTATATCCGCGTCTCTCCCCAGAAGGCGCGCCTGGTGGCGGACTTGGTCCGCGACAGGTTCGTGGGGGAGGCGCTGACCATCCTGCATTTCTCGGAGAAAAAAAAGGCCAGCAAGATCATCGAAAAGGTCCTCCGTTCGGCCATTGCCAACGCCCAGCAAAAGGTTCCCAACCTCGATGTCGACAACCTCTTCATCGGCCAGATCTATGTCAACCAGGGCCCGCAGATGAAGCGGATCAGGCCGGCCCCCCAGGGCAGGGCTTTTCGAATCCAGAAAAAAATGAGCCATGTGCATATTTATTTAGAGGAAAAAAGAATTTATCCGAGCTAACAATAAAAAATCAA
>CAYOZW010000317.1:0-3580 GCA_964408495.1 uncultured Eubacteriales bacterium
AGCAATGATCCGCATCGTGCCGCCGCATTGAGGGCAGACCATCGGATCAGAGAGCTTCCGTGATCTGCCGGCAGAGTTCCAGGGTTTCCCCGACCTCAAGCGGCCCGCCGTTCAATCTCGTTCTTAGGGCCTCTCCTTCCGCCAACTCCATGACGATGAACCGCCGTCCTTCGGATTCCTCGAGCCCGTGGATCGTGGTGATATTGGGATGGTTCAGGACGGCCAGGAGCTTGGCCTCTTGTTCAAACCGGGCTAACCTCTCTTTGTCATCGGCGAAAGCACCGGGAAGGATCTTGATGGCGACTTGGCGATCGAGGTTCCTGTCAAGGGCACGATAGACCTCGCCCATTCCCCCTTCGCCAATTTTCTCCAGGATCTCATAGCGGCTTGAAAAAACAGCCCCCAAAGCCACGACCTGGACAGGCGACTCAAGGGTTCGGGTGAACGATGGGCGGATGTTGTCGGCTTTAAACAACGACGTCGCACAATTCCTACAGATACGCGCGGTATCCGTATTCTCCGAATAACACTTCGGGCACTTCACGGCCAAATCGCCTTATCTCAGCTTGGCTTAAGGATACTGATTTGAGGGACGGACGGTCAACCCCTTTGTTTCCGCGGGTCTCTCCTTTCTTGAAACGCCACGGGCGGCTCATGAGGAGGAGAATATGGGAGAGCCAGCGAGAAGGATCGAACTTCCGACCGGCTGATTACGAACCAACTGGCCTAGCGTTTCAACTCGCTGATAATAAATGTAATTAGGTGGGGCGCACAATCGATTGTGCTCACCTGTGGCGTTGGTCCGAATTGGTGATCCGCTGGGTCAGCCCAGCCAGACGTTTTCTGACCTCCTCAGCTTCCAATATGACTTTGGGCGAAGCTCCTGACAGTCCAAAACCACTTTATTAGTGAACCATTTTTCAACGATAAGGTCCCCGGAGCCGTGCCGGTCAAGTCGTTTCCCTCTTATGACATCACTTCAGTGAAGCCAGCCAAATGTCGCCCTCTTCGTGATCGACATTGAGGTAAATGTTCCGGTTGTCGGCCGAGATAGAGACAGTTGTTATTCTATACGGCGCTACGGAAAGGATTTCATCAATCTCTCTGGACCGGCTGTCGATCAGGTTCAGCTTGCCGCCAGCTGCGAACACGAGCCGACGGCTATCCCACAGCCAGGCGGCAAAGCCGTTAGCAGCACTGGTCAGTTCCTCGAAGCGCCGGTCCTCGAACGAATAGACGAGGATTCCCTGCTGTCGGCCATCTGCCATGAGTTCCTTCCCGGCCAAACACCGACCGTCAGGAGACCAGGACCCAGGCAGGAAACGGCTGCCCGGCTTGTCGAGCGCCGGGAGAAGCTGGGGCGATTGCTCATTCCAGGGAACGGCCACGTCGAAAACCGAAACCTTACCCTCCTGACTGTCAAAAGCAGCGATGCGCCTGCCGTCCGGGGCCAACACCGGATACCACATTTCATCGGCCGCCTCAGTCAATTGCCTGCGGCCGCTGCCATCCGCGTCAATGGCCCAGATCTGATAGCGCCCGCTTCGGTTGGAAAAATAGATGATGCGCTTGACATCGGGAAGCCAAGAAGGAGCTAAGTCTCGATAAGGATCATCCGTGAGCTGGCGCAGCTCCGTGCCATCCGTTCGCATTACGAAGATGTCATCCTGATTCCTTCCTGAAACAAAGGCCAGCCAGCTTCCGTCGTATGAGCAGCTCGGATCACGCGAGCCCGTCGGGCTTGTCACTGCCAAAGGTTGCCCAACGCTCTTTCCATTGACCGGGTCAAAGCCAACCCCCTGCATCTCAGTGCTGGAGATGCTGTCGGCGTATGCCAATAAAGTGCCGTCCCGGGAGAAACTGAGTTGGCCGCTGTAGGGAGAGGGCGTCGTGACGGGTTCGGGCGCACCCAAAACCCGGCCCGACTGCTCTTCGATCAGCACCCTCCACAGGTTCATACTACCGCCGCGATTGCTGGAAAAATAGAGATAATGACCGTCGGGAGACCAAACCGGATTCCAATCCATAGAGGTGTCGTCTGTAACGCTAATCGCCGTGCCGCCCTGCGCCGGTATTGTGGCCAGATCGCGCTGCCCGCCCTGGTACTGCCAGTAGGCTATGCGGTGACCGTTGGGCGACCAGTGCGGTTGTACGGCGTCGCCCGGGCTGATGAGCCGCCTTTCTCCGTTGAACACAGCGACAACCCAAAGCTGGCTGACGGTGTTCCGCGTACCAGGCTCACTAACTCCTTCGGTGGCGTAAGCGATCTCGCGTCCGTCGGGCGACCAGGCCGGATTGTGACCCGTATCGGTCAAGCGTCGCACCGACTCTCCGGTGGCTCCCATAACAAAAATGCCTCCTCCGTCCCGTTCTGAACGGAAGGCAATCGAATCCCCGTCGGGGGAAAAGGCCGGCTGGCTGTCGTCGGCTAACGAAGCTTCAGTCAAGTTACGGGGATTCCTGCCACCCACTCGCTGCAGATAAATGTCCCAATTGCCGGCCCTTCGGCTGGCGTAGACCACCGATTTCCCATCGGGCGATAGGCTGGGGAAACACTCCTCTCCCGGTTGGTCGGTGACCTGATCAAACTTCATGATCCCGAGCGCGGGGGCCGCAGTTTGCCGCTGCGCCCCTCCCCTCCAAATAGCAACGCCGATGGCAGCCAGACACACCGCTCCAAAAATGACTGCCGCTTTAAACCTCCAAGGGCGGCCTGCGCCGACAATCGAAACAGCTGCTGATGCTTCTGGTGAAGAGCCCGACTGGCTGTCGCGCCGAAGACGCTTCAAATCGGCGCGCAGCTCCGCCGCCGATTGGTAGCGGACGTCCCGGTCCTTCTCCATGGCCTTGTTGATGATCCGATCCAGCTCCGCGGGCAACTCCGGATTCAAACGAATGGGCGCAGTCGGAGCTTTGTGAAGGATCGCATCGAAGGTTGCGACTGACGTGTCGCCCTTGAAGGGTATTGTGCCGGTGGCCATTTCGTACAGGACCACGCCTAGCGAAAAGAGGTCGGTTCTGGCATCAAGTTCCTTCCCCAGCGCCTGTTCAGGTGACATATAAGTCACGGTTCCCAGGGCAATGTCTGGGCTGGTCAGCAAATCGTCGACTGTTTTGGTAGTCGCTGTAGCTGAGCCCAGGACCGGTCTTTCCTGGATCAGCTTGGCTAATCCGAAATCAAGGATCTTGGCATGTCCCGCAGGCGTGACAAATATGTTTGTAGGCTTGATGTCCCGATGAATGACTCCTCTTGAGTGTGCCGCATCGAGCCCATCGGCAATCTGGATCGCTAGATCTAGGATCTCGTCGCTGCCGAGCGGTTTTCCCCGGATACAGTGCTTGAGCGTGGTGCCTTCTAGGAGCTCCATCGTGATGAAGCGTCGCCCTTCATGCTCGTCGATGTCGTGGATGGTGCAGATATTGGGATGGTTCAGCGCTGAAGCCGCCTGGGCTTCACGCTCAAATCTCTCCAGAGCATTGTGGTCTCTCGAAAGCTCTTCGGGCAGGAACTTAAGGGCGACCTGGCGCCTGAGCCGGGTGTCATCGGCCTTATAAACCACGCCCATGCCACCGCCTCCGA
>CAYOZW010000318.1:0-3578 GCA_964408495.1 uncultured Eubacteriales bacterium
AACGGCTGGCCCGCGGAAAAGGCGCCAACAAAGCGAAAGTGGCCACGGCCAGGCGGCTATTAACGATCATTTATAAGATCTTAAAAGAAGAGCGTGTTTATGCGCCATATAAGCGCCAGACAAAAAAGGAATCGGCTGCCTTGTGAAGGTCTTAGCGGAAATTTTATTTCGCGCTCACTCATAGGTTAAGGAGCCGAAACCGAATGTTAGCGTGTGTGCGTACGTAACCTCGTGTTAAGGGCACGGATAGAAGGCTGGTTCATAAGACCTAAGAAGAAGGAAAGAAAAAGATAAAAAAAGGAGGCGCTATAGAAAAATCTTGCATCACATCATCATAGAAGACCTTCCGGATCATCTCAGCCCAGCCCCGGCGGGGGATCCTCGGACTCTCCTCCTCAACGATGATGAAGGGATGCTTGTCGGGCTGCCCCTTCCGCACTTTGCCCCGGTGAGCATTGGCGTAGAGGCCGAAGTAACGGACAGTGACTTGTCCCTTGTCGGGAATATGGGAAGTGACCCGGGCGATGAACTCCAGGTAGTCCATCCGCTCCACCTCTCTGGCCTCTTTCCCATGCCGATAGCAGATCTGGCCCTCCCGTTCATCGAGGGAGAGGCGTTCCAGGGACAGCAGCGGCCGGATCATGTATTTTCCGACCTGCTCGGCCTCTTTCTTTGTCTTGACCCGGACCCGGCTGTGGACATTGAACCCCGTGTGTCTCCAGGAGAGAAGGCGTTCCGCCCATTCGGGGCTGAGGAGTTGCTTGTGGACAAGATCGACCAGGACCTCGCGGGCGAAGAGCCCGGCCAGCCGTGAATCGTCGAGCCGGGGAACCTTATGGAAGAGGCCCGCCTTGTCCACCCCGCCCTCGGTCACCAGGAAATGAAGATGCGGATGCAGATTCATCCGGTTCCCAAATGTCTGAATGGCCGCAATCACTCCGGGCATCAGCTCGCTGCCGGCAAAAACCTCGAAATAACAGGTCAAGGACCGGAGAGCGCAGCGGCAAAGATCTCCCAGAAGCCGGCGGTTGTACTTGAAGAATATCCGAAGCATCTTAGGGATGGTGAAGACGACCTGGCGGTGGGGGACATCCAGGAGAAGCTCTTCCCGCATCCATTCACCCCATTCCTCCAACCTCTTGGCGTGGCAAGAGGGACAGAAGCCACGGGTGCGGCAGGAGAACATCAGGAGATGTTCCGCATGGCAGTCCGGACAGCGGATGCGGGCAAAGCCGCAGCGCGGATTGCCGCAGTCGAGGCATCGTTGCGAGGAACACAGTGACGAAGCAATCTCATGGCCTCGACGAGGCACTTTGGGATCACCACGGCCCTTCGGGCCTCGTGATGACCTGCGATCACCTCTTTGACGATCGGCCGCAGGTAGCCATACTCCTTCTCAAAACGTCCCTCGTATTCCGCCAAGAACCTGTCGAAGTAATGAAATAACACCCGATAAAGGACAGTCCGCTCGGGATGCCGAGGACGATACACTCCTGCCATGGCGGGAGAATGGCCTCAAGAAACGGGCCAAGGATCTGACTGCGTCTGCCTGAGAGAACGTGAAGATCCCCGGCTCGGAGGGCCGGATAAGGCTGGAAAACGTCAACCGGCGTTACCGCCCGGTGGAGGGAAATGGAAACGGCAGAATCCCAAATCCCTGTTGGTCCATGTGGGATTCGTCTAACTCTACCGGAAGGCGGGCAATGAGGACAAAGTGTTCGTGAGTATGCACAAAGGCCGTCTTTGTGGTTATCGCGCGATCGGCAATGAAATTGGCTGGTTTTTATGAGCCTCCGGTCACTCGTACCGGAGTGAATCCACCGGGTTGGCCAGGGCCGCCCGGACGGATTGGAAGCTGACTGTGAGCAAGGCGACGACAAGAGCCAGCCCGGCCGACAGCACAAACACCCAGGCCGTCAGGTTCGTCCGGTAGGCGAAATCCTGGAGCCAGTTCCTGGTAATCCAGTAGGCGAGGGGCCAGGCGATGAGGTTGGCGATGAGGACGAGAAGGGCGAACTGCCTGGTCAAGAGAAGGAGGACCTGAGGAGCCGACGCTCCGAGCACCTTGCGGATCCCGATCTCCTTGGTCCGCTGCTCCGTGATGAATGCGGTCAGGCCGAGCAGTCCGAGACAGGCGATGGACACGGCCAGGAGGGAAAAGATCATAAAGATCCGGCCGGTTTTCTGTTCGGACAGGTAGACCCTGGCGAAGTGCTCATCGAAGAACTCGTATTCGAAGGCCTGGCTCCCGGCGTACCTTTTCCAGGTTTGTTCGATGAGAGAAAGTGTTTCCCCGAAGTTGGCAGTGGCCATCCGGACCGAAAGATACCGTCCCCCGCCGTCGCGACCCAAAGGTACGATGAGGAACGGCTTGATCGGATGGTGCAGGGACTCAAAGTGGAAGTCTTTTACCACTCCGATGATGGTATGAGTATCTCCGTGCTCGATGAGCAGCTGGCCAACCGGGTCTTCGAAACCGAGGATTTTCACCGCGGCCTCATTGAGGACCACGACCCGTCTTTCGTCCTGAGCTTCGGCAGGGAAGAAGCTCCCCTTGGCGAGCTCGACCTTGTAGGTGGCGAGGAAATCCGGGTCCGCCCACATCCTCCAGATGATTTGCTTCTGGTCTTGAGGACGGTTGGCGGGGACGAAGAGGTTGTTCCCGAAAGAAGCTCCCATGAGGTCGGATGTATTGGCTGCGCTGGCGATGGCGGGGAAGCTCAGCAGTTCCTGTTTAAAAGCACCGAATTGCTTTCCCAGGTCATCCACCTTGTCGATGATCACGATTTGATCTCTGTTGAATCCCAAATTTCTGCTCTGGATGTAGCGGAGCTGCCGGTAGGTGACGAATGTCCCGATGATCAGGACGACGGAAACAGTGAACTGGAAGACGACCAGGGCGTTGCGCATCCAGGATCTCTTGCCTTTTCCCGAGGATTCTCCCTTGAGAACGGCCACCGGGTGGAAAGACGATAGGTAAAAAGCCGGATAAACGCCGGCCAGGAGTCCGAGAGCCAGGGCAAGACCCAGGAGGAGAGGTAGGGTTAGAACATTGGACAGGTAGGGGATTTGCAGATCCTTTCCGGTCAGATTGTTGAAAAACGGAAGGATCAGTTCGATGGCGGGCAAGGACAAAACTACGGCCAGGATGCTCAGGAAAACGGCCTCGGAAATGAATTGCCCCTTAAGCGCGTTCGCCGTGGAGCCGACCGTTTTCCGGATGCCGACCTCCCGGGCCCGGGTGGCGGACTGAGCCGTGGACAGGTTTATAAAGTTGACGCAGGAGATGAGCAGAATGGCCAGAGCGATGACCGAAAAAATATAGACGTAGGAGATGTCGCTGTTGGCCTCGATCTCGTGTTGGAGGTGGGAGCGGAGATGGATATCCGTCAGCGGCTGGATGTAGTAGGCGAAGAATCCGCCTCCGGCGATGAATTCTTCTGGCGTCACGCCGAGCGCTCCCTTGACCTGGGGATAAACGTACTTCTCGATCAGGCTCTGCATCTTCTCTTCGAATTCTCGATGCGCCACGCCCTTTCTCAGGAGGACGTCGACGCGGTGATCGCCGCCGGCAAGCG
>CAYOZW010000319.1:0-3569 GCA_964408495.1 uncultured Eubacteriales bacterium
CGAACGACGAATCGAGCCCGTTTTCCGCGCTGGGAGAAAACGGGCGCGGTTTCGACGCCACTGCCCCGAGCCTTCTTCATTTCTTGTCATCGGCAAGCCGTTTTGCTATGCTCGCGATGGAATTTGAGGAGCGCATCCATTGATGAGTGAACTTCCCGGGGGTGTTCACGGCCGGATTCTGGAGATCGACCTCAGCAGCGGCCGGGTCACGGATACACCTCTGGACGCCGGCTTTGTCGAGGACTACATCGGCGGTCGGGGCCTAGGCGCGCGACTTCTCTATGACCGCATTGACCCGGCAGGCGATGCTCTCGGTCCGGATAACATCATCGTTATCGCCGCGGCACCGCTTATAGGCACCAACGCTCCCACGGCCGGCCGCGGCCACATGATCTTCAAATCGCCGTTGTCCGGGACGATCGGCAGTTCCAACTGCGGCGGCACCTGGACTCCGGCTTTCAAGTCCGCCGGTTTCGACGCCCTGATCGTCCGGGGCCGGGCGCCCTCCCCGGTGATGATCGATATCCGGCCGGAGAGAGTTGAGATCGTTCCGGCCGGCCACGTTTGGGGCAAGGATATCCATCGGACCACGGAAGTCTTGCTAGCTGAGGCAGCCGACCGCCGCGCCCGCATCCTTTGTATTGGGCCGGCCGGAGAGAACAAGGTCAGGTTCGCGGCCGTAATGAATGACCGCAACCGGGCCTACGGACGGGGAGGGCCGGGGGCCGTCTGGGGGAGCAAGAACCTCAAGGCCATCCGGGTTTCCGGACAGAAAAAAATTCGGGTCAAAGATAAGGAGAAGTACCAAGCGGGACTGGACCAGAGTTTCTATCTTTTAAAGCAGGCCCCGGCCACAAAGCGCCTGCTCCGGGACCTCGGGACGGCCGGCCTGGTCGAGCTCATCAACCTGATCAACATGCTCCCGCACCGCAATTTTCAAGACACCCTGCACCGGGATGACGATGTGGAGAAAGTTTCTGGAGAAACGCTGGCCAAGAAACTCCTCGAGAGGGCGGCCGGCTGCTATCTCTGTCCGATCGCCTGCCAGAGACATACCCGGGTGGGCGACAAGAAGGGCGAAGGCCCAGAATACGAGACCATGGTCATGATCGGTCCTGACTGTGACATCTATGACCTCGAGGCGATCACCCGGGTCAACTACCTCTGCAACGAACTGGGGATGGACACGATCTCCTTCGGCGGGACGCTGGCCTGCGCCATGGAGCTTTTCCAGCGGGGCGTTTTGACGTCCAGAGATGCCGAGGGTCTCGACCTCGGCTTCGGTCGGAACGATCTTCTCGATGAGCTTGCCCGGCGCATCGCTTTCCGCCAGGGAATCGGCGACATGTTGGCAGAGGGATCATTCCGGATGGCCGATTCTCTTGGCCATCCGGAACTAGCCATGACTGTCAAGAAGCAGGAGATCCCCGCCTACGAGCCCCGGGCATCATTCACCCAGGCCCTGGGCTATATAACGTCTCCGACCGGAGCCTGCCATCTCAAAGGCGGGTATGCCGTATCCCTGGCCTTCTTCGGGGGCCCCAAGGAGATACCCCGCTTCAGCCTGCTCCAGTCTCCCATCGGTATCCGCAATATGCATAACCTGGGTATCATCCAAGACAGCCTGGGGATTTGCCGGTTCACCGGCTATGCCTTCTCTTACGATCCTTGGGCCAGGATGATGAACGGAGTCACTGGGCTGGATTTTTCGACGGCCAGGCTGGAGGAGATCGCCAACCGGGTGGCCACGCTGGAAAGACTCTTCAACCTGGCGGCCGGGTTGACCTCCGCTGACGATACGCTCCCCGAAAGGTTCAGCCGCGAGCCGATCCTGGTCGCAGGTGAGGAACGGGTGGTCTCTGGGGAATCCATTTCGAGAATGAGGTCTGATTACTATCTGGCCCGCGGATGGGATAGTGAGGGGATACCGACGCCCGGCCTGCTCCGGACCCTCCGGATCAAACCTCGGAGTTCGCCATGAGGAAAAAAACTTGGAAGGCCAGCGAGGAGGTGTTCAAGCTTTTTCAATCCGTCGGCCGCGCCTCTCTGCTTTACGATATCCAGGACAGCCACAGCGGCAATATGGCCATGAGATACCGCGACGAGGCGGGAAACGACTGGATCGTCATCACGGCGACGGGCTCACAGAAAGGAGACTTGGGCGCCGGCGATATCTGCTTCCTGTCGCCCGACGAAACCGACTTCGGATACTATAAGGCCTCTTCGGAATCCGATATCCATGCCCGCATCCTCGCCCTTGAAGGCGTGGGTGCCTCCATCCATGCCCACACCAAAGATATCACTGTTGTCACCCTGGACGATGAGTCCAAACCCAACCGTCCCGCTCCGTTCTTCCCAGTGGACCCGCTCGGCTATTACCATCTCGGGGGAGTCGTCCCGGTCGATTGGGTGGCCGTTCCTAGCGGCTCCGCTGAGATGGCCCGGGTCATTCCCGAGCGCCTGGCCGAGCATCCAGCCACCCTGGTCCAAACCCACGGGACCTTTGCCAGGGGTAGGACCCTCCAGGAGGCCTTCTTCCACGTCTGCGTCGCCAACAACGCCGGTTCCGTAGTCCGCCTGCTGCGGCAGCTTAAAATAGATATCGCGGGATTGAAGGAGAAGGTCCGGTCTGCGCCAGAAGAGGCGTTCTCCTATCCGCCGTCGTCCTATACCGTCGGAGATGATGACATCATCGATTTTCCGGAAGAAAAGGAAATCCTTCGGGAATTCTCCCGAGCGGGCTCCAGGATTTTCGAATCCCGGCTTTCTCCGTTTCATTCCGGCTCGATGTCCGTCCGCGGTGTCGAGAGCATGCTCTATGCCCCCAAGGCGTCGATGCCCCGGGAGATCGGTGGACCCCTCCGAAGCGTCTCCCTGGGGATCGAGGGCGGCGATCCGCCGGAGCTCCGGACCCACAAGCAGATCTATGCGGAGAGCGATTTCCAGACCGTGATCCACTGCTATGTTCCGGAAGCGGAGGCCCAAGCCCATTTCATCTATCCGGGGGAGGAGGAGCCGCTCGACCGTATCGTGCCGATCGATGCGGAAGGCAGCTTCATCCATCTCGTCATCCCGGTGGTCTCGCCCCGGACGGGAATCTCCAAGTTGGTGAGCCTGCTCCACGATTATAAGATGGTCGTTGTCCGGGGCGGCGGCGTCTGGGCCGTCGGGGCTCAATCTCTCTCCGAAGCTCTCCACCATCCGTCTTCGCTCCGCGAGATCTGCTTCTACCGAATAAGCGCCTTCGAGCAAGGACTGGACCTCCGGAAGATGGAGCCGGCAAAAGCCAAGATGTGGTAGGGCTCGGGGTATTTGGCTCGTCAGCCCGCTCGTTCCCCCCGCGAGGGAACTGTCATTGCGAGCGAAGCGAAGCAATCCCATGGGATCGCCACGTCACTGCGTTCCTCGCGACGCCCGCTCAGTCGTCCACGGACTTCCTCGCCGATACCCCTCGCCTCGGCAAAAGAACATCTGATTTTATTGTCTTTATTTTCCCAAGGCTCGGGATGTATGCTGAGAAGTCAATCCGCAACGCCCCCAAGACTTTGTTTGAACCTCATTAACCACCC
>CAYOZW010000320.1:0-3554 GCA_964408495.1 uncultured Eubacteriales bacterium
CGCCGGGTCGAAATAGACCTGAGCAAAAAACGACGGGCCGAACCCGTTCATCTGAAAGATCCGGCGGCCGCTGATCTCGCTCAGGACCCAGACGAAACCCCGGCCGAGAGTCGGGAAGCCCCGACCCTGGGGCGCTCCCTTTGGATTCTGCAAGGCGAGCATCGCGTCGACCGTCTCAGGCTTGAGAATCTGCCTTTCCTCAAACTTCCCCCGGTTCATCATCATGATCAGGAAATTCGCAAAGTCCTTCAGCGTGGTCCTGAGGCCGCCGTCCATATACCCTGGCCACGCGGAAGGCTCCTCTTTTACTATCCGGCCCGATTCCTTCATGTAGGGGTACGCGAATCGGTCGCGCTTGAGGTCGGCGAGACGCCACGAGCTGTCGTTCATCCGGAGCGGGACGAAGATTTTCTCCCGGCAATACTCCCAGAACGGCCGGCCGCTGAGGCGCTCGACGACGCAGCCGATGAGGGAGTAACTGCTGTTGCTGTAGGCATAGCGTTCTCCGGGTGCTGACTCCAGATAATTCTTATCCGAATAGTATTTCCCGCCGGGAACCAGGAACTCCCTAAGCGCCTGTTCGGCGGGCGTTTTGGGATCCGTGTTCTCCTCGAGGAAAGCCAGCCGATTTTGTCCGGCATTAAAATCGACGTCGAATATCCCGGCGGTAAACGAGAGCAGCATCCGGAGCGTGATCGGTTTATCCGCGAAACGCGGATTCCGGACCGGGAACGAAAGATACTCATTGATGTCGTCGTCCAGGGCGCATTTGCCCTGCTCCCAGAGAAGCATAAGCGCGGCCAGGGTTACGGTCTTGGACACCGATCCCACGCTGAAAATAGTGTCGGACGTCACCGGGCGCTTCTTTTCGATATCCGCCAGGCCGAAACCTCCGCTCCAGGCCACTTTCCCGCCCCTGACGACGCAGGCGCCGAGGCCGGCCAGCTTGAACTCGCTGACCTGAGCCTGCAAGAATGCATCCAATTCTTTGGCGACCCGGGATCGGCTCTCCCCGTTCGCATCAGATTTATTGGGCTGACAGCAGAATATAATCGAGAGCGCAAAAATCAGAGGGAGTTGAAGCTTGAAGAACCCCTTCTTAATCTTTAGCATCATCGGCTCCTTTGATCATTTTAATACGTCCGGAGGGTCCTACTGATATATAAATGAATACGCAAGAGCTTAGGAAAGCGTTTATTCAGCCCCAAAAAGCGCCGCGGTGTCATTTTCACCGTCACCGTCCGCTTCTAGCTGAAATAGAGGGGCCGGCCTCCCTCTCTTCAATCCTCCCCCACCGGGGGGGAGGATGTCGTGGAGAATTGAGGTCCCCTCCTCCATGCGCAAGGGAAGGCCAATGCACATTCCCTCCTCCTCTGGTGAGTAAACAGGAGGATTATCGAGTTTCCCTTCCGCCCCCGGTGGGAGGAGGCCGGGAGGAGGGGGCCTCATTACTCACACGGAAGGAATATTTCGGGAGTCCGGGGTGTATAGCTAGTGAGGAATCAACAAAAGGAAAGAAAAGATGTCTTTGGTCCAGATAATATTCCCTTTGCTCATGATGATTCCACTCGGCCAGGAGACGGCCGACGTCCGCCTGAGAATCACCCTGTTTGAAGTCCCATCCTGGATCGTTTCCATGACGTGGGCCGGTCCCAGCAAAGATGGAGGAGTTGTAGGCACGACGGTCGGAGGCAACACGACCTGGTCGTTCCCGAGTGAGCCGGTCTTTCTTCAAAACCAATTGCCTGGCAACTCCGACACCGAGCAGATCACAACAGCTATCCGCAAGCATATGGTATATAGCTGCATTAGAGAACAGATGATCACAGTTACCGAAAAAACCAAGCTCGAACTCGTCCTCGACAAGCAAACGGCCGCACAGAAGGTCTTCCGGCAACTTGCGGAAGGCGGGGGCCGGAATGCATTGCGTTTGGCAGTCGAGACCGCGTGGCAAAATGGGGATGAGACGGGAATAGCCCTGCGAGTTTGGCTGCGCTGGCAGGACCCATTTGGTATCCAGGAGATCGGAGATCAGCTCCCTGAGCCGTTGGTTGTTGACCGGGTGTTTCCCATGAAATTCGGCCGGACATCCCTCCTCGGCTTTCCCTCATCAACCTCGAGGGCGCGTCGCTCCATCTTCTGGCTCGCCCTGTCCGCGGAAAAGACTTCGAGCTGACCGGAAGCGGCCAGACATATAGAAAAGAATTGAGAATTCGAACCTTGGAGCCGACCGCGAGGCTAGCTCTTTTCAGGCGAGAAGAATTTCGAGCGGTAGAGCCGGTCGACTTCTTTTACCTTAAGGCGCAGAAAATAGATCAGGACCCCCACGGACAACCACATCCAGCCCAAAAAGACATAGATGGCCGTGCCCTCTTTGATGTTCTGGGGCGAGGGGATGATTCTATCCGCCTCGGGCTTAGCCGGTGTCTGCAGGCTCCAGACGCTCATGGCCACCGCGTAGACAATCAAAAGAAAGGCGCAGAGGGTGATGATCTTGCCCTTACGGCCCTCCGGCTTCGTGTCGATAACAGGCAAGAAAAAGAAAAGGGCGACGCCCAAAAAAATAAGCAGGACCGCGACAGTATCTCCGCTGACAAACAATAACTTGGCCGGAAAGATCTTGAGGGTCTGGAACAAAAAGAGAAAGTACCATTCAGGCTTGATCCCCTCCGGCGCGGGCGCCATCAGGTCGGCTGTCTTGCTGAGCGTCGGCGGCAGGAAGACGGCCAGGCTAACCAGCGCGCCGACGAGGACGAGCCAGACGATCATCTCCCGATAAACGAAATTGGGCCAGAATGGAAGCGTCCGGCGCGCCTCCGCCTTTTCGTCCGCGCCCACCGGCAGGCTCATCCCCAGCTTCTGGATGAGATAGACATGGAGGGCCATAACAGCCAGGAGACAAAGCGGCAGGACGCAGACGTGAAAACTGAAGAAGCGGCTGAGCGTGTCCCCCGAGATGTCATCCCCGCCGCGCAGGAACTTCGTCGCCCATTCGCCGACAACGGGGATAGAACGGGGGATATCCGTCCCCACCTTGGTCGCCGCCAGCGAGAGAGCGTCCCAGGGCAGGAGGTACCCGGTGAAGCCGAAAGCCAGAGTGAAGACGAGAAGGAGCACACCGCTCATCCAGGTCAGCTCGCGGGGCTTCCGGTAGGACTTGAGGACCCAGATGCCGAGCAGGTGGATGAAGACGATGGCGATCATGAAGGTGGCCGACCAGGAATGGACCGAACGGATGATCCAGCCCAGCGGGACCTTGGTCATGATCTCGCCGACGCTCTTGGTCGCCTCTTCCAGGGTCGGCCGGTAGTAAAAAGCCAGCAGGATTCCGGTCAGGACCTGGATGCCGAAAAAAAGCAGGATCAGACTCCCGGTGTACATCCAGGGCGTATGCCTGTTTTGGGGAATCGGCTTGTGCTTGAGGAAATCCATGATCCCCTGAACGCCCAGGCGGTCGTCCAGCCAGGACCAGAAATCCCGCGCTCCGCCTTTGATGTTCACGCCGCTCCCTCCGGTTTGACAACACTGTTCTCGCCCTCGATGGTGACGAAGAG
>CAYOZW010000321.1:0-3553 GCA_964408495.1 uncultured Eubacteriales bacterium
AAGATCCCCTCCCGCAAAAAAAACGTCTTCGCCCGCAGCCGCCTGGTCGTCAAGATCATCCATCTTATCGGCCAGCTGTATATCTGGCCTCCGCGCCTGGAATCGATCATCGAGCGGATGCGAGCCCGCTTTCAGCATTTTTGCGAGCAGGCAGAAGCAAGAGAGGAGCTGGAGACCAGTCTGCGCCGCATCAGGGACCGTCAGAAACGGGCAGAACTCCAGAAAAGACTCACCGAGGTGAAGAAGGAATTGAGAAGGGACCATGACGACCTCGGGATCACCTGCCGGCAGTCCGGAGAGATCCTCCGTCAAATTAGCTTGGGGAAACAGCTCAGCGACCGGGCGAAGAAAGAACTTGTCGAGGCCAACCTCCGTCTGGTCGTCTCGATCGCCAAGAAATACACCCATCGCGGCCTGGGCTTCCTGGACTTGATCCAGGAAGGGAACATCGGGCTGATGCGGGCCGTGGAAAAGTTCGACTATCGCCGCGGGTATAAATTCTCCACCTACGCGACCTGGTGGATCAAGCAGGCCATCACCCGTTCTATCGCCGACCAGGCCAGGACCATCCGCATCCCGGTGCACATGGTCGAGACGATCAACCGGCTGAAGAAACTCGTCCAGGCCAGCGTCCAGGATAGAGGGCGGGAGCCGACCCACGAAGAGCTGGCCCGGAAGATGGGACTGTCGGTCGCCAAGGTGAGGGAAATCATCAAGGCCGCTCAAGAATCCGTTTCGCTCGACGCGCCCGTGGGTGACGAAGAGGACAGCCGGCTCGGAGAATTCATCGAAGACAAGACCGGACCTTCCCCCGAGGAGGCCGTCATCCATCGCAGCCTCCGGGAGCAGATCGAGCAGGCCCTGGACAGCCTGACCGAGAGAGAGGCGCAGGTGTTGAAGCTGCGGTTCGGGCTGCTGAGCGGCAAAGAGCACACCCTGGAGGAAGTGGGCGATATCTTCAAGGTGACTCGTGAGCGTATCCGCCAGATAGAAGCCAAGGCCCTCCGCAAGCTCGAGAGTTTCAGCAAAGGGGGAAAGCTTCGCTCTTTCCTCTCAGAAGTTCATCCCTGAAGGGCAGCTAACCGCTTTCTTGCTTCGACGACCTCGGGAATATCAGGGTCGGCGTTTTTCCAGATTTCGAGGAATCTTTCATACGAATCGACCGCCCGGTCCTTCATGCCTTTTTGTTCATATAGCTCCGCCAGCCGGAAATGATACTTGGGATGGATCCAGTTTCGCTCCGGCCGGGACGAATCGAATGTCATCAGTTCTTCATATTCTGAGATGGCCTTGTCGAACTCACCCTTGGCCCGGTAGGAACGGGGCAGGGCATCCAGCGGAAAAGGCTGTACATAAAACGGAACAATATTCTGGGTGGCTGGAGGAGCCCCGCGAGAAGGGGCCTTTTCCAAGACGGCGATGGCTTTATCGACGGAGCCGAGCCGGAGCAAGAAATCCCCCTCAAATTGTCCGCCGCAAAAACGAAAAACCTGCGGCAAGGGAAGGTTTTCACTATACGCCAGGACGGATTTGAACCCCGTTAGCTTTTCTTGCGCCTCATCGAGCCGGCCCGTCGCCAGGTCGACATATCCATCATAGAAATCATAAATCGCCAATGCACTATCCTTGGCCAGCGGATTGAGAACATTGAAATCGTACCACTGTTTGTATAGCGGCCGGCTGAGGTCGGGGTGCCCCTGTTCGGACAAAACCCACGCTTTCAATAACCCCGTGTTCACAGCGCCCTCTTTTTCTCCTGCCGCGTTGGCCATTATCATCAATTGATCGGCTTCGATAAGCGTCTGTTTGTATCGGCCGCACCAGAAGTCCAGGAAGCTTCGGTAGAAATAGCCCTGCCCTTTGAGCTGGAACGAGGGGGCGATGGCGATGAATTGTTCGACCCAACTCCTCGCTTTGTCGTAATCTTCCTTCAGCGCGTAAATATAAGCCAGTCCTGCGGCCGAGGCAAAAAATTCGGGCTTGATCTTAAGCGCCTCCTTGTATTTTGAGACGGCTTCATCCAGCTTGCCCATCCGGAAATACATCTCGGCCATAGAGTCGACCGGGTTGGCGTCGTCCGGATAAAGGCCGGCGTATTTTCCGAATATCTCAACGGCCTTTTCCAGGTCTCCCAGGTCAGCTACCGTATAGGCCATCTGATTCAGGGCAAGGCCGAAGTTGGGATCGAGCTCGATGGCCTTCTCGAATTCCCCGACCGCGGCCTGGAGACTGTTTTTTGTGCGATAGTATTGTCCGAGGAAGTAATGAGCGAGCTTCTCTTTCGGATACTTCTGGACGAGTTCCCGGAGGATCGCCAGCTGCTTTGCCTGATCTTTTTCGATCACGCCAGCGTAATTGGCTGCTATATAGAGCCTCTCCTTTTCGGAGGTCTTCTCAGAGAGTGCGTTGGCCCCTTCATAGGCTTGATCGCGCCCTTTGGAATCCCCCAAGCCGTTGGCGGCATAGGCCAAGCCCATATAGGCGATGGCAAAATTGGGGTCGAGGTCGAGAGCTTTCTCATAGAGTTTTCTGGCGTCGTCATAATAGAGCTTGTCGAACTGCTCTTGGGCTTTCAGAAAATATTGATATGCCTCCATCGAAGAGGTCGTCAGGTCGGCGATCCGCGCCTGGGAAGCCTCGACCTTTCGGCTGGAAAGCCCGACACCTCTCGCTATCTCCTTGCTCAAATCCCCGATCTGTTTTTCCAGGATGCTGCCGACTCCCTGCCCTTGGGAGCTCGCGCTTTTCAGAAGAGCTTTCGTCCGGACGTCATGGACCTTCACATCGGTGGCGAACATTTCCCCCGCCTTGATGAAACTGCCCAGGACGATATTGTCCACTCCGTCGCGGCGGCAGAGTTCGAACCCCAGGTCGCTGTCGATGATCCCGTCATCTCCATGCCCGGCCTGTTTTAGCACGTCCCGCATCCGTTCCCAGGTCATGACGCTCAGATATTTGGACTGCTCCAGGCTGGTGATGAGGAGGTTAGGGATGGCTTCCTGAAGGTAATCGTAAGCCTTGTCCCCCGTCTGGTTCCGGAAGTTGATCACGGCGATGGAATGTTTGGCCTGGGCTTTTTCGGGCCAAACTAGCCAGAGAACGATGGCCGTGATGATCACTCCTGTGATGATCGCCGCCGGGACCAAAACATTTTTTAATCCAAATGTGACCGTCACTTGCTTGGAAGTGAGTGGCTTCTTGGGGACGATGAGCCGCTCTGTGGTCGGAAGCCCTTTTTCGATCTTGACGAGATCCGCTAACACTTCTTCAGCTTTCTGATATCTCTTCGTCTTGTCTTTCTCCAAACATTTCAGGATCATCCGGTCAAGATCCTCGGGAATCTGGGGGTTGGCCTTCCTCGCATCGGGAGGGGCTTCATTCTTCTGCTTGTAGGCCACGCTAAAAGGCGTGTCTCCCTCAAAGGGAAGCCGGCCAGTCAGCAGCTCAAAAAGGATGATGCCGAGGGCATAGATATCGGCTCTCGCGTCCGCCTGCTGGCCGTCGACCTGTTCGGGCGACATGTATTCCGGCGTCCCGATCATCACCCCGTCCG
>CAYOZW010000322.1:0-3509 GCA_964408495.1 uncultured Eubacteriales bacterium
AAGGCATCCAGAAGCTCCCGGGCGCGTTTCCGACGAAGGTCCTTTCGCATCCCGTAAAGAGCCGCACAGAAGCAAAGGTTATCGAAGCCGCTCAATTCAGGATAGAGATTGCTCTCATCGGGAACGATGCCTATCATCTGCTGGACTTCCTTGGGATTGAGCGTGCAGTCTATGCCGTTTATGTGAATTGCCCCCGCGTCCAGCCTGGCCAATCCGGAGAGGACGTTGATCGTAGTTGTTTTGCCGGCCCCGTTGGGCCCGAGAAAGCCGAACAGCTCTCCATGGCCGACCCGGAAACTGATGTCATCGACGGCCAGGACCTTGCCATAGCGCTTCGAAAGGCCGGAAACCGTTATGGCTGACGACGCGCTGCCGGCCATTGTTCTACTTCCCCCGACATGTCCCTTCGCTCTTTCGCTTCTTGAAGTCGAGGGCCGTCAGGATCCTCCGCTGAGCGCGAGTCAAGGCGTCCTGATTGACAAAGTAATGAACTCGGTAGCCGACCTTCTTGCCCTTGACCAGTCCCGCAGATTTCAGGACCCTCAAGTGCTGAGATACAGCTGGCTGGGTGACCCCCAAACGGTAGGCCAGCGCGTTGACACAGAGGGCATTCGGCTCCCGTTGCTGGGCCAGAAGCTGCAACAGTCTCAATCGTGTGGGGTCGGCCAGGAGGCCGAATAGCGCTGCCTGCTTATCAAGGTCCGTCATGATGATTTTACTCCATAAGTATAAGCTAATACACTTATATTAATATTCTGATTACCGGATGTCAATAGAGCTGATCAAAAAAAGTGCAATCTATGGGGGAAGAAGGATACTCCGCTATTCGTATCTCAGCGCCTTTACGGGTTCCGTCCGGGCGGCCTTGAAGGCTTGGTAGCCCACGGTCAGCAGGGCGATGAGGTAGGCCAGGATTCCCGCACCGAGAAAAATCCAGACGGGAATGTCGGCTCTGTAGGCGTAATTCCGGAGCAGCCGGTTCGCCAGGAAATATCCGGAAGGCCAGGCGATCACGTTGGCCACGGTGACGAGAAGCAGGAATTCCCGCGAGAGAAGCGAAACGAGCCCGGCGGTCGAAGCCCCGAGCACTTTTCTGATCCCGATCTCCTTGGTCCGCTGTTCCGCGGTGAACGCGGCCAGTCCGAAGATCCCTAAGCAGGAAATTAAAATCGCCAGGACCGCGAAATCCCGGAAGACGATGCCCATCCGGCGGTCTGACCGGTAGAGATCGTCGAAGGCTTCATCGAGGAAAGCGGGCTCGAACGGCTGGCCGGGAGCGAACCGGCTCCAGGTTTCCTTGATCAGGTCCATGGTCCGGGTGATATTCTCCGGCTGGATCCGGACGAAAATCACGGTGGGGGCCCAGTTCGAGCTAAGAGTAATCACCATCGGCGTGATCTCCTGGGAGAGGGGCCGGTTGTGGAAATCCTTGACGACGCCGATGATCGTGCCCCGGTTTTCCCAGATGGAAAAAAGCTTTCCGACGGGGTCCTGGAGATCCATCTTACGGACCGCGGCCTCGTTGACAATGTAGTTATCGACGTCCGTCGAAAACTCCCGGGAGAAATCCCGGCCGGCCACGATCTCCATTTCGAAGGTTTTGATGTAGTCGTGGTCGGTGGCGACAAAGTTCATGGTCTCGTACTGCTCGGCGCTCCGCCCTTCCCAATAGACGGGGTTAATGTTCCCCACCAATGTCGGACGGTTCGTTGCTGCGGTGACGTTGACGATGCTCGCGTTGCGGAGCAGTTCGTCTTTGAATGCCTGATATCGGGGAAGGATGACCCGGTTCATAGCGATCGTGACGACGTGGTGCCGGCTGTACCCGAGATCGGCGGTCCGGATATAGTTCAACTGCCTGAAAACGGCCGCCGTCCCTATGATCAGGACGACGGCGATAGAGAACTGGAGGACGACAAGGCTTTTTCTCATGCGGGGCTTCGATGATCCGGAGAGAGCAGCGCTCTTGAGGACCTTGGCCGGTCGGAAGGACGACAAGAACAGAGCCGGGTAGCTTCCCGAGACAAGACCGGTGACAAGGGTGATGACGAGAAGGGCGAGAAGCATCGCTCGATCCCGGGTGAAGTTCATGGTCAGGCTCTTTTCGGCCAAATTATTGAAGGCCGGCAGGACAAGGAGGACGAGCGCGACCGCCGCAAGAAGAGCCAGAAAGGCGTGGAGGAGGGATTCTCCGTAAAACTGGCGGATGACATCGGATTTCCGGGCTCCGACGACTTTTCGGAGGCCGACCTCCTTGGCCCTCGTTCCGGCCCGGGCGGTCGCCAGGTTCATGAAATTGATACAGGCCATGAGCAGGATGAAAACGGCGATCGTGGAGAATATATAAACATAGAGGATAGGTCCGCCCCCTCCCAGGTTGTGGAGGTGGATCCGGGTGAGGGGCTCAAGGTCGAGCGTCCGCTCGGTGTTCACTCTTTGGTCGTATTTCATAACGATGGGAGCGATCTTTTTCCTGACCTCTTCCGGGGAGGCGTTCTCGGCGAGAAGGACGAAACACTGGCTTTCGTAGGACCAGTCCGTGTCCACCTCCTCTCCGACGATCCTTACCGGCACAAGGGCGTCGAACCTCAACGTCGAGTTCTCCGGGGGGTCCTTGACTACCCCCGTAACCGTCACCTGGAATTGGCCGTTGTTGAGGTTCACCGTCTTGCCTAAGGGATCGGAGTTGCCGAAAACGGCCCTCGCCGTCGCCTCGGTGATAACAGCGGATTGGTTGACGGCCATGGCGCTGCGGAGATCCCCCGCGAGCAGGCGAAAACCGAACATCTCCAGAAAATCCGGGTCGACGAACGCCGTCCTTCTGAAAAAACTCTTGTCCTCGAAGGTGAAGAGGACGTTTCGCCCGGCGAAGCGGGTGGCCTTCCGGATTTCCGGAAATTCCCTTTTCAGGGTCGGGGCGAGGGCCCAGCCGCTCGAGGTGATCCAGGTCCCCTCCTGGCGCAGGACGGTTAGGTAGAGCCGCTCGTGGACCGGATGGAACCTGTCGAAGCCGAGTTCGTCCTGGATCCAGAGGAAGATCAGGATGCAGCAGGCGATGCCCACGCCCAGGCCGGCGATGTTGATGAACGAATACAGCTTGTATTTCTTGAGATTTCTCCAAGCGGTCCTGAGATAGCTCGCTAGCATGGTTCTCCTCCAGTAGAAATAGCTTTTGACGAAAGAGGGGACTGAGATGACGATTTGGAACCAAAGCCAGATCGCCGCTGCGGCCTTCCCCTTCCGTTCGCGGATCTCGGAATACTCCTCCTCGATATCGCCCGCAAGAGAGGGCTCCTCGTCCGGATCCGCCAGGAAGCGGAGAATCCGGAGGGCCATGGGGGAGGGGTGCTTAGGGGTGTTGGACATGGCATTGACTGCTAGTCGAAGACGGGCTCCTTGATGTCTCTCCATAGGGACTTCTGGAATTCGAAGGATGTCCGGAGAGCTTTCTTTCCTCTAGCAGTGAGGGCGTAGTAATATCTTCGCCGCCCTCCTCTGCGGGGTGTCGG
>CAYOZW010000323.1:0-3486 GCA_964408495.1 uncultured Eubacteriales bacterium
GCGAGCAGATGGAAAATCCGCAATATAGGAAACTGTCGTTTGAAGAGCGCCTGGGACTGATCATGGATCGAGAGTGGAACCTGCGGCAGGACAGAGGACTCAGGCGCCGCCTCCAGGTGGCGCGTTTCCGAGAAGAAGCGGTCATGGAAGATGTCGAACTGTCCTCGAAACGGGGCCTGGAGAGAAGTCTCGTTCTTTATCTTGCCGGGGAGGAGTGGATCCGCCAGAAGCTCAATGCCATCATCACAGGACCCACCGGGGCGGGAAAGACTTATTTGGCCTGTGCTCTAGGCCATGCGGCCTGCCGGAACCAGTTTTCCGTCCGTTATTTTCAGATGTCGCGCCTCCTTCAGAAACTCAACCTCTCTCAAGCTGACGGCTCCTTGCCCAAGTTCCTAAACTCCCTCGCCAAAGCTCATCTGCTGATCATCGACGACTGGCTGCGCAGCCCTCTATTGAAAGCCCAAACCAACGATATCCTGGAGATTATAGACGACCGGTATAAACTAAGTTCAACGATCCTGGCCACCCAGATCCCAGTCGCTGAATGGCTGGAGAGGATGGCCGATCCAACGCTCTCGGATGCCGTCATGGACAGGATCGTTCACAACGCCTATAGACTGGAGCTTAGAGGAGAATCAATGAGAAAAACGAAGTCGATGTTGACTCATGCCGGCCACCCTGAGGTAAAATGAAAACCCGGCGTCGCTTCGCTCCGACAGGTGGCCAGTTTACCCCGGAATCGGTGGCCAGATTCACCGGAATACGCAATGTTTAATCCGTTAGACGGATCATCGCCTTTATTAGAAGCTAATAACCGCCTGGTAGAAGTCACGTCAACCAAAAATGCCAAGCACCAGCACCCCCTCGACACCCCCCAAGGGGGGAGGAGTATTTCCAGCATATACGCGCAAAAACTTTTCTATAGCTTTTTGATTGTGTTTTATACTATGGCAAGACTAAGATCATACCATCTTAATATAAGCTCCTTACAATTTGGGAATTAGTTGCAGAGTTTGTTATAGAAGAAAATATGCATGTTTATGCAAGGAACTTAAAATCCCTTGGTTGGCGACAACCGAGCCGGTTCTAGTCCAATTGCTAAAAAAACTAACATTTAGGGTGGACCATTTTTTAGGGATGAGGTCAGAGGGAAAAAGTCAGGAGAGAGACCATGAAGAAGAGGAGGGACTTGAACCGAATGGTCATGATGAAATTGTTGCCAAACAGTTTCAGCTAGACTATCATGAAGGGCGGAACCTGTAGCTTAGAAAATCAACCCACGGGTCCGAAAGTGCCTGATGACAAACACCCTGGAAGGAAACGGACATGAAAAGAGCCATCGTTCTTGTCTGCCTCTACTTGGCTTGCCAGGTAGGATCTGTACCGGCCCCGGCATCCGGGACCTCATCCCAGGATCAGCGGCCCAAATTGCAGGTCCGCGAAACGCCGGGGGCCATTTTGTTCCCGGGGCTGAAGCCGGCGGCTATCCGGCGGGTCCCGCTTCCGACTCCTAGGACCGACGAGTTCTCCTTCCGCCTGGGCCCGGGAGAGCCGCTCTATTATCATGACTTTTTCACGCTCAGCAGGGGCCGGATCACCATCGACATTTCCTACCCGGGAGAGGAACGGCTGGAGGCCCTGTTGCTTCCGCCGGGCGAACAAACCGAGCCCGTCGTCAGAAAGAGCGGGGTGAAACGTCTCAGACTGCAGACGGATATCGATCCCGCCTGGATGAAAGCAGGGGAGAAATGGACGGTTTATATTCGCCCGGCCGAAAGCGGGGTCCAGCTTAAGACTCCGCTCAAAGCGACGCGGCTTCAGTCCCCTCAGAAAGTCCTCTTGAGCGGCACCGTGAGGGTGACGTATCCGGCCCTCGTAAAATTGCGCCCTAGCCCTTATGTGCCGATTCTCGTGAGCTGGGTGCGCCAGGCCATTGAAGGTAAAGGGAATAGGGAATGGAGGGAACTTTTAGCCCGGTATCCCCAGCTCAAACCGCGCTTGCAGAGTCTCGTCCGGCTCTATGACACATTGCCGGCAAAAGCCAAGGCGGACCTGTATGCAGGCCCTTATTTGAAGCAGGGGGCCAGCGCCTTGCAGAAACCCGCTTTCCAATCGTCGGCCCTGGACGCACAGGTCTCCGCAAGCCTGGGAGCACAGACTTTGGTCGCACCCAGGCCGGTACCCAGGATCACGGGAATTTATCCCGGGATGCCGCTGGCCAACGACGGCGTCGTGGTGGCCGGCGAAAACTTCATCTATCCCGGAAAAACGACGGTCGTCCTGCTGGAAAGAAGATCCGCAGACGGAAGATCTCAGTCGCTCCCGTTGGTCATGAACACGACCCTCATCCTGAAGAATCATTGGGCGCGGATCGAGCTTCCGGCCAATGTCGAGGAAATCGACCGCTACAAGGTCACGGTGAGTCATCCCGGAGGAACGGCCACGACCGAATTTGAGGCTTACGCCTCGGCCCACCAGGTCCAACGATACACCGGGCGCATCAACCGGGTCACCTGCGTCGACGAGAGCAATCCGGAGTCCCCCAACTGGCTCGTCGGAAGCGATGAGGTCTATGCGATCATCGCGGTCCTGCGCACCGAAAGGAAAACCCCCTCGGACTGGGAGATCAAGACAAGCACCAAGGGAGGATTCGATGACGGCGATTCGAAGGAAGTGAACTGGCGGTTCTTTGACTCGAGAGGCCTGCCGGCCACTCTTGGAGATGGAGTGCTGGTTTCCGTCCTTCTCTTCGAGGACGACCCCGGCGGTCCGCCTTCCGAGGTTCAGGATCTCGTCCGGGTGGCCTTGAAAGAGGCGGCCAGAAATATCGCCCTGTGGGAGGGGGCCCAAGGCCTTCCGTTCAGTTCGCTGCTAGCAACGCTTTGGTCGGACATCCTGGGGGGGTTCCTGGATCTCATCTTTTCCGCCCTGGAGGATGATTTCTTGGGGGTCCAATCCTATTATTTCGATGCCCGGCAGCTGTATGACTGGACGAGAAAGGAAGGGGGCGTCTTCAGACGGAGTTTTATCTTTAATAACGACGGCGATACGGGGTCCTATCGAACCCAGTATGAATGGAAACTTCGGTGATCCCGAGGAGCCGCTTCCAATACGCTCAGAACCGGAACGAAAGGGCGGCCCGGCCGATAAATCCGGTGAACTCGAGGACGGCGGGCGGAGAACCCGGCCTGAAAAACGTCACTCCGAAATTATCCAGGACGGCCGACTGGTAGCCGTCGGTCGCGGTCAAGGATAGGCCCCCGGTCAGGGCCACGTCCAGCCCCGCCGCGGTGTACCAGCCGAGGGAGAACCGATAGCCGTATTCTCTGCTGAAGGAGGGCACGTCCCCAAGCCAGGTGTCGTTCAGATAATCGAGGTATCCGTTGACGCTCTTCAGGGAGGGCGACGCGATCTGGAAACCGCCTGAAAATAATAAGAGATTGGTTTTCGGCTGTGGCGGCCAAGTGAGCCCTTTTTTATCGA
>CAYOZW010000324.1:0-3454 GCA_964408495.1 uncultured Eubacteriales bacterium
CCATCTCCGGTTTGACGACGGCTCCCAGATTGAGCTGCTCGCGCCGCTTGGCGAGGTTTCTCCCGTAGCCAAGTTTCTGGAGTCGCGGGGAGAGGGGATTCAGCACCTCACCCTCGAAGTGGATGATATCAAAACGGCCTTGGATGAACTCACCCGGGCCGGCTTGCACTTGGTCTCCGAAAAGTCTCAAACCGGGGCGGGAGGAGCTCAAGTCGCCTTCATTCATCCGCGAAGCCTGAATGGGGTGTTGGTCGAGATCAGGCAGGGCGGAAAACCGGAGCATCCAGCCGCCTAAGTCCCTTGATGGCGGCTGAGGGTCAGTACCCAGCTCCCGAAATTCCCAGCGTCCTCGAGGTCATGCTCATTGGGATGGGTGCGCGCCGACGCGGCCATCTCTGTCCAGGCCTCGTGTTCCGGCGACCGGCCGAGGACTTCGAGGGCTTGCGGTGAGACCTTGCCCCGACAGGAAAAGGTCGAAATCAGCTTAGCCTGGGAAGAGACGACGACGGCGTGTTCGATGGCCTCTCGAGAGAGACGGCTTCCTGTGTGGGATCCGTGAGTGGAGAAAAGAGCGATCTTCTTGCCCTTCGGGATGCTCCGGAGGAATTTCTCTGCCTGGAAAGGGACGCTGTGCGAATGGACGGGGAAGCCGATGAAGATGAGGTCGAATTCATCTAGGTTTTGAACCTCAACGATGGGCTTCAGGGTCTTGGGTTCCGGAAGGCTCGAGAAGATGGCCCCGGCGACCTTTTGAGTGTTCCCGGTACGGCTGAAGTAGGCGACCAAGATATTGGACATGGCGCCATTTTTCCATAATTGCGGAAAAAATTCCAGCGCTACGTTTTTCTCGGTACCGCGATGGTGATAAGCGTGCCTTCCTGGACCCCGCTCTCGACCCGGATCGTCCCGCCGTGGTCCTCGATGATTTTCTTGGCGATGGGCAGGCCGAGACCGGTCCCGACGTCCTTGGTCGAGAAGTAGGAATCGAAGATCTTCTCAACGACGTCTTCGGCCATCCCGATTCCGGAATCCCTGATGGCCAGGCTCAGGCTGTCCGTTTCCGCCTTGATCCTGATCTCGATCTCCCCCCTGCCGCGGATGGCTTCGACGGCATTGATGAAGATGTTCCGGATGGCGATCTTGATCTTGGCTTTATCCGCTTCGACCAGGAAGTCGTTCCCCTCGAGCGTCTCACGGAACCTGACCCGCTCGGAAATAACCCTCTTGTAGGGGGAGACGACTTCGTTAACGGCCTCTCTCATATCGAAGGTCTCTTTCTTGAGGCTGGCGACTCGGCTGAGTTCCAGGAACTCTTGGGCAATTCGCCGCAGGTTCTCGACCTCGCTGATGATGTAGGAAGCGGACTCGCGGAGGGCCTTCTCGAAGTCACCGCTCTTGTCCTCGTAGACGCGAAGGATATGTTCTGCCGAGAGCTGTATCGGGGTTAAAGGATTCTTGATCTCGTGGGCCACCTTATGGGCCATCTCGGCCCAGGCCACTTTCTTGCTCAGGTCGGCGATCTCTTGCTGGTGTCTTTTCAGGTCCTTGATCATGGCATTAAAACCGTCGACCAGGGTTTTCATCTCGTCATGAGAGCGGTGTTCGATGGCGATATCCAGGTTGCCCAAGCCGACTTCCCGGGTTCCCGTCAAGAGTTTCTTTACGGGTGAGATGATCATCCGTCCGATCCCCCTCGCGAAGATCAGGACAACGAGAATGAGGAAAGCCGAAACGAAAACGAGAAATTCAACCAGCTCCTCTGTGGCCCCGGCGATCTCCTGCGCCTCAAAGGGGAAGGGAAGGGAGATAAGGAACTGGGATCGCTGGATGGTGTAGGGGATAGTCAGGCTCTGGAAAGAATATCCGCCGATTTTTTGCCTTTGGATCGAGAACGGTTTATTCTCGTTGCGGATCCTGTAGTATGTTTCTCCGTCGACCAGTTCGGGAAGCAATCCCCAATCGAAAAATTCTCTTCGGCTGGAGGATATCAGGCGGCCCTCTCCGTAAAGGTTGACGTCGGTGGCGATGGCCGAACTGATCCAGAGGACGAGGTCGTCAGTCGGAGCGATGAGCGTGGCTCTTTCTTCCTGCTGAAGGCTGACGAAGTCCTGCATGATGTTTCGGGCGAGGTTGGCGTGCGTCTCGGCCTTCTCCAGGAAGCGTTGGCTGAACGTCCGGGTGAAGAAGCGATGGGAGAAAAGGGTGAAAAGCAAAAGGGAGATCACCGTAATGGTGATGAAGGCGGCATAGACACGGCTGGAAAACGACCAGAGGAGTCCGGTTCGCCGACGCTTCCACAGGACGGCGGGGAGGAGCAACAGGAAGAGGAAAGTCAGAGCCAGGTAGAAGACGGCGAGCTTCAGGAACTCGGCGGTCAGGCCGGGGACGGTTTTGCGGGGGATGAAGAACGAGTAGATCCTGTTCTGGAAAGGAAAATAGAAACTGTCGAAGGTCTGGCCCTTGTCCTGGAAAGCCATCCACCTCCCCTCGAGTGATCGTTCCACCTGGCCCACCACATCGGGGGGTATTCCGGACGAGATTCTCTGGGGATTGAACAGGAGCCTGCCCCACTCGTCGAAGATGGCGAATCCGAATTCCTGCTGTGAAAGGGAGGGAAGCCGGCTGACCTTAAGGAGCTCGAAGTAGGGATTGGCGGAATAGAGGAAGGGGAGCATTTCCGGGTCGACGGCCAGGGAAAAGACCGTCCGTCCGAGGTATTCGTCCTGATCGAACCAGTCTTTATACGCCAGGACGAATTCTCGTTCCTTTCCGAGCGAGGGGACATTCAGCCGGGAAACTTTCCATACGGGATCCAAGGGCAGCTCGATCTCCGGCTGATAAAGCTGAGGGATGTTGAGCGAGAATCGGGAGAGGACTTCCCCCTCGGGATCGCTGACCTCGAGGATCGAGTACCAGTTGAACTTAGCGGCGAGCGTGCTCTCCCAAAGGGACCGGGCCAACGGGGAAGGATCAGGGGAACGCAAGAAAGACACGATAGTCGGCTGCCTTTTGTCGATCTCAGGAAGGGACTGTTGGATGATAAAATCTGCCCAATCTTCCTGCGCCAGGATGGTGTGACGCAGGAAATTCTGAACAAGAGATCGGAGACGGGCAGAGGAGCGGTGATGGATCTCGGCCGAATTGAATAGTGCCGCTAGAAAGATCAAGGCGAAGACAATCCCCTGTTTTTTCATGAGCGGCAGCAATGATAAAAGAAGAAATCCGAGAGCCAGGACGCCGACCGAGAAGATCGCAGCTAGGAGGTTAGATCCGGGGACGGAAACCAATAGGTAGACCCCCGATGACCAGACGAGGGGAGGGAGAGCCAGCCACTGGTTTGGCGAGAGACGCCGGATGAGGTCAAGGGCGAGATACAGGGATGCGCCGCAGCTGAGGGTCGCAAGGACGATCGCGAAATGGAGAAGGAGGAAGGATAAATCTCCGGAAAAATGGA
>CAYOZW010000325.1:0-3438 GCA_964408495.1 uncultured Eubacteriales bacterium
CTACAGAGGTCATCGAAAAGAAACCGCTCAGCGGCGTCGTCCATGACCCGCTGGCCCGACTCCAGGGTGGGATATCAGGCAACGCCGGCCTTTTTTCCACGGCCGACGACCTGGCCGTCTTTGCCAGGATGATGATCGACAAGGGGAGCTTCAAGGGCGGCCGGATCCTAGGCCCTCTCGCGGTGGAAAGAATGACGACGGTCTGGCCCAAAGCGTCTTTCGCCGGACGGGGGCTCGGCTGGGACCTTGATTCTCCCTACAGCACCAATGGGGGTGACCTCTTCGGGTCGAATTCTTACGGGCACACCGGGTACACGGGGACGTCGATCTGGATCGACCCCGATACCGAAACTTATATCATCTTTCTGACCAACCGGGTGCATCCCGGTGACAAGGGGGCGATTGTCGCTTTGCGGAGCCGCGTGGCCAACGTAGTGGCCGCAGCCCTTCAGGAGCCGAAAGCCAATTTGGCGCTGAGATGAGTTTTTACCCATCCGAAGCCAAGGTTTACGAGGTTTTGAACGGCCTAGGAATCTCTTATACCCGCCATGAGCACCCTCCCGTTTTCACGGTCGAACAGGCCGAGAAGCATTGGACCAATATCACCGGCGCCCACTGCAAGAATTTATTTCTCCGGAACAAAAAGGGAAATCGTCATTACCTGGTCATCCTGTTGACATCCAAACACGCCGACCTCAAGAAGTTGAACGCCAAGCTTGAAGAAGACCGGCTTAGCTTCGGTTCCCCAGAGAGGCTGCAGAAATATCTCGGGCTCGAGCCAGGGGCTGTCTCGCCCTTCGGATTGATTAATGACGACCGGAAGGAAGTCGTCGTCATCGTCGACCAGGACCTCAAACGGGCGGACCGGGTCAACTTCCATCCCAACATCAACACCGTGACGGTGGGAATCGAGACCGCTGATTTCGAGAGATTCCTCGCATCGACGGGAAACGACATTCGTTTTTTCAGCTTTGAATAGCCTATGATAAGGCTAGAAATATGCAGGACTTCTTCGAGGAGAGGAATGGATGAGAAAGAGAAACATCCTTTTTTTGTTCATCATCCTGGTTTGTTTTGCGGCCTTATCTCACCCCGAAGGAAATAGGCTCATGACCGACGAAATCATTATGGTTCAAGCGCCTCCGGTCGAAACGCCTAATAAGCACTATATCTCTAACCGCTCCCCCCTGGCGGTGAGCCCCCTGGTCAAGCTTCCCATAGGGAACATCCGTCCGAAGGGCTGGCTCCTGAGTCAGATCCAGCTCATGCGGGGCGGGTTCACCGGCCGGCTTCCCGAGCTCAGCCGGTTTCTCAAGGAAGACAGCGGTTGGGTGACACTCAAGGGCAGAGGATGGGAGGAAATGCCCTACTGGCTCAAAGGATATGCGGATCTCGGCTACATACTCCGGGACCGGAAGATGGTCGCGGCAGCCAAGAAATGGTTCGAGTTGGCTTTTCACAGCCAACAGGAAGACGGCTTTTTCGGCCCGCCGGACAACCAGGCGAACAAGGACCTCTGGCCCAACATGCTCATGCTGACCTGTCTGCAAAGCCTGTACGAGGCGACGGGCGATGAGCGGGTGATCCCGTTCATGACCCGGTATTTCCGGTTCGAGAACGCGCTTCCGGTTGATGACCTTCTGCCTGGAAGCTGGCAGAAACTCCGGGGCGGAGAAAACCTGGAAAGCGTCTATTGGCTCTACAACAGGACGGGAGAGACATTCCTGCTCGACCTGGCCCGGAAACTCTACCAGCGGACCGCCGATTGGGAGGCCGATATAGTGAGTCCGGAGCGAGACAAGAACTGGGAAGTGAGTTCATTTTATCACGGGGTGAATATCACCATGGGCTTTCGCTATCCCGGCGTGTTTTACCAGCAGACAAAAGACCGGAAATACCTCGACCTGGTTGAGAAGAATTACCGTCTCATCATGAACGAATACGGGCAGCAGCCCGGCGGGATGTTCGGGGCGGACGAGAATATCCGGCCGGGATATGACGATCCGCGCCAGGGCGCGGAGACATGCTCGATGGTCGAGTTCATGCACAGCCACGAGGCGCTTCTCAAGATCACAGGGATGACGATCCATGCCGACCGCTGCGAAGAGATCGCCTTCAACTCCCTTCCAGCCACATTGACTCCCGACCTGCGCGGGCTCCATTACCTGACGGCACCCAACCTGATCTCCTGCGACAGCTCCGCTGAGCACGATTTCCAGAACGAGGGAACTCTTGTCTCTTTCGATCCCTGGTCCTACCGCTGCTGTCAGCATAACGTGGCCTTCGGCTGGCCCTATTTCTCTGAACATCTGTGGCTAGCCACTGCGGACAACGGCCTGGCCGCAGCCCTGTATGCTCCTTCCGAGGTCAAGGCCAAGGTGGCTGATGGCACCGAAGTCGAAATCTCCGAGGACACCGCCTACCCCTTCGGAGACCTGGTCGGCCTGACAATCTGGACAGAAGCCGCCGTCAGCTTTCCGCTTTATCTCAGGATACCTGGCTGGGCATCCGAGGTCTCGATATCCGTCAACGGAAAGGAGCTGCAGATCCAATCTCAGCCCCGCGCTTACGCTGTCATCCACCGGAAGTGGCGAAACGGCGACCAGGTCAGGCTGGCGTTTGCTCCGAAGGTGGAGATCCAGAAATGGCAAAAGATCGGAAACTCGGTCTCGGTCCGGCGCGGACCGCTTTGGTTTTCGCTCAAGATCGGAGAAGAGTGGAAGCGCTATGGCGGGACGGATGAATGGCCGGCCTACGAGATCCTGCCGACGACGCCCTGGAACTACGGCCTGGTCCTCGATCCCGCTCATCCAGAGGACGGGATCATCCTAGACGAAAGAAAGGCAATGTCCTACCAGCCCTTCACGCCAGAAGCGGCGCCTATCGTCCTCAAGGCTAGGGCCAAACTCATCCCGGATTGGAAAGCCGAACAAAGGATGGCCGGCAGGGTGCCTCCCGGTCCGGTCCGTTCCTCCGAGCCGCTCATGGAGATCGAGCTTATTCCGATGGGCTGTGCCCGGCTCCGAATCTCATCATTTCCATTGATCGCTGAATAAATCACAAGGGCGCCGGAGAGGCGGCCTGGGGAGGGTATTATGAGAAAGATCGTTAAGCCGGTCTTGTCGATCATCGTCATCCTCTTTCTGGATTCGGCGGCTGCGGGGAGTCTGCCACAAAAAGAGAAGCCGACCGCCCAGTTCAAGCCCAGGGACTTCACCGCCCATCTCATCGGCCACGCCCATATCGATTTGGCCTGGCTGTGGAGATGGGAAGAGACAGTCCACGATATCGCCCTCCATACGTTCCGGGGAACGTTGGAGCAGATGGACAAGTTCCCCGGGCTGACCTTTGCCCAGAGTCAGGCGGCGGTTTATGAGGCTGTAGAGCAACATTACCCGGAGCTTTTTGAGAGGATCAAGAACAAGATCCGGGTCGGAA
>CAYOZW010000326.1:0-3400 GCA_964408495.1 uncultured Eubacteriales bacterium
ACGGAACGGTTAATCAGGAAAGGGGACTGGGATTATCTCTCACCGGAGGAAGGCCGTCCCTCGGTTTTTTTCTGTCTTTCCAGGGCGTCGCGGCCGGCAATTACCGGTCGCCCGATGCCGAGGTGCTGCAATCCGAGTACGGCCAGGCCAGCGCCTTGGGTAAGATCCGTCATCAGTCCAAGAAGAGGGATGTCATCTTCAGCTTCCTGCTGGCGAGGGGACAAGATATCGGGAAACCGAACCGGGACAGCGCGACCAAGCCGACCTGGTACCCCCGGGAAAACCAGAACCTGATGCAGTTTCATTGGCGGGAGAAAGGGGTCTGGGCTGGTGGCGAGCTCTCCCTCAACGTTTTCGCCAACCCCAACTTCCTGGAGACCCGAACCGATACGGTCCAGCCTTACAAGTCCAAGGAATCAGCCAGCAAAACAGAGAGCACGGATTTCGGCCTGCAATTGTCTTTTACTAAAAGACTCGAGTCCCGCTTCCGGCTGACGGCCGGGCTGGACTGGTACGGACGAACGGGCGCGTCGGCCCTGAATTCAGATAAGTATCTGGACGAGCAGGGAGGGGTAGTCGGGACTTTTGAGGAACGTCCCTATGCCGGCGGATTGAGAAGAGACTGGGGTGTCTTCCTTTCCGGCGATTATAACGGAATCCAAGGCCTTGACTTGGTCGCAGGTGTGCGGTTGGATTTCCTGCGGAGCCAGGCCTATCCGGGCGGCGGGGAAGCGATCGAGGCCAGCGACCAGAAGGCCCTGACGGGTTTCCTGGCCGCTTCCTACAAGCTCTCGGAGAGCTTCGTCTTCTTCGCCAACGTCTCCCGGGCTTACCGGGCCCCCGACCTCAACGAGCTCTATTACACCGGGATCACCGGCCGGGGATTTATAATTTCCAATCCTGCCCTGACTCCAGAGTCCAGCCTGGGTTATGATGCCGGGCTGAAATATATCGGACGGCGACATTTCTTGGGTCTTTACGGCTTTTCTTATAAGATCGAAGACATGATCGAGCGTTACCGCATCGATGAAAAACTCTACACCCACGGGAACATCGAGAAGGGGAGGATTCGGGGCCTGGAGCTTGAATGGGAATTCTTCCTTGGGGCGGGATTCAGCTTGTTTGGGAACGCAACGGCGATCGAAGGACAGAGTCTGAACGCCGGCGTTCCGCTGAATGATATTCCGCCCCGCCGCCTGCTGCTGGGCAGTCGAGCTTGGCTCGGCCGCTTGTCCCTTGAAGTCAACGGGACCTGGCAGCAAGAAAAGGACGACTCCGGGCCGGCTGAGATCGCTATCCCTTCCGCACACTGGGTGAACTTCAAGTCCTCCTATTTTCTCGCACCTTCGACCCATTTCTATTTTGTGCTGTCCAACCTGCTGGGGGCGAACTATCTGGCCCGGCCCGACCCGCAGTCTATGCCAGCGCCGGGGCGGAATTTTCACTTGGGGATCTCTTACTCTTTCTAGCGTCCCCTATCCTTATTTCCTTCTGTAAGTCATCTGTAGAGACGGGACACTTCCTGACGGGCAAACTCTCCGGCGGTTGGGCGTCTTCATAGATTATTCCGAAGCCAAGAAATTTGGGGGACGCATAACTCGGTCCGGCAGCAGGGATGGAGAAAGGGCCGGAATCGGCTCGTCTCGAAAGCCGATGATTTTTTGAAAATATTTATCCCAGGAATAAATCGGAGGGGGTACATTCCCCCCGGAGGCTGTCAGAAGGCGTCCTTGATATGGCGGACCTGCGGGCCTTCTTTTTCATTCCAGAAGAGAGACAGGACATCGAAGCGGCAGGGAAAGTCGGCAAGGTTATTCATGGCCAGATAGGCTGCAGCCAGCCGGCGGATCTGGTTCTGTTTCGGCGGCGTGACCGCTTCCTCGGGCCGGCCGAAATCCAGGTTCCGGCGGGTCTTGACCTCGATGAAAACAAGAGTGTCGCCGTCGCGAGCGATGATGTCGATCTCACCCTTATGAAAGCGAAAACCCCGGCAGATGATCCTGAATTTCTTTTTGAGAAGGTAGGAGACCGCGATATCCTCGCCGGATCGGCCGAGTGCCCGGGCCTCGCTCATTCTTGTTTTTTGGGAACCGAGGTGATCTTCCAACGAACACCGTCCTTGGTATCTTCTAGGACGATGCCCTTTGCGAGCAGCTCGCGCCGGATTTTATCGGCCAGAGCGAAATCCTTCTCCGCCCGGGCCTTCTCGCGCCTCTCGATTTTTTCTTTCTCTTCTTTGGTCAATGCTTGAAGATCCCCGTTGACCTCGACGCGGCCTGCGGCCGGACCCTTCAGCGACACAATCTGGACAGGATGAATCACGGCCAAAACGCCATTGATGGATTCGAGGACGGCCAGTATTTTCTCGGCGTCTTTTTTCTTGAATTTTCCGGCCGAAATCTGGATATTTGCTTTTTTGACCAAGTTGAAAAGGGCGGTCATGGCGACTGAGATATTGAGGTCATCGCTCAAACCATCCTGGAACTTTTTTTCAGCGTCCTTGACGATCTTCGCAATGGCCTGGGTTTCGCCCTCCGGAAAATCTCTATAATATTTCATCTTCCCGGCGAACTCGTCTATCCGGGCGAGAGCCGTTTCCGCTTGGTCGAGCGCCTCGAAAGTGAAATTCAGTGTCTTGCGGTAATGGGTCGAGAGGAGAAGGAAGCGGAGGGCTGCCGGATTGTTCTTGACCTTCAATATCTCCGGGATAGTGATCGTATTGCCCCTGGACTTCGACATCTTCTCGCCGTCCCGGACGAGGTGGTGGCAGTGCAGCCAATAGTTGACGAATTTCTTTCCGGTGAAGGCCTCGGACTGGGCGATCTCGTTTTCGTGGTGGGGAAAAATGTTGTCCACTCCGCCGCAGTGGATGTCGAAGGTCTCTCCCAAGTACTTGGAGCTCATGGCCGAGCATTCGATGTGCCAGCCCGGCCGGCCGGGGCCGATCTCGGTCTCCCAAAACGGCTCTCCCTCCTTTTTTGCTTTCCAGAGGGCGAAGTCATGGACGCTTTCTTTCTCGTATTCGTCCAGGTCGACGCGCCGGCCCGGCCGCAGCTCTTCCTGGTTGATCTTGGAAAGACGGCCGTAGGCGGGAAACTTGGTGATGCTGAAATAGTAGGATCCGTCTTTCTCGTAGGCGAAGCCTTTCTGGATCAATCCCTTGACGATGGCCACCATTTCCGGGATATGCTCAGTCGCCCGGGGGTAGTTGTCGGCGCGGGCGATGTTCAGGGTATCGAGGTCGGCATAGAACGAATCGATATAGGGTTTGGTATACTCGGCAAGACTTACTCCCCGGGCGTTGGCGCCGCGGATGGTCTTGTCGTCGATATCAGTGATGTTCATGATGTGCGTGACTTTGTAGCCCATGAAGATGAGAAACCTCTAGAGCAGGTCTTCG
>CAYOZW010000327.1:0-3391 GCA_964408495.1 uncultured Eubacteriales bacterium
GGCCCGTGATGGGTCGGGATCCATTTTCGTCACGGGGATATCCTTCGGAGCCACTGACGATTATATTACGGCAAAACTGGACTCTGATCTGAATGAACAGTGGACCCATATCTACGATGGGTCTTACGGGGAAGATCATGTAGTTGCAGTTGGCTTTGATTCTTCGGGGAACTCTTATGTTACCGGCTCGAGCCGTGGGGCTGGTGGCGATTTAGACATCCTTACCATCAAATACGATCCTTATGGAGCTCCAGTCTGGATCAGGCGTTATGACGGATGGCTCGGCGGCAATGAAGAAGCTCGAGGAATCGCAGTCACACCGGCGGGTATCGCTCATGTCGCAGGAAAAAGTTGGAACTCGTCAGATAACGGGTACAGTGGGATCGTTATTAAGTACAAGAATTGATCGGCTAAAGCAAGTAGCCGTTGGAGATGCGGCGGCACATCGAATAGTCGAAATAGTCGGAGCGCAAAATGCCTAAGGGATATAGCGGCAGGCTTCGTAATGCTAAACGCCTTTTTAAGCACTAGTACGTAAAAAATAAGCAGAAGCGATTTCAAAAGAGCGAGAAATTTATTTCAAACCGTAAAGCCGCTTCCGGGAGTCCTCTACCAGCGCCTGCCCCGTATCTGCCTTGGCCTTGATGTCCAGAAACATCTTGTACCGCTCCTTAGCCGTGGCGCCTTTCCCCTGCCCCTCCAACGCCCGGCCCATATAGTAATCGAGCGAATCCAGACAGCGGAAAGTCGGGAAGTCATTCAGGAACACGGCCATCGCCTCGCTCCGCCTCTTCTCGCACTTCTCGAACTCTGAATAGGCTTCAGCAAATGCCCCGGCCTCCAAATAGGCTTGTCCCAGCGCAAACCGCCCAAGCCAGGTATCCACAAGCCCTTGAGCTTCATCGAAGAGTTTCAACGCGTTGGCCGTGTCTCCTCTTTTGAGTGACAAGTAGCCCCCCAGCAACTTTGAGTATGCGAGGTGGACATCCTGGACCTTCTTCCCCAATTCTCCGGCCATGTTCCGGGCTTTGTCCTCCTGGACGGCGTCAAGATAGATCCGGCCTGCCGCGAACATTATTTCCTCCCGGTCGTTCGTCTTGACGGCTTGATCGGCGGCCTCGACGGCGAGATTGTTCTTTCCTTGAGTGAGATAGGCCTGAGCTAGCATGATGGATTTAAAGGCGGCCCGATAAGTCGACTTGTTCGCATTATCTGCGGAGATTCCCTTTTTGAGAATCGAAATAGCGTCCCCCGATCTACCTTCGTAGAGAGCCACATCGGCCAATCCCGTCACCGCGTAGGACGCACCCATCGGGTCAAGTCCCTCTGCCTGCTCGTACATTGCGACAGCTTCCGCCGTCCTGCCCTGGGCCATCTCGGCCAAGGCCAACACGATGAAGGCCTTGGCATAGGTGGGGTCGATCTCCAGCGTTTTCCGCGCTTCCAGCTTGGCTCTTTCAAAATCGCCCGAAGCCAGCGCATACCAGCTTTGATTATATCGATGGTCCAGGTTGTCGGGCTCGAGCTCTAGAGCCAGAAGGCCCTCCTGGAAGGCCTCGGGCATTTTATACCCGAAGAAATAAGCGAGGGCGAGATTAGTGTGCCCGGCGACGTCCTTGGGGAAATGCTTGAGCAGGGCCGTGTACTCTTCGATAGCTCTTTTAAAGTTATTTTTAAAGAGATAATATCCGCCCCGCGTCCGATGCTTCTCCCGGTCGGTCATCTGCTCGATCCGGTTCATAGCCTCTGTGAAATATTTGTCCGCCAGCTGCCACTCTCCCTGGGCATAATAGGCCACGGCTAATCCCGCATATGCGCGACCAAAATTCGGATCATGGTCAAGAGCGCGTGTGTACGCGGCGATGGCTTCCGACTCTTTTCCTTGGGCGTCGAGGTCTTGAGCGTCAGCGTAAGCTTTCATGGCTTCGAGCGAATTCGTAGTGAAAGTTTCTTTGATAAGCGCCTCTGCCGAGTCCTCGGGGATGATGCCCAGCCCCGCCCGGAGCCTGGTCGAAAGGTAATCGGCGCCTTTGAGGACATCTGTTTTGTTCTTGATCGTCTGGTCGGCCGAGGCCAAGATCTTACCGCTGACCGGGTCCTGGGCCCAGCTTTTGATGAGGTAGCCGCCGTTGGCCGGCTCGATCGAGCCGTTGATGACGGCGTTAATCCCTTCCCTCTGGGAGAGCAGTCGTGTACTGGTCTCCGTGAGCCGGCCCCTGGCGCTCGGGTCGAGGCGATTGACCAGGCTGATGGCCTGCTTCCTTTCGAATAGTGACACGTTTTCGGCCCCGCCCAGGCTGATACCCAGTAACTGCTCGAGCACTCCGTCGAAAACCGGGTCCCCGGTTTGATTCGAGACGTCGGCAATAAGGACCGAGACGGATTTGGGCTCGGCGGGGGTTGGAGAACCGGCCTGGGGGCGGGTGAGTTTCATGATGGCGAAAACCGCCAGAACAACAACAATAACCGCCATGCCGATGATCGGCAAGAGCCGTGAGAGCGGCCGGCCTTCGCCCATGATCTCTCTTTGGGCCTTGCGAAGGTCATCAACGAAATCGGAGATCTTGTCGTAGCGCTCATCCGGGTTCTTCGCCAAGGCTTTGCGCAGGATCGGACTGAGAACCGGGTTGACGGCCTTGGGCTTGATGTGAGGCGCCGGCATCTGGTCCCGGAGAATGGAGGTCAACGTCTCGATCGGGCTCGGCTTGGAGAACGGGTGCTTGCCCGAGATCATCTCATAGAGGACGATCCCGAGGGAAAAGATGTCGCTCCGGCCGTCGACCGGATCTCCTCTGGCCTGCTCAGGGGACATGTAGGCGATCGTTCCCGCGATAGTGCCTTGACCGGTCAGCGAAGCTTGAGTGAGAGTGCGGGAGAGTTCGGCTTCTCCTTTCGGCAGGACTCGCTTGGCCAAACCGAAGTCCATGACCTTAGTATGCCTCTGGGATGTGCACATGATGTTGGCGGGCTTGAGGTCGCGGTGGATGATTCTATGGGCGTGAGCATACTCGATAGCTTCAGCCGCCTCAAGAGTAGCCTGGAGTGCGTCGCGCAGGGGCAGGGAGCCCTGCTCCAACAGAGATTTCAGGGTCTGTCCTTCGACATATTCCATAGCGATATAGGCTTTCCCTTCGCTTTCTCCGGTCTCGTAGACCTTGCAGATGAAGGGGTGATCGAGCGCAGCAGCCGCCTTGGCCTCGTGAATGAACCGCTCTCGCGTCTGCGGGTCTTGTTCGAGCTCCTCGGGCAGAAACTTGAGGGCGACTTTGCGATCAAGGATAGAGTCTCTAGCGAGATAGACTTCGCCCATCCCGCCTTTGCCAAGGAGCTGGATTAGCTCGTAGTGATTGATTGTGTCCCCGAGATTAAACATTTCCTTTCTTTGCGATGT
>CAYOZW010000328.1:0-3386 GCA_964408495.1 uncultured Eubacteriales bacterium
GAGCGATTATGTTGCCCTTCCCGTCCACCCCGGAGTCTGCACGGGCGACGACCTAGGCCTCGCCCGTCAGGACGACGACCAAGAGCAGCGCGCCCACGACTTCCTTATCGTCCCTCCCGACGCCGAGGAAGGATCGGCCGTCAGGCGACCAGCGAAGGTAATAGTACATCAGGCGTCCCCCGGAGGTTTTGGGGATCAGTTCGCGGACCTCGTTTGTCTGCATGGAGAGGATGAGCAAGGCCGCTTCGTTCCCAAGACTTCCACGTGATGAACGGCAGACCAGGAATTGGCTGTCGGGCGACCAGTCGGGAGTGGAGTTGAAGGTTTCATATTTCCGAACGGCCTTGGCGGGTGGAGCCAACACTTTTCCCGTCGCCGGATCAACGGAGGCGATAAAGATATCGCTCGATCCGGAAGAAACCTTATAATACAGTTTCCCGCTGCGCGTTATTCCTATGGGTTGGATATTTCCCATATTCCCCCTGACGAACTCGGGCGTCCCCACGGCCTTCCCACCGGATACGCGCACGGTCCAGATCCCGATCGTCCCCGTCCTGTCGCTTGTAAAAAGAACCTGTTTCCCGTCGGGGGACCAGCCAATGAGTTGATCGTCCGCCGGATGCTCGACGAGCGGAACTTCTTTGCCCCCATCGATAGCCAGAAGGAAAATATCCTTGTTCGTTGAATCCTTCCGGGGAAGATAGCCGCCGGCGATAAACCTTTCGTCCGGCGAAAGGCTCATCTCTGTCCCCGAGGACACTTTGAACGACAACGCCAGCTTCTTCTTGACCAACCCGTCGACCGGCGAGATGAAGGCGATTCCGGAGATATTATCGCGTCCAAAGAAAGCCGTAAGGATCTGTTTTCCGTCGGATGTCCAACCGAACGGGATGTAATCCAGACCGTCCTTGCCGTCACGGAGAATCCGGGTCGAAGTGCCGTCGATATTGACGGTGCGCAACTGGATGATCCGGTCTTTGACCTGACAGCAGTAGGCGATCTGGCTTGTGTCAGGGGAGATTATGGGATCGTAACAGTACCCTGCATCGAACCAAGACTTGTTATGCGTCAGAAGGCGGCTTTCTCCTTTGACCAGGTCATAGACTCCCAGACTCATAAAGTCCTGCTCGCTGGAGTAGGCCAGATACTTTCCGTCGGAAGATGGTGAGCTGAACCAGCTGTAGATCGGAGCGTCCCAGACTTTCTGCATCCTAAATTCCCGCGCGCCTTTTTCGGCGGCTTCCCGGGGACTGGCTAGAAGAGCCAGTTTTTCCCTGGCTGCCTTCACCATTTCCCCCTGGTCAGGGTACTTTTCGATCACCTTTTGAAAAGCCTCTTGGGCCTGCTTCAGGCCCAATTTTTCATAGCAGATCCCGATCTGGAATTGAGCCTTGGCGGCGAAGTCCCGTCTGTCCGGGAATTTCGTGACTATGTTCTGGAAGAGGTTGATGGCGCCGTTCAGGTCTCCCTCGGCTTCTTTCTTTAAAAGGGCGGCTTCATAGAGGTCTTCGGCGGATTGTTGAGATGGAGTGGATTGCGCAACCGCCATGATTGAAAGAATGGAAAGACCGGCCAAGATTCCGAAAATTCTTTTTCGTCGGTTCATTTCTAACCTCCCTGCAAATTGTTCACAGGGATATGATAGGCATTTTTTCCCGGTGCGGGTTAAAACAGTGTTGCGTTTCATATAAGTTTTGTTGGCTGCGATTCATTCCAGGAACTTATACCCGACGCCGCGGATGTTGAGGATATGCGCTGGCCGCCCCGGATCATCCTCGATTTTCTTCCTCAGATGGACGATGTGAGGGTCGATGGTCCGGTGAGCGACAACGACTTCATCACCCCAGGCCTCATCGAGAATCTGATCCCTGCTCAGGACCTCGCCCCGGTGTTCGATGAAAAACTTGAGCAGTTTGAATTCCAGGGCCGTCAGGTGAAGCCTTTTTCCGGCTTTCAAGACTTCGTGGCTCTTGAAACGGATCTCGACGTCGCCGAATGTGTAGCTTTCTCCGAGCGCCCCTTTCTGTTTTGTCCGCCTCAAGATCGCTTTGACCCGGGCGACGAGCTCCCGCGTGCCGATGGGTTTGACCACATAGTCGTCCGCGCCCAGCTCCAGCCCCACGACTTTGTCCATCTCCTCCGTCTTGGCGGCTGTGAGCATCAGGATGGGCGTCATTTTTCCGGATTCTCTAAGTTTCTTGCAGACTTCGAATCCGTTCAGTCCGGGAAGGAGGATATCCAGGACGATCAATTGGAAATCCTGGCTGACGGCTTTGCTCAAGCCGTCTTTCCCGTCCGTTGCGGTCGAGACCTCAAAGCCTTCGAATTTGAGGTCGTCCTTGAGGCCCATGAGAATGGACCTGTCGTCCTCGATGATCAGAATCTTATCCATCCTAATCTCCGTCTTTTGTTTTCGGCGGCCGGAGCGGGAGTCGGATCGTGACCTTGGTCCCTTTTCCCGGTTCGCTTTCCAGGAGGATATCGCCTCCGTGGGCCTTGACGATATGATCGACCAGGGTCAGCCCGATGCCGCTCCCCTTGATGTTGCCTTCCATGGCTTGCTCGGACCGGTAGAATTTCTCGAAGATTTTCTGCTGCTCGCTCCGGCTGATGCCGCTCCCGTTATCCTCGACCTCGAGCAAGATGTGGCCGGCGTCCGCCCGGAGCCGCAGGAAAATATGGGGATTTTCGCCCGAATACTTGACCGCGTTGTCGAGCAGGTTGAAGAGGGCCCGCGAGAGGGCTTCCTTGTCGACGGCCATTCTCGGCGCGTTTTCGGCGATCTCTGTCTCCAGCTTGAATTCCTTGAGCGCCGCCTGCCGCTCGAAGCGGGAAGCGACCTCTCCAACGAGGGCGACGATATCTGTCTCCTCCGTCCGGTATTCCTTCAGACCGGATTCAATCTTGGAAAAGTCGAGGATGTTTTCAACAAGCCGGCCCAAACGCTCGCTTTCGCCGGTGATCGTCTCATAGTACTGCTGTTTCCGCTGGTCGTCCGGCACGCGTCCCCTCTGGAGAAGCTCAGACAGATAGCGGATGGACATGAGGGGGGTCCTGAATTCATGGGAAACCGTAGAGACAAAATCCGACTTCAGCTTCGCCAGCTTCAGTTCTTTGGCCGTTCCCCTGATGGCCAGGAATCCCCCGAGGAACAGCGCGGCGACGACGATGAAGACGGAAAGAATATAGATGCTCCTTCGCAGTTGGAATTGTCTTTTCGCCGGATCCGGGCCCGTCTGATAGACATTGATCTTCCAGGGAGGGAAGTCCTGTTCGAATTGCCCGGCGAAAGACAGGCGGGGAGGGGAGGAGCCCGCCGGCGAGATATCTTCTCCGGCGACGAGATGGCCGTATTCATCCACGATCTGAATATGCTGGCCCTCTCG
>CAYOZW010000329.1:0-3361 GCA_964408495.1 uncultured Eubacteriales bacterium
TGCTTGCGTTTTTTCATCTGCGGGACGACGGCGTCGGTGAAATAATAGACGCTGTCCAGGTCGACCTCCATGGTTTCCTTCCAGGCCTTGACGTCCCCAGACCCGAGCTCAAGATAGGTCCAAATCCCGGCGTTGTTGACCAGAAAATCGATCCGTCCATAGGCACGGATAACATCGTCGACCGCCCTCTTGACCTCAGCCTGGTTGGATATTTCGACTTTCTCTGCCAAGCACTGCCGCCCCAGGGATTCGACCGTCTCCTTGACCTCGAGGGCGGCCTTCTCCTGGCGTTGGTAGGTGATGGCGACGTCGGCGCCGGCCTTGGCGAAAATTATGGCCGTCGCCCGGCCGATTCCTCGCGACCCTCCGGTTATCAAAGCTTTTTTGCCGCTCAAGTCTATCATTTCAGTTCCTTTCTCTTGCCGATCTCTTAGCGATTCTTTTTCACCCTCTCCCAAACCCTCCCCTGTCAAGGGGGAGGGATCGACATTCAGAAGTGGGCGCCGGTGTAGTGAAGAGTGAAATCGCCCATCTCGTCGAAGTAGAGATAGCGATGGATCTCGTCGCCGGCCGGCTCGACCTTCTCTTTCATCACGGCCATGTATTCCTCGACGCTCGGGAGCCGCCCCTTGAGGGCGGCCACGGCTCCCAGCACCGCCGACCCGAGATAGACCTGGGCGCCGTCGCCCATGCGGTCGTCGAAGTTGCGGGTGGAGGTCGAAAAGACAGTTGCCTGCGGCCTGACTCGCGCCTGGTTGCCCATGCACAGCGAACAGCCCGGGATCTCGATCCGCGCGCCGACGGAATTGAAGATCGAAAAGTACCCTTCCTTGATCAGCTGGCCTTGGTCCATCTTGGTCGGCGGCGTCATCCAGACCCGCGTCGTCAGATACCCTGCGCCCTGGAAGATTTTCCCGACCGCCCGGAAATGGGAGATGTTGGTCATGCAGGAGCCGATGAAGACCTCGTCGACCCGGTCGCCTGCTACCTCGGAGAGGAGCTTGACGTCGTCAGGGTCGTTGGGACAGGCCAGGATAGGTTCGGTGATCAGGGAGAGGTCGACCTCGAGCTCGGCGGCGTACTTGGCCGTCTTATCCCGCTTGAGCAGCCGCGGTTTGCGCAGCCATTTCTCACCGGCCTTGATCCGGCGTTTGAGCGTCCGGGCATCCTGGTATCCCTCGGCGATCATCCGCTTCATCAGGGCGATGTTACTCCGGAGATACTTGGCGACCTGGTCTTCGCTGAGGGCGATAGCACTCCCGCAGGCGGAGCGCTCGGCCGAGGCGTCCGTCAACTCGTAGGCCTGGTCGACGGTGAGGTCCGGCAGGCCTTCGAACTCGATGATCCGGCCGTTGAAGATATTTTTCTTCCCCTGCTTGGCAACCGTGAGCAGGCCTTCCTTGATCGCGAAATAGGGAATGGCGTTGACGATGTCGCGGATGGTTATCCCGGGATTGCGGCTTCCCTTGAAGCGAACCAGGACCGACTCCGGCATGTCCAGTGGCATGAACCCGAGCGCCCCGGCGAAAGCGACGAGCCCGGAGCCGGCCGGGAAGCTCAGACCGATCGGAAACCGCGTGTGCGAATCGCCGCCCGTGCCCAGCGTGTCGGGCAGGATGAGGCGGTTGAGCCAGGAGTGGATGATGCCGTCGCCGGGTTTGAGCGCGACCCCCTTGCGGGCGATGACGAACTTGGGCAGGTCCCGATGCATTTTCACGTCGGCCGGTTTGGGATAGGCCGCGGTGTGACAAAAAGACTGCATGAAAAGATCCGTTTGGAACTCGAGGCAGGCCAGCTCCTTGAGCTCGTCGGCGGTCATCGGTCCGGTCGTGTCCTGGGAGCCGACGGTCGTCATCCTGGGCTCGCAGGCCGTGCCCGGAAGCACACCCTTTAGTCCGCAGGCCTTGCCGACGATCTTCTGGGCCTGGGTATAGCCCTGGCGGGCTTTGGGCTTCGGGTTGTCGGGCTCGACGAAAAACGTTGCCGCGTCTAGCCCGAGCGCCTGGCGCGCCTTGTTCGTCAGGTTGCGGCCGATGATCAGGTTGAGGCGGCCTCCGGCACGGAACTCGTCGCGCAGGGTCGGCGGCCTGAAGTGGAACACGGCGATGACTTCGCCGGCTTCGTTTCGGATCTCGCCGGTTTTGGTATCGAGGGTGATGAGGTCACCCGTCTTCATGCGGCTGACATCGGCCAGGAGGGGCAGCCCACCCGAGTCCTCGGTCGTGTTGAAAAAGATCGGGGCGATCAGGCCGCCGATGACGACCCCGGCCCGGCGCTTGTTCGGGATGAAAGGGATGTCCTCCCCGATGTGCCACATCACCGAGTTGCAAGCGGACTTGCGCGAAGAACCGGTGCCGACGACATCGCCGACGAAGACGACGCGGTGGCCCTCTTCCCGGAATTTCCGGATCGTTTCGATACCGCCGGGGAAGCGCGTCTCCCCCATCGACAGGGAATGAAGCGGAATATCGGGACGGGTTGAGGCATGCTTGGCCGGAGAGAAATCGTCGGTGTTGATCTCACCGTCCACCTTGAAGACCTTGAAGGTCATCTTTTCTTGAAAGCCGGGCCGCTTGAGGAACCAGTCTCCGTTGGCCCAGGACTCGAGCACGCTCTTGGCGTGAGGGTTAGTCTTGGACTTCTCGATGACTCCGTCGAAAGCGTTGTAGACGAGGATGGTATGCTTGAGGGCTTCGGCTGCGTCTGGAGCGAGTACAGCATCGTCGAGAAGATCGACGAGCGGCCCGACGTTATAGCCGCCGAGCATCGTCCCGAGCAGAAAAACGGCGTCTTTCTTGGAGACAAGTGGCGAGGCGGCCTCTCCCCTGGCGATCTTGGCCAGCCAGCCGGCCTTGACCTCGGCGGCCGGGTCCACACCCGGCGAGACGCGGTTCTTGAGGAGGTTGAGGAGAAATTCTTCTTTTCCCGCGGGCGGGCTCTCGAGAAGCCGGCAGACTTCGGCTGTCTCTTCAGGGTTGAGCGGCAGCGGCGGAATCCCCAGTTTTCGTCTCTCGGCTTCCTGTTTAAGATATGCATCTAACATGACAGCTCTCCGATCGTTCGATGATTCGATTACTGTATAGTTTTTTTGCCCAGGTTTGTCAAAACCCCCTGAATTATGGTGACATGATAATTAATTCATTGATCTTAATTCATTGATCTTAATACTCTTGGAATTAAGTTTCGTGTCACCATAATTCGCTCTCTTGAAATTGGTGCCTGTCACCAGTTTTCAATCCTCTGGAATTGGGATCGTGTCCCTTGGGAATTATGGTGACATGATCCTAATTCGTCATTTCTCTGTTATTTTTCAGAATTAGGTTTCGTGTCACCATAATTCCCTTGAACCGCTCCCCGACAC
>CAYOZW010000330.1:0-3354 GCA_964408495.1 uncultured Eubacteriales bacterium
GTCTCGAGCAGGGCGTGCTCGCGCGGCGAAAGGTGAAGCTCCGCCCCGTTGATGTAAGCCCGGCCGATATTCCAGTAGAGCCGCGAACCGTCGTCGAGGCGGATGCTGTCGATGAGATTCTTGAAATCGTAGCTGAAGACCGCCCCGCTGATGAAGATGCCCCGATTGAAGGACCCCCCGATTTCAAAGCAGGTGCCCTGCTCGGAGACGAGGTCGGGGTTGCCGCTCGACGAGGAGTACATCGAGCGCATCGAGGGAAACTTGGACTTCAAAGAATAGGAAACATGAAAATCGAGATCATCGGCCGGGGAGAACTTGATCCCAAGCAGGGGGTTGAGCTTGTTCGTGCTCCCCCCCGTGAACTTGGCGATATGATCCAGGCTGAGGCCGCCGATGAGGCGCCAGCGGTCGCCGAGGTCGAGATGGTCTTCCAGGCCCGCCGACATTGTAGACTGGTCATACTTCTCCCAGGACGCCCCGACATCATCCTGGGTGCGGGCGATATCTCTCTGGAAATAGAGGCTCAGCTTGAGAGAGTTGCCGGCACCGGCCCACAAATCCGCCAGGCCGAAAGCCCCATAGACCTCGTTGTCGAAGGTGCTCTCGAACTGTCGGACCGTCATCTCCGGGTTTCTCCACTGGATGAGCGTGTTCCGATAGCCGATGTAAAACGCCCGGAACCGGAGGGTAGAGCGCTCTCCCAGGGAGGTGAACCCGCCGGCGTTGAACGAGGTGCGGTCCCAGTCCTTGAACCGCCAGTAACGCGGCCTCTGGACGGAGAGAGCGGCGGGCATGCCGTAGTCCGAGCGATAGATCGCACCGTTGACCATGATCTCGGTCCGCTCGCTCGGGGCGTAGTAGAGCTTGGCGCTCAGGTTGAAGCGGCTGTAATCGCTGTTGGAGCGAAGAACATTCTCCCCGGACTCGTCGGGATAGGCGAAGGCGTTCGAATCCTGGTAAGAGGCGCTTCCGGCCAGGGCGAATCTTTTCCACTGGGCGCCGCCGTCGACGACGATACCTCGAGTGGAGTGCCCGCCATAGGAGCCGGTCAACGCCAGGCGCGGCTCCGGGCCCGGCCGGCGGGTAATGACGTTGACGATGCCGCCCAGGGTGTTCGGGCCATAGAGAACCGAGGAAGGGCCTTTGGTGATCTGCAGCGAGTCGAACCCCGCGGCCGGGATCGTCTTCAGGTCGAAGGTGCTGTAGTAAGGCTCGACTTCGGGCACGCCGTCAAGGAGGAGGGCAATGCGCTTGGCGTCCATACCGCGCAGCTTAAGGGTGTAGGTATCCTTGTCACCGAAAGTGACCATGACGCCAGGCGCATACCTCATGGCTTCGGCCAAGTCCAAGGGACGGCGCTGGTCAATCTCTGTCACCATGACTGTCGTCACCGTGGCTACAGGGAGATCGTGAGGCGCCCGACCGACGACGATGATTTCCTCTGTAATCTTGGTCTTTTTGGCCTGTTTTTCGGCCTCCTCTTCCTTGCTTTTTTCCTGGCTCCAACCGGGAAAAGAGAATGCCAACCCGAGCGTGATAATAAAAAGAAGAGCGTGAAGATTGGTTTGGGTTGAGGAAAAACTACGGTGTTGGCGCTGCATCTGACCTCCTTTTCAAACACGGAAGGCAGGGCCGTATCCGGCCTTACCCTGACGGTCGCGAGTCCTAGCGGCTGCGCCGCCTTAGACTCTTTGACTCGGAGGAATTCAATAATCTAGCACAGTTGATGTAACAAGGGCAAGCGTATGCAGGAGATAAGACGAAGGCAACAAAAAATGGGGACGGTCCTATTTTTTCCAGATTCCCTTATCCTTATTCGGAGCGGGGGAAAAAATAGGACCGTCCCCATTTTTTTCCCGGTCACCACAATTTCTTGATCTCGTCCTCGAGGCCGGTCATCTGCCAGCGGCTGAGCGAGACGGGGATCATGCCGCAGCCCAGGAATTCGTCCATAAATTTCTGCAGTGTAAAATCATTGCCCATTTCGCTTGACCGGTCGGCCATCAGCTTGTCGATCTGGACCTTGCCCACGACGTAGCTCGTGCCGTAGCCGGGCTGCTGGAGGTAGATCCGCAGGTCAGTCCAGATCGTCCCGCCGTCGGGAAGCAACCAGCCGTAGGGCGTCCTTTCCACGGCGTACGTCCTAGCCTGCTCGAGGGTCCACTCGTTGCTGTGCATCCTGAGGTCCCCCATGGCCCTGGCGCAGCGCATGGCGACGAGCATATAGACGAGTTCCTTGGCCCGCGGCCGCTTGTCCAGAAGGCCGGCCTGCATCATCAGCTCTTCCATCGCCGTGGCCAGGCCTTCGGCCCGCGAATCCCAGATGTTATAAAGGAGCGGAACACGGCGGATCGGACTGGCATGAGGATCATTGGCCATCAGCTGTTTGTCCAGCCAGTGCATGCTGTGGCATTTCATCGGCATGGAGTCGAGCGACTCGACCTTGGCGAAGAAATCGCGCCGGGCGTCCGGCGGGGCAAACCGTCCCCTGAAATAGTCCAAGTGCAGGTAATCGGGAACGGTGAAGACGGGCTCCTCCCTCAGAAACCGCATGAACTCGTCCACGGCGTCGTTGTAGCGGCGCTTCGCCTCTTCCTCGGTTGCGGGCGGAGTGAGCTTAGGGAGACGGCGGTTCCGATGTTCCTCGAGCTTCAGGGAGGCGACCGACCGCACCCATTCCCGCTCCAGGACAGCGACCTGCTCTCTCCACGTATACGGGACAAGATGGACGTTTTTCATGTACCAGTCGAAGTTATCGACCCCGATTCCGCAGGGCTCCGGTTTCATCGCTTTCTCTTTTTCCTCGACCCAGGAAAGATATTCATCGACGGCCGATTTGGCCCTCTTTGCCTCGGGCGCAATGTCCGGATGATATTTTGCCAATTGCTCGGCCAGATTGTCGAGGGTTCTGCTCTCGCCTCGAATCTCCGGGATGCTCAGCGTCCAGAGGTCCTTGGTCTCTTCCGTCAAATTCTTTTTCCCTTGGGCGAGGATATCGGGGACGACGCGAAGCTTCTCCTTATATTCCAGCACCTCCTTCTCCCCCAGCGGAAACTCATGCTTCCAGAGGTTGAGCGGGTCGAAAATCTCCGGCCCTTCGCGCAACGGAACGTCGTGCTCGGATGCGGTAACGGAGACATAGAAATTGGGCATCCGTGACCACGGCCGGAGGACGCGGTGGTCGAACTCGAGGCCGTTCATCTCGGCCCGGACGCAATGGTAATCGACTTGTTGAGCAACCGGCCAGCGGGCACAGTCGATAGCCGCCAGCCGTTTTTGGAAGGACGGGAGTTTCGCCTTCTGTTCCTTCATCGCCGCTGCCGAATAATCGGGGACGCCGTCAGCGACCCTGGG
>CAYOZW010000331.1:0-3333 GCA_964408495.1 uncultured Eubacteriales bacterium
CTAAGGGTTGTCGCCGGTCTCAGCCATTACCATTTCGACCGGTTCGTCCCGGCTCTCCGGGAAGCCGTTCCGTGGGTAAAGAAATTCTGGAGAAATCTTTGACATCATTTCCCGAACCGTGATAATTATCATTCTCCCTTTGTTCGAATTGAAAAATCTCGTCACGGGAATGGAGCAGCGTCTATGTTTAAATCCCTAACCCCTAAAGACCAAGAGTTCTACGATCTATTTGATAAGATCAGCGCCGGAGTCGTGGATGGCGCCCAAACGCTCTCCCTGATGCTCGAAACTGAGGGCCGTTCAGCCGAATTCTCCCAAAAAGTCAAGACCATCGAACACCAGACGGACCAGACGGTCCATAACCTGGTGGCGAAGCTTCACAAGACATTTGTGACGCCTTTTGACCGTTACGACATCCATCAACTGGCGGTTCATCTCGACAACATCCTCGACCAAGCCGAGGCCGTGTCCTCCCGGATAGAGATGTACTGCCCAGACTGCGTGCCTCCCGAAGCGCGAGAACTAGCGGCAGTACTGCTCGAGAGCGGGAAACTCGTCCAGGAGATGGTCAGCCTTCTCCGCCGGCTCAAGAAGCCTGCCCGTATTCTCGAGCTGACCGTGGAGATTAAGCGTCTCGAAGACCAAGCCGACTACATCCGGCGAAGCACCGTAGCACGCCTCTTCCGCGAGGAAAAAAACCCGGTCGAATTGATCAAGTGGAAAGACATCCTGGAGTACCTGGAGCGGGCCACAGACTGCTGTGAGGATGTGGCCAATATCGTCGAGGGCATCGTGCTCGAGAACACCTGAGGCGCGGGGGATGACTTTTTTTATCGTCACCATCATCCTTCTCGCCCTTCTCTTCGATTTCATCAACGGCATGAACGACGCCGCCAATTCCGTGGCGACGATCGTGGCCACGCGCGTCCTCTCTCCCAAGCTGGCCGTTGTCTGGGCGGCTTTTTTCAATTTCGCAGCCGCCTTTTTCTTCGGCGTCCATGTGGCCAAGACCATCGGCCGCGGGATCGTCGACCCCGGGATCGTTACGGCGCCGATGATCCTGTCCACGCTCCTGGGCGCCATCATCTGGTCATATGGCTGCACTCATCTGGGTCTCCCCATCAGCGTGTCTCACTCCCTGGTTGGAGGGCTGGTCGGAACGGCCCTTGTCAAGAGCGGCGTCCACTCGCTGATCGCCTCGGGTTTGATCAAGGTCGTCCTTTTCATCTTCCTGGCCCCGCTGATAGGACTGGTCCTAGGATACTTCATCATGATCGCCGTCTTCTGGATCGTCCGCCGTCAGCCCCTCCGGACCGTCGACCGCTGGTTCCGCCATCTTCAGCTCGTCTCGGCCGCCCTTTACAGCCTCGGACACGGAACAAACGACGCCCAAAAAACCATGGGCATCGTCGCCATGCTTCTCTTCAGCACGGGCCGCCTCGGGGACAAGTTCTACGTTCCTTTCTGGGTCATCATTAGCTGCTACACGGCCATCGCTTTGGGAACACTAACCGGCGGTTGGAAGGTCATAAAAACCCTGGGAATGAAGATGACCAAGCTCCGTCCTGTCCACGGGTTCAGCGCCGAGACCGCCGCGGCGGCCTCGATCCTTTTTTCATCGGCCGTCGGAGCGCCGGTCTCGACGACTCACACGATCACGGGCGCCATCATCGGTGTCGGAGCCACGACTCATTTCAAGTCCATTCGCTGGGGCCTGGCCTACCGCATCGTCTGGGCCTGGTTCCTGACGATCCCCGGGTCCGCGCTGCTCTCAGCCATCCTGTGGATGGGAATCTCCCTGCTCCATCTCCCTTCTTGATGTTTGTTCCCCGGAAAAGCGGCGTTTATCCGGCCACGATCTTTGCCAAAAGCGCTCAGGCAGTTTATCAGCCCGAGCCGAGCCTCGGCAACCCAACGCAGCCCTTCAGCGTATAATATATTAACAATATTGCGCCGATGATGATAATATCTCAATAAGCTTATTCCCATTTTCCCCGGGAGGAATATCATGAAATCTCGATCTGCCCGCTGTCGTCTCCATATTTACTTGTCGGTTTCTTTGGCCCTATTCTCGCTCTCCGCCCGTCCTTCGTTCGGCGCGCAGGATGGATACATAGTGCCGGCAGAGCTCCCCAAGAGCCATTACCATATCGATGCGCGGATCGATCTCGCCGCCAAGGGCATGATAGATGGGAAGGAGACGATCGTCTTCAAGAACAGCGCCAATGCAGAAATAGGGACGATCGCCCTCGATTGGGCTATCGGTCCGGAGTCATCGCTCAGCCTATCCGTCTCGGGGAAGGAATTGGTCCCCCTCAATCCGGAGAACCTCGCCGCGCTCCCCTCCCCCCTGTTTTTCCGATTGCCCAAACCCTTGAAATCCGGGAAGAAGATCGAAATTTCAGTGACGTTCAAGAAGCCCGTTGAGTTTTCCCCAAAAGCACGGGAATTCGCAGACACCCGCTGGTATCCCCGGCTCTGGTGGGATGGCATGCCGCTCCATGATTCCTTTTCCGTCAAACTCGATACACCGGAAGGCTTCGCCCTGGCTGCGAGCGGCCGCTTGAACCCGAAGACCGGGCGATACGAGAACGACGGCGCCCGGACCTTCGGCATCTACCTCGGCAGGGACATGAAAACGGAATCCCGCGAGGTAGAAGGTGTACTGGTGACCACGATCGCAACGGAAAAGGGAGCCCAGTGCGCGGCCGTCTGCCTGGAAACAGCGGTCGATGTCATCCGCTTTTGCCGGGAGTGGCTCGGCTTCTATCCATTCAAGTTTTTGTCTATTATCCCGGGCGGCACCGGTCGCTGGGGAGGCTATCCATTCGCTACGGGGATCGTCGTCATCCACGGTCAGGAAACGTTCAAGGAGGGCGAGCCGGTTCTTTGGTGGCAGCATATCACTTCTCACGAGATCGGCCACGAATACTGGGGCGAATGGGTGCTCGACCCGGACGACCCGGCCTGGCTCTGGATCGGGATGGGGATCTTTATCGACACCGAATACATGATGGACCGGGGCATCGACTCGGAACGCCGCCGCAAGTGGATGGGGAACTATCTCAATGGCCTGCGAATGCACTACGACATGACGATCGATATCCCGCCGGCGCGTCTTGAGGAAATCCACTACGACCGTGACAATACCGTTGTTCACAGCAAAGGGCCGAGCATCATCTTCGCCCTCGACGCGGTCCTCGGCCGGGACACATTCATAAAAATCTACCGGAAATGCCTCCGGGAATACGGGGGGAAGCGGCTGAGCTGGAGGGAATTCCAGAGGTTCTGCGAGAAAGAGACTGGTCGGAGCCTGGCCTGGTTCTTCGATCA
>CAYOZW010000332.1:0-3332 GCA_964408495.1 uncultured Eubacteriales bacterium
CGGGAGCTAGGCTGATTGCGGCTGATCATACTCCCCGCCTTCTCCTTATCACCACAATTTTCGTTACAAAGCTGAATGGGCTGGGGATATTTTGAAAACACACGCGAAAGAAACTATAATTGACCCAAGGAGGCGTCATGTCCGAAAAGCGCGATCTCGTCATCATCGGCGGAGGCCCCGGCGGCTACGTCGCCGCCCTGCGAGCGAGCCAGCTCGGGAAAAAGGTGACTGTGATTGAGGAGGACCGCATCGGCGGGACCTGCATGAACTATGGCTGCATCCCGACCAAGTTCCTCCTCAGCCAGACAAAGCTGTGGCGCGATCTCAGGAAGAACCCCAGGATCGAGGAGGTTGGCGAAAAAGCTCGGCTGAACTGGAAGGGCGTCCAGCGGGAAAAGAAGGCGATCGTGGACAGGCTGGTTAGAGGAATCGAATTTCTCCTCGAGAGAAATGGAGTCGAGGTCCTGAAAGGGAGAGGAGAAATCAAGAGCGAACGAACGATCGTTTTCCGGGGGGAGAGAGGGGATAAATCACTGGATGCGGAGAGAATTATCCTGGCCACGGGCGGCCGGTCGTCCGACCTTCCCGCCCTCAAGCCTGACGGCCAAGCCGTCATCACCAATCTGGAAGCGCTCGAACTCGAGGAGGTCCCCCAGTCACTTCTAGTCGTCGGAGCCGGAGCCATCGGGCTCGAGATCGGGACGATTTTCTCCCGTCTTGGGACCGAGGTGACAATACTCGAGATCATGCCCACGATCCTTCCGGGGATGGACCGGCAGATGGCCGTCCGTTTGGAGAGGATGCTGAAAAAGCAGGAGCTCCGCGTCTTCACGGAAATGCGCCTCGAGGAGAGCCGCCGAGAGACCGGGAGGGTGCGGCTCACCGGGACTTGCCTCAAGACGCAAAAACCCTTCGACTTCACTGCAGAGAAAGTGCTCTTGGCTGCCGGCCGCCGGCCCAACTCGGAATTCCTCGGCGACGGATTGAAAGGCCTTGTCGACCGCTCCGGATTCATTATGGTCAACGAAAAACTCGAGACCTCTTTCTCCGGGATCTATGCCATCGGCGACCTCATCGGCGGCAAACTCCTCGCCCATAAGGCCTCGCATGAAGGGGTGATCGCGGCGGAGAACGCGGCCGGAGCTTCTCGTTCCATGGCTTATGATGCCCTGCCCATGGCGGTTTTTACCGAGCCGGAATTCGCCGCAGTGGGCTTGACCGAAGAAGAAGCCAAGGCCGCCGGCGAAAAGATCCAGACCGGGATCTTCTCGCTTCAGGCCAACGGCCGGGCCCTGACTCTGGAAAGCCCCGAAGGCATGATCAAGCTCATCGCCTCGGCGGACGACCGGGTGATCGGGGCCCATATCCTGGCTCCCATGGCCAGCGAGATGATCCCGGAGATCACCCTGGCCGTGAGAAAGGGATTGACCATCCAGGACGTTTCTTCAACGATTCACATCCACCCGACCATATCCGAATCTTTGGTGGAGGCGGCCCTCAAGGCCAAAGGGACGGCTCTCCACGCCTTAAACTCTTAGCCTTAGCTAGCGGATGTAGCCCAGGGCCCGGAGCATTTCTTTGGTCTGGTCGTCTATCTGGATTTCCTGCTTATCACCGAGGATGTCCCGGGCGAGGCCTTCCAGCTTTTGCCGCAGCGGCGACAGTTCGGAAGGCCAATTCCGGCCGTCGAAAAGGTTGGATTTTTCTCCTGGATCCTCCTCCAGGTTGTAGATCTCATATCTTTCTCGCCGGGGGGTGAGGATGAGATGCCAGGGGGGGGAGAGCAGTCCAAAGCGGTCTTGGAAAGCTTCCGGACGGTAGGTTTCCTCGAAGATGACCGGCTTTGCGCCCGTATCGAGACGCTCGATGTTTCTGCCCTGGGAATGGGGGAAGGGCTTGAGCCCCGCCATCGCCGATAACGTCGGCGCGACGTCGAGGAGGGTGACATACTCGCTCCGGACCACACCCTTCTGGGCCTGTGAGGGATCGCGGATGATGAGCGGAACATGGAGATAGACGTCGTAGAGATAGTGAATGTGACCGAAGTGCGGGTCGCCGAAGTCGTTGTGGTATTCGCCCAGTCCTTCGCCATGATCGCCGACGAGCAGGATGGCCGTTTTGTCGAAGAGCTGACGTTCCCTCAACCTGTCCCAGAGCTTGCCGATTTCGCCGTCCATGTATTCAACTTCTCTCCGGTAGCAGATCGGGGCGCTCTCCCGGCTCAAGTTAGGTAATCCCCGGAAGGTGAATTTGACCTGTTTGAGGCCGGTTTTATTTTGGATTTCGATGAGGCTGTTGTTCTTAAAAAAGAACTGCTGGTCGGCCTGCCGGATGAACCAGCCGCGCCCGAACTCGACGAGGAGGCTCTCGGGTTCAGGGCTGAACTCCACCCTGTCCAGCCGCCCGAGGAAGTGGTCGGGCCGGTCGTCGAATTCGTTGACGAATTCGATCCGGAGTTGGTTCTTTCCCGGTTTCAGGTCGAGATCGACTTCGTTGAAGGTGTACTTCTGGAGGCACGTTTCGGCGACCAGCCGCTCGTTCAGAAAAAGCCGGAAGTCAAGAGGAGAGTCGGGGGGAGCGTAGGGATCGTGGGGGTCGGAATAATGGATCCACAGGAAAAAAGGACGGTCCTGGTGAGACTCCAGCCAGGCGTCTACCCGGCTGTTGACCTCAGCCGCCGTGAGATACCATCGTTCCGGAGGAAACTCGTCCTCGTATTGATCGAATCCCTGCTCCAGCCCGAACGGCCTCTTGAGAACGCCCAAGGATACGAAAGCGGCAGTCGCATACCCTTTCTTCCGGAAGAGGTTGACGAAGGATGGACGGGCCCTCTTGACGGCGATCTTCTGGCCGTTATTGTAATTCCTGAGGAGGTGGGGCGGCTCGGAAAAAAAGATTGAGGCGTGGGAGGGGAGGGTGATGGGAATGAGGCTGTAGGCGTTCCGGAAAAGGGTGCCCTCCCGGGCGAGCCGGTCGATGTGGGGAGTGGCTGCTTTGGCCGGGTCATAGGCGCTGATGTAGTCGGCCCGTTGCGTGTCGAGGGTGATCAGGATGTAGTTCTCGGGCCGGGATTGCCTCCGGCAGCCCGGGAAGCCGGTCAGAAGGAGGATCGTGCCAAGCCAGATGGTCCACCGGCGGCTTTGGAAGGACGCTGTTATTCCGATCATTTCGGGCGCCGGGAGTGGCTATTATGGGGGATTAAAATTTTTTTGTCAAAAGTGATTGCCATTTCCATTCCATTTTTATAAAATGTCTCCCTTTTGCGGGATAGAGAGACGTGATCGAACTATTTTTGGTCTTCCTTATCTTCGGGCTTCTCGGTCTCGTGCTGA
>CAYOZW010000333.1:0-3320 GCA_964408495.1 uncultured Eubacteriales bacterium
TGACCTCGTCCCAGAGCGCCGCCTCGATGAGGCTCTTCTCGACGGTCTCTTCGATCTTCGCCCGGTTCCCGCCGTTGTTGATTCTTAATCCGTAGGCCACGTTGTCGAAGATCGACTTGGGAAAGGGGTTCGGCTTCTGAAAGACCATCCCGACGTTCTTGCGGAGTTCGACGACATCCACCGCTGGAGAGTTGATGTTGACGCCGTCAATAAAGATCTCGCCTTCCATCCGCGTCCCCGCGATGACATCATTCATCCGGTTGAGCGTCCGGATGAAGGTCGATTTGCCGCAGCCTGACGGCCCGATGATGGCCGTGACCCGGCGGTCGGCGCAGACGACATTGATGTTCTTAAGCGCCTGTTTGGACCCATAGTAAAAGTCCAGGTTTTTCGTTTCGATCTTAGGTTTTACTTCCATTTTACCACCTGCGTTTTCGTCTCATCCGGTAGCGGACGACGATTGCCGTCATGTTCAGGCCGAGGACCAGAAGGATGAGAACCAGGGCCGTGCCATAGGCCAGCGGCCTCACCTGGAGGATCGCGTGGTGCTGAGTCGCCATGATATAAAGATGATAAGGCAGGGCCATGAACTGGTCGCTTAGCGACTTGGGGAGATAGGGCAGATAAAACGCGGCCCCCGTGAACAAGATCGGAGCCGTCTCTCCGGCGGCCCGGGCCAGCCCGAGCACGGTCCCCGTCAGCATCCCCGGGATGGCGTACGGTAAAACGTTGGTACGGATGGCCTGCCATTTGGTCGCCCCCAAAGCGAGAGAGCCCTCCCTGTATGAGTTCGGGATCGTTTTCAGGGCTTCCTCGCTCGCCGTGATCGTCCAGGGAAGCGTCAGCAGCCCGAGGGTTAATCCGGCCGAAAGAATCGACGTACCAAACTTGAGGATATTGACAAAAAGGATGACCCCGAAGAGGCCGTAAACAATCGAAGGGACCCCGCTGAGGTTGCGGATGGACAGCCGGATGAGCCGCGTCAGTCGGCTCTGTTTGGCATATTCATTCAGATAGATGGCCGCGAACATCCCGAGCGGGATGGCCAGGACGGCGGTCACGACCGTGACCAGGAGCGTCCCGAAGATCGCCGGGAAGATACCGCCCTCGGTCATGCCGCGGCGGGGCGCCTGGCTGATGAACTCCCAGGAGATGGCCCCTCCCCCTTTTCTGCCTATGTCATAGAGAAACAGCAGGAGGATGGCCAGGACGGTATACAGACATACACGCAAGGAGAGGAAACCAATGAACTGGACAATCTTTTTCTTCTTCATAGTTCCCTCTGTTGGTATTTGTTCAGAATGACATCGGCGATGAGATTGACAATAAAGGTCATGATGAAGAGAACCAGCCCGATGGCGAACAGAGCATAGTAATGGGTCGTGAAGTAAGGAACCTCGCCCAGCTCGATGGCGATGTTGGCGGTCATCGTCCGGACGGCACTGAGAAAGCCGTGGGGAAAAGACCGGGCGTTTCCGGTGACCATGAGGACGGTCATGGTCTCGCCGATGGCCCGTCCCATCCCGAGCATAAAGGAGGCGAAGATTCCGGAAAGGGCGGCCGGAACTTTGACCCGGACGAGCGTCTGCCATTTCGACGCCCCTAAAGCCAGAGAAGCTTCGGCATAGGCCGAGGGAACGGCGTTCAGCGAATCCTCGGAGATGCTGATGATCGTCGGCAGAGCCATGATAGCCAGGAGGAAGCTTCCGTTGACGGCGTTCAATCCGTTTCCGGTATGGAAGAGTTTGGCGATGATCGGCCCAAAAAGAACGATCCCCAAGAAACCTGTCACGACCGAAGGGATCCCGGCCAGGATCTCGACGATCGGTTTGACGATCTCCCGCACCCTCCAGTGAGCCACATCGGAGAGATAGGAGGCCACGCCGAGCCCGATCGGGATGGCGATGACCAGAGCCCCCGCGGTGCACATCAAAGTGCTGACGATCATGGAGAGGAGTCCGTACTCGGCCTTTTCAGGGGAAGTCGGATCCCAAATCTTGTTGCCGAAGAATTCCTTCAGCGGGATTTCCCTGAAAGCGGGGACGGCGGTATACAACAGGATGGCGAAGATCCCGATGAGAACGATGATGGCCAGCATCCCATTGGTGAAAAAGAAAGCTTTGATGGCCGACTCTTTCCAAGCAGCCAGGGTTCTCCTCTTGGCGAATGATCTTGCAGACGGTCCGGTTTCATCAGAGCCCGAGAGCTTTTCTTCCCCCTCCCCCCAAATCTTTTCGATCAGGCTAACAATCCATAAGGAAGACTCTTTTCTGCGTCCTTCCTTCAACCATTTCATTTACATCCCCTCATAGAAGCTTGAAAGCCCAAAATCCCCTCTCGGATGACAGGAGAACGGGGAGAAGCCTGTCGACTACTGCGACTTGGCTTCTCCCCCGCTCGTCCTGAGATCTATGAGGGGAGTTACCTTAAGTTTTTCTCATTCTGCTCTTTGTGCTTGGCCCCGATGGTGAAGAAGCCCTCTCTCGCCACGATCTTCTGGCCTTCGTCGCTTGTCTCGAACAGGATGAAGTCAGCGGCGGTGCCCGATGGCCTGCCGTTGGTGGCCTGGAAAAGGGGCCGGGAAACGGGATAATCCCCGGAGTCGACGGCGGCTTTGTCCAGGGGCGAGAAGGCATTTCCGCCGGACTCTTTCGAAACATTGAGGACCTTGATGCCCTTGCGGACTTTCCCGTCCTTGTCGAAGAGGTAGCCGACACCGACGTAACCGATTCCACCCTCGTCCTGGAGGACTCCCTCGATGATCTGGGCGTTGCCGTTCATCTCTTTCATGTCGGTCGAGTAGTTTTTGTTGCCCAGGACGTGCTCCTGCATGAAAACGTAGGTGCCCGAGTTCGACTGGCGGCCGTAGAGAGAGACGGCCTTGTCCGGACCGCCGACGGCCTTCCAGTTCTTGACCTCGCCGCGGTAGATCGCCCCGACGTCGGCCATGGCCAGCTGGGAGAGGGTGTTTTTCTCGTTAACGATAATGCTCACGCCGTCAACGGCGACGATGAAGAAGCGTGGTTTGACGCCCTTTTCCCAGGCCAGGTCGATCTCTTTCTGTTTCCACTCCCGGGAATGATCGGCGATGTCGCAGGTCCCGTTGGTCAGGCCCGCGATCCCGGTGCTCGAACCGCCGCCAAGGACGGCCAGGGCGGCGCCGGGGCTTTTGGCCATGTATTCCTCGGCCAGGATCTGGACGAGGTTGACCAGAGTGTCTGATCCCTTGACCTGGATCATTTTCTTTTGGGCCGGAGCCGCCGTCAGCACCATAGCTAAGGCGGCCAGGCCAAAGCTGACTGCTGCAAAGAATTTTTTCA
>CAYOZW010000334.1:0-3305 GCA_964408495.1 uncultured Eubacteriales bacterium
GTTCGAAGGCGCCGAGGCGACGCAGGAAAAAGTGATCAAGGCCGCCTTGGGAGAGGAAGGCTGAACATGGATAAACCTGAAAAACCGGATACCGGCAGGAGAATCGCGGAACTCTTCGGGTCGCCGTACGTCCGGGCCCTGGCTGCCTTGATTCTCGTCATTCTGCTCGGAACGATGTTCAACGCCGACGGGGCGTTTTTCCGCTGGGACACCCATCGAGACATGCTCAGACACATCTCGGTGTTCGGAATTCTCGCCTGCGGCATGACTCTGGTCATCATCACCGCCGGGATCGACTTATCCGTGGGCAGCCTCCTCGGGCTCACGGCCGTGCTTTTCTCCCTGTTCTCGCTCCAATACGGCTGGCCGGCCTGGGTCTCGATCCTCCTCTGTCTCGGTATCGGCACGGCCTGCGGGAGTGTCTCCGGGGGGCTGATCGCCAAATTCCGGATTCAGCCCTTCATCGCCACCCTGGCCATGATGGTCTTCGCCCGGGGAATGGCCAAGTGGGTGTCCGGAGGACGAAAGATCTCTACGGCCGTCCTGCAGTCGGACGGGATCTACAAATACTCGGAAGTATCCGCCATTTTCGATACCCTGAACTCGAAAATCCTGGGCGATAACATCGCCGTCGTCACCCTGATCTTCCTGGCCTGCATCCTGGTCTGCTGGCTGGTCCTGGCTAAGCTCATTTGGGGACGCCGCATCTTCGCCATCGGAGGCAATGAAGAGGCCGCCAGACTCTCCGGGATTCCCATCTTCCGGACCAAGCTCCTCGTATACGGGATGAGCGGCCTGTTTTGCGCCGTGGCCGGTATCTGCCAGGCTGCCCAGGAGCTCCAGGGAGATCCGGAGGCGGGGATGACCTATGAACTGACCGCCATCGCCATCGTGGTGATCGGAGGGACGAACCTGATGGGGGGAAGAGGCGGTATCGGCCTGACCCTTATCGGCGCCATGACCATCGGCTACCTGGAAAAAATCCTCAGCATCAACGCGGTGGGAGAAGCCACCCGGCTGATGTTGACCGGCCTGATCATCGTCGGGGCCGTGCTCTTCCAAAGGACGAAAAGATGAAAAGGAGTGGACTATGAAAAAAGCCGTGTTGTTTTTTTTGATCGCCCTGAACCTTATCTGCTGGCCTTCAGCTTGCGCTAAGAAGGAGAATCCTCTTCCTCCCGGCGCACCCGGGGAGACCCCGACCGGAGCGAAGTGGACCATCGGAATGAGCCAGTGCAACCTCGGGGAACCCTGGAGGGTCCAGATGAACCAGGACATCAAGATTGCCGCCGAGCAACACCCTGAAATCCGGATGATCTTCAAAGACGCCCAGAATGATTCGTTGATCCAAAGGGCTCATCTCGAGGAATACATCAGTGCCGGCGTCGATGCCATCATCGTCTCCCCGAAGGAAGCCGCCCCCCTGACCCCGCCGGTCGCCGCCGCCTACCGGGCTGGTATTCCGATCATCGTCCTCGACCGCCGTGTCCTGGGCGATGAGTACACCTGTTTCATCGGTGCCGACAACAGGAGAATCGGAAGAGCCGCCGGGAGATGGATCGTCGGGAAACTGGGCGGCCAGGGTCGAGTCGTCGAACTCAAGGGCTTGATGACTTCAACGCCCGGGCAGGACCGCCACACCGGGTTCCGCGATGGAATCAAGGGGAGCGGGATCGAGATCATCTTCGAAGCGGATATGAAATGGCTGGAACCGGACGCCAGAAAGGAGATGGAATCCGCCCTGGCCCGATTTCAGAAGATCGATCTTGTTTACGCCCACAACGACCCGGGAGCGCACGGAGCCTACCTGGCGGCCAAGGCCGCCGGGAGGGAATCGGGCATCTTGTTCGTCGGCATAGATGCCCTGCCGCACGAGGGACAGGTCTACGTCCGACAGGGTGTCCTGGCGGCCAGTTTCGAATATCCCACCGGAGGGAGGGAAGCTGTGGAAACCGCCCTGAGGATCCTCAACAAGGAAACGATTGAAAAGGAAATCACCCTCGCTTCCAGAGTGTTCACTCAAGAGAACATCGATGAGGGAGGAGAGTGGCTGAATCCAGATTGAGGGGTGCGGCAAATCTTGGAGAGGCTTGCTCAGACCGATCAAGGCTCCAAGGGGATCCTTCGCCGCGGGCTTGTCAAGCCACCCCAAAAGTGTTCAAATGGACGGCATGAACGGCCTGCTGGAAGTCGTGAGGCCGGACCGGCCCATCTGCCTGATGGTCCATAACAACCCCGACCCCGATTCTCTGGCCTCGGCCATGGGACTCCAATATTTGTTGAAAAAAAAGGGTTTCCATGCTGTCAGGATTTATTACGACGGGTTCATCGGCCGGGCGGAAAACAAGGCCATGCTGACCCAGCTGAAAATTTCCATTCATCTGATATCGAGAGTGCGGCTGGCCTGCCGCCGGCAATTCGTCCTGCTGGACTGCCAGCCGGCCGGAGGGAACGTGAACCTGCCGGAGAAGGTGACGCCTTTGGCCGTGATCGACCATCATCCCCTCCGCCAACGGACAAAAAAAGTCCCTTTTTACGACGTCCGCCCGGATTACGGGGCCTGCTCGACGATTATCTATGAATACTTAGCCTCAGAGGAGGTGGCCATCCCGGCACCGGTGGCGACGGCCCTGTTCCATGCCATCTTCAGCGAAACCCAGGGTCTCGGGAGAGAGGGCAGTCCGGCAGATAAAAAAGCCTACCTGGAGCTTCTTCCCCGGATCAGCTTCAAGCGGCTCTCCAAAATCCAGTATCCCAGCCTGTCTCGGGATTTTATCTCCAACCTGCTGCAGGTCCTGACCAGCGGCTTCTACTACAAGCACCTGGTCGGGGTTATCCTGGAAGAGCTACCCTATCCCGATTTTGTGGCCGAGATGGCGGATTTTCTGCTGAGGATAAAAAAGATGAGCTGGTCGATCTGCCTCGGCTCCTACCAAGGTCTGCTCTATACCTCTATCCGTTCGAAAAACATCCAAGCCAATACGGCCCGGCTGATCAAGAGAGCCATCCCTAAATCCGGAACGGCCGGCGGGCATGAACTCATCGCCGGAGCCCGGGTCAGAATCGACAAGATGGACAGCGCGGAAGTCCTTGCCTTGAAAAAAGATATCGTCAGGAAGGTCCTCCGCGAACTCTATCACGTCGACGTCGAGAACTTGTTCAGCCTCGTCACCAACGAGCCCGTTCCCTTCTCGTTCGTTTGAATCAAGGCGACCGGCGTTCGCTTGCCCCCTATTTCTTATGGTCATCCGGGTCGGCCGGATGCGGGATAAAAAAGGCAGTCTGTTAATCAAAAAAAGGGAACA
>CAYOZW010000335.1:0-3294 GCA_964408495.1 uncultured Eubacteriales bacterium
ATGTTTATGAAGTAATAACCCTTTTGCCGCTTTATTTTTCTTAGCGAAATTTTAATGTAGTTATGAAGCATAAAAAAACTCCATGAGCTGGAATAAAAGATAAACGCCGGGAGGGAGCGGAAGATTTGTCCCGCGCTCCAAAGGCGTGCCCTGAAAAGACCTTGAGTCCGGACCGTATTGTGATAAATTTCGCTGAAGTCCCCAAGAAAAGGAAGGTGGCCGCTCCGTTCAAGAACGAAACGGATGAGACGAAAGAGCAGGGATTGCGAATGTTGTTTAGTATTCATTTCGATAACGGATTGACTGAAGCCGCTAGACCCGGGAATCCGGCCCACATGGTTTCATTGATCCGCCTCAACTCCTCCAGGGCGGCTCTGGCTTTCGGAGTCAGCTTGTAGAAGCGGCGGCTCAGTCCTTTGCGCTCTGGGGTTGCCATCCCAGTATAGGATTGGAGATACCCCCGACGAGTCAGCCTTTCCAGGGGAAAATAGACGCCGCCGAGCGACAGGCTTTTCCCGGTGGAATCACAGATGTGCTTGAAGATGGTGGCGCCGTAGGCGTTTTCGCCCAGTCGCCAGACGGAAAGGAGGATAAACTCTTCCAGTTTTGTCAGCAAGGTCAGCCTCCCGTTATATTTTCTACATATTAGAATACGCATTAAAAAGGAAAAAGGTTGTCTGTTTTCTTTAAAAAATACCGCCTGCAATAGTGGCGAAAGGTCCAGTTATAATCAGAATAAGAAATAGCCCCCATTGCAAACAAAAATGGAGCCGCCTATGTCAACAAAGGCACATGACGGTTCGGTGTATAGCCTGGCCAACTAGGAGGATAGTTTTACGGCTTGACGTCGGCCCGCAGTTTTTCCTTCTGCCGCAGCCTGCTCTTGCGGATGCCGTAGGTGAAGTAGATAACGAAACCGAGGGCCATCCAGCCCAGCAGCCGGATCCAGGTGTCCTTGGGGAGCCCGACCATGAGATACAGGCAGCTCAGGATTCCCAGGACGGGGATGAACGGAACCCAGGGGGTTTTGAAGGGCCTGGGAATCTCCGGATGAGTGTAGCGAAGCACTAGCACTCCCGCGCAGACGATGACGAAGGCCAGCAGTGTTCCGATGCTAACGAGCTCGCCGACGATGCCGATCGGCAGCAGCGACGCTGCGATAGCCACCCCCAGCCCGGTCGCGATCGTAGTGACATAAGGAGTCCGGAACTTCGGGTGGACTCTGGCCGCCACCCGGGGAAGCAGTCCGTCGGTGGCCATTGTGAAGAAGATACGCGGCTGGCCCATCAACTGGACGATCATCACCGAGATCAACCCGACCACGGCCGCGATCTTGATCAGCGGCGAGAGCCAGAGGACCCGCATGGCGTCGATGGCCACGGCCACCGGAGCGGGCACGTTGAGCTCGGTGTAGGATACGACGCCTGTCAGGACAAGAGAGAAGGCGATGTAGATAACTGTGCAGATGATCAGGCTGCCGAGAATGCCGCGGGGCATGTCCCGCTGCGGATGCTTCGATTCCTGGGCGAGCGTGGAAACGGCGTCAAATCCCAAGTAGGCGAAGAACATGACTCCCGCCCCCCGCAGGATCCCGCTCATCCCGAAGAACCCGAACTGGCCCTGGTTGGCCGGGATGAACGGCCTCCACAGTTCCGGCTTGATGAAGAAAATACCGACGCCGATGAAGATCAGGATGATCGCGATCTTGAGGAAGACGATGACGGCGTTGACCGTCGCCGACTCCTTGATCCCGATGATGAGGAGGGTGGTGATCATGGCAATGATAAAAAAAGCTGGCAGGTTGAACAGCGCCCCGGTGGGCGTCCAAGTGTGGTGCTGGGGATCAAAGGCGAAGGGTGCGTTGGCCAGGGCTTCGGGAAAGTTGATCCCGAGGTCCTTGAGAAAGCTGACGATGTAGCCCGACCAGCCGATCGAGACCGCGGTCGCACCGAGCGAATACTCGAGGATGAGATCCCAGCCGATGATCCAGGCGAAAAATTCCCCGAGGGTGGCGTAGGCATAGGTGTAGGCGCTGCCGGCGATCGGGATGAGCGAGGCGAACTCGGCGTAGCAGAGGCCGGCGAACGAGCAGGTCAGCCCCGCCAGGACGAAAGAGAGGGTGACGCCCGGTCCGGCGTATTGAGCGGCCGCGTGACCGGTGATGACAAAGATCCCGGCTCCGACGATCGCCCCGATGCCGAGAAAGATCAGGTGCCAGGGACCCAGGACTCTCTTCAACCCGTGCGCGGTGGAAGCGGCCTCCTCGGAGAGGTCCTCAAGGCTTTTGGTGGCCAGAAGCTTGCTCTTCATCAAGACGGCTCACCTTTCTTGGGCACGATTCGAGGTTTGAGGTCGGCCGGCAGGGGGGATTGATACTCCCGGCCTCTTTTCCGGTCCGTCCACTCCTCCCGCATCTTTTCGATGGTCTCGGGACGGGAGAGAAAGTCCAGGCAGGATGCGGCCATCACCTTGGCCGCCGTGGCCAGACACTTGTGCCCGATGGACATCCCCCCGCAAGCGACAATCGCCCAGTGGTGACCGGGTGTTCCGATAGGACTGGAGGCCACTGCGAGGCTTGTGGTCGGAGTGAGCCAGCTCACCTCGGCCACATCGGTTGAGCCGCTCCCCCAGCTCTTTTCGGGATGGGAGAAAGGCTCGATTTTCGTGCTCAACCCCTTCTCCTCGACATCGATCTCCTTCTGGATCTCCTTGGCGAACGACTGTTCTTCCTCGGTGAAAGCCGGCGGACCGACGAGGAGAAGGTTGGCATAGACGACCTCGGAGCCGGCCCGGTTGGCCAGGGTTTCGTGGACGCCGCTTTTGAAATGGATTTTATAGGTCGTCTCGGTCATCTTGGCCGCACCGTCGATGATCTTGAGCACCCGCTCATAGTCCTTCTCGACGCTATCCCGATCGATATCACGAACATAGTACCAGGCCCTGGCATAGTCCGGCACGACGTTCGGCGCCTTCCCTCCGTCCTGGATGACGTAGTGGATCCGGGCCGTCGGTTTCAAATGCTCGCGCAGGAAGTTCAGGCCGATGTCGGTCAGCTCGATCGCGTCCAGGGCGCTCCGGCCATGCCAGGGATCGCCGGCCGAGTGGGCGGTCCGGCCGAAGAATTCCAGTTCGAATTGATTCAGGGCATTGCTCGATTCCAGTGAGACGGTGTTCTCCGAGCTCGGATGCCACTGGATACAGCAGGACAGGCCGTCGAAAACGCCGGCCCGGGCCATGAAAACTTTGCCCTCGACCGTCTCTTCGGCCGGGCAGCCGAAGACCTTGAGCGTCCCG
>CAYOZW010000336.1:0-3290 GCA_964408495.1 uncultured Eubacteriales bacterium
TCTCGGGCAGAGTCAACGTCCTCGTGCCGGACGGCAGATCGATGGCATAGGCAAAAACATAGCAATAGAAATAGGGCTCATTGTCGCCGTCGGCCGTGTGACGGTGCGAGGCGAACCAGGCGACGGGTGCGGGCTTAATGAATCCCGGCGTCAGGCCAACGTATTCCATCACGGTTCGCATCCTCGGCTTGGCCCCCGGGGCGGGGGCCGGCGCTCCGGGCCGAGGAGGCACCGGCTCCTGCCGGGTATTCCAAATGCGATTGTCCCACTGCCCGATGTATCCACCCCAGTCCTGGATCGTCAACTCTACGGTCTTTTCGCCGATACGGAACGGCGCCTTCTCGTCCCTGCCGGCCGAAGCCGCCAAAATGTAGAGGCGCGTGAACCGGCCGGCGGGGAGATTGACAGTCTGTCCTCTGGCGGTCACAGCCTGAGGCCCGCCGGATGGAGCCAGTTTGAAGCGTATCCCGTCAAAAGGAATCTCCTCGGGCAGCATCTCGGCAGGAAGGCACCGGCCTTCTCGATCGAAGCCGACCTTAGCCTTGGTTTTATCGCGGCTGGCGATGATCCGGTCATAGGGAAGAATAACGGGCTGCGACTGGGACAGTGCGGCCCGCGCGGGCGATGCGGCAATCTTGAGAGCGAAGCTCCGCACTTGTGACGGAGAAAAATCCGTGACCAGCGAGCCGTCAGTCACAGTGGCCTCCCCGACGGGCATCTCCGCGCCGGTGATCTCGCGGACTGAGATGATGGGAGCGGCCATCCGGATGCGGACACCTTTGGCCGGCCGTCCGTCCATTTCGACAAGCCGGACGACGACTTCCTCGCTCTCCTCGGCTTTCTTCAGGGCGAGGACACGGATTCGGCGGTGACTCACCTCCATCAGGGAGAAGGTCCTGCCGAGTTCTCCGGCATGAGCAGGGCTCTGGAAAGCGACCAGAGGTTGATTGAGGCGAAAGGCCTCCCAATCGGTTTGGGCAGAGCGGAAATCGCCCTCGTGGCCGGCGATCCCGTAGACAAAATCATGCCGTCCCCAATCCTGCGTTCCCTGGTCTGTATACCCTCCGCGGGTGCCGGGGGTTCGAATCAGGGTCAGCCGCAGGGTATTGTCGTCGGGCTTGTCCGAGCCGTACTTGCAGTCGGAGAGAACGGTCACGCCGTAGGACCCGCTCTGCCGGTCGGTGAGGTCGAACCACTGATGCGAGGGGAACTCGAACTGTTTGGGATTGTCCGTGGACCGTTCAACGGTCCCGATGTCCCAGTTGTAGGTGGCCACGGGACTCGCGACGGTGAGTGGAAAGACAGCCTTGAGGTGGGCCTCTTTGGTCATCCAGTCGATGATGTTTCGAAACTCCACGCGGTTACCGGCCTCGCCTGCTGAAAGACGGATCGTCTGGACAAACTTGGAGCCCTCGGCTTCGCGGGCGACCTCGATGGCGACGCGCGCCGGCCCACTCTCAACAGTTCGTATCTTGGCCGGCCCCTGGACGTAGGCGCGGGGCACGCGCGACTGGTCCTCCCAATCCATATTCCAGGCAGGCCACTGGGCGGGATTGTCGGTCTTGATCTCCAGGCGCGCCGGAGAATAAAGGAGCTCCTTCTCCGTCGATTTGTCGTAAATACCGGCAACGTCGCCATTCTGGTCCAACACAACTCTATAGCGGGCGTTTTCCAGCAAGGACTCGGTGATGCTGAGAGGCGCCGGCCCGGCGGAGGCGCCGGACTCGGAAGCCTGAACATCATAGACGGCATAGCCGACCGAAGGCACCCTGGCCAGGAAAATGACCTTCCCTCCCGAGAGCTGTGCGGGGACCTCCCGGCCTTCCGGCCCGAAGACCCGGACGGCCTTCGGGGCGCCGCCCGGGAAGGAGAGTTCGGCCTCCACGATGTCCTCGCGTTCAATGTTCAGAGGGTTGAAAACGACAACGGCGACTCCCTTGGCCCGGGTATCCAGGGCGGAAGCCACGGCCTCCGTGGCGCTGGTCAGGACTGAAGCGAACTGGTTCATGGCCAGCACCTCGTCATTCCAGGAATATTCATAGGCCTTGGGAATGCTGGTGCCAGGGAGGATGTCATGGAATTGTCCGCCCATAACCAGCGTCCAGGCATCGTTCAGCCGCCGGGACGGATACGGCCGGCCGCCGAGCCATTCGGCGGCGACCGAGGCGCGTTCGGCGGCGTCGGCCAGAATTTCGTTTTTCCGATTCCACCTTTTCATATATGCCTGAGAGGTGATTGACCCGGCCGAATGGTTGGTGAGCTCGAGGTCGCCCCGGTAGCGCGGGAGGTGGGACACCTGCTCGGGCTGGATATCGAGGAACATTTGGTCAGACGTAGCGGAAATAATTTTGACGGGTCCATCGCCGACCTGGATTTCGGGACCGGGGGGCGGCTGGTTTTGCGGCTGTCCCGGCCGGCCGCGCCGGGAATCCGGAGGGGGAAGAACCGTCCGGCTTTTGGTCACGATCGCCTCGAGGAGCTTGACCGAAGCCTCATCGGGAGAGCCGCCGATGTCGCCGGTCCCGAAGTACATGTAGTCGGCGAATAAGCCGCTCGCTTCACCGTTCAGCCCGATTCGGGCCGGCCAGTCAATTTCCCGTCGCCTGCGCCGCGGTTGCGCTTCCGGGGTTGCCGGCGGCGGAGGCGGTGTCTTGGAGAGGTCATAGGTGATCGAGCCGCCATAGTCGCCGGGATTCAGCGCCGCGACCACGCTCTGCCCGTCCGGCCCTTCCCAGACGCCGACGTTGAACGGGACACCTACAGGCGTCTTTTCGGCCGAGTTCGGGCCGCCAACCAAGGCAAAGGATCCCCAGACCAGTTTCTGGGTCGAAAATCCCTTGAGGCCGCAGTGGGCCAGGATGCTGGGCAGGGATGCCGGGAATCCGAAGCAGTCCGGCAGCATGAATTCGGCGCTGGTCTTGCCGAACTCACGGCGGAAATACTGGGTTCCGTAGAGAATCTGCCGGATAATGGACTCGGCCGAGGTTGCGTTGACGTCGTTCTCCTCCATGGACGAGCCGGACGGATACCAGCGGCCGGCGGCGACATACTTTTTGACCCTTTCGTAATCGCCCGGGTAGTACTCCTTCATCATCCGGTAGCGGTTGGCGCCGCTGAAATTGAAGATGTAGTGCGGATACTTCTCGAACAGGTCGAAGTTGTCGTGCATGGTCTTCGGGATGTATTCCCCGATGGTCCGCACGTAGTCCCACCGCCACTGTGTATCCAGGTGGGCGTAGCCGACCACGTACAGCGTCGGCGTCGTCGCGAGGTCCGGACCCGGGCGGGGC
>CAYOZW010000337.1:0-3282 GCA_964408495.1 uncultured Eubacteriales bacterium
AAGCCCTCGCGCCTCCGAAGGGCTGCTGGCTGACCACCGCGCCGGTGCACTTGTCGTTGATATAGAAGTTCCCCGCAGCCTGTCGCAATGCTTTGCCGGCCTTGATGATCGCTCCCCTGTCGTTGGCCATGATGCTTCCGGTCAACGCATAAGCCGAGGTGCTATCGCAGAGCTCAAGCGTCTGGCTGAATTGGGCGGCCGGATAGACATAGACGGTCAGCAAGGGCCCAAAGATTTCCTCCTCCATCAGTTTGAACCTGGGGTTGCTCGTCTGGATGACGGTCGGCTCGATAAAATATCCCTTCGACTTGTCGTATTTTCCACCGTGCACGAATTCGGCCTCGCTCGATTTCTTGGCATATTCGATGTACTCGATGATGCTGTCGAACGCCGGCTCGTCGATGACCGCGGTCAGGAAATTTGAAAAATCGGTGACATCGCCCATCTTGACCGTCTTGAGCTCGTCGACCATCCTCTCCTTTATCGCCGGCCAGATGTTGTCCGGGATGTAGGCCCGGCTGGCGGCCGAACACTTCTGTCCCTGGTACTCGAAGGCCCCGCGGATAAGGGCCGTGACCACCACATCCACATCGGCCGAGGCGTGGACAAAGATGAAGTCCTTTCCTCCCGTCTCTCCGACAATCCGGGGATAGGTCTTGTATCTCTTGATGTTGGCCCCGATTGATTTCCACATTCCCTGGAAAACGCTGGTGCTGCCGGTGAAATGGACCCCGGCCAAGTCCGGTTTTTCGAGCACCGGGTCGCCGACGTAGCGTCCTGAACCCGGGATGAAGTTGATGACACCGTCGGGGAGGCCGGCCTCCTTCCAGAGATGGGTCAGAAAATAAGATGAAAAGACGGCCGTGGAAGCGGGTTTCCAGAGGACGGTGTTGCCCATCAGGGCCGGCGCCGTGGGCAGGTTCGCGGCGATAGCCGTGAAATTGAACGGCGAAACGGCAAAAACAAATCCTTCGAGAGATCTGTATTCGATATAGTTCCAGGCTGCAGGCGCCGATTCCGATTGCTCGGCATAGATGCGGGACATGAAGTACGGATTGAAACGATAAAAATCGATGACTTCGCAGGCGGAATCGACCTCAGCCTGATAGGGTGTCTTTGACTGGTTGAGCATGGTCGCGGCGTTGAGGATGAAGCGGTATTTGGTGGCCAGGAGCTCGGCCGCGCGCAGGAAAATGGCGGCCCGTGACCTCCAGTCCATATCCGACCAGTCTCTCCAAGCAGCGTGTGCGGCCTTGACGGCGAGTTCGACCTCCGCCGCGCCGGCCTTATGATATGTGGCCAGTACATGCCTATGGTCGTGGGGACAACGGCAGTCCCCGATATCTCCAGACCGGACCTCCTTCCCGCCGATGAGGAGCGGGATCTCGATCTGCTGGCCGAGCATTTTGGCCAACTGGTCTTTCAGGGCCTTCCGCTCCCGGGTTCCTGACGCGTAGCTCAGGACCGGTTCGTTTGAAGGTGTCGGTATTTTTGTGAGGGCGTTGATCATGGATTCCTCCTTCTTTAATAAAAAAAGAAGACGATATTATACACAAATCGAGGACTCGGGTCATCAGGCATCGATTTCCGGCCCAGGCCGCAAGGCCGGCCAGCAAGCCGGCCCGGAAATCAAAGCCCCAGGTCGCTGTCTATCCCCTGCATCGCCTTGATACAGATGGAGATGAACTCATCCAAGTCCAGCCCGAGGTTCCGGCACTCCTCGATTTCCTCCCTTCTGGCGCCACGGGCGAAACTCTTCTCTTTATACCGGCGCTTGACGAAATCGAGGTCGATAGCTTTAAGCTTCTTATGCGGATGCATCAAGGTGGCGGCGATAATCAGCCCGGTCAGCGGGTCGATGGAAAAGATCGCCCAGTCCATCGGGCTTTCGCAAGTCACCTTGGCCGCATGGGCCTGGATGGCATGGATGATCTCGGGAGAGATACCCATGTTTTCGAGCATTTTGACCGTCTCTGTGGTGTGAAGCTCCGGGCTCTTTTCTGTCAGTTCATAGTCAAGATCATGAAGGACTCCGGCCAGCCCCCATGGTTCCGGAGGGTGCCCGAGCCTCGCCGCCACAGCTTTCATACAGGCCTCGACGGCCAAGCAGTGCTTGAACAAGTTCTTGTTCTGGAGATGCTTTTTAACGAGGATGAGTGCCTCTTCCCGGTTCATTTGTCGCCTCCCTTGCGATCGATCTCAGCGACCGGTCGCTTTATCAATCTTGGTGATCTCATACGATATTTCGACCTCCTGGGATTGTTTCTCGTCTTTCGCCTTGACGCTGATTCTGTAGCTTCCCTCTTTGTCGGGGAACCAAACCCAAGTCGTCTGCTCTGAAGCCGCCTGGACGATGGTCCTCTCGTCTCCGCGGAAGAGGGAGAATTCGAACTGCGGCCGGTAGAATCCCGTCCCCGAAGCCGCGAACGTCACCTCTGTGCCGATCGCCTGGGGCGAAGGCAATGAAGGAGAGAGTCTAACGCTCATTTCTTTGCGGAGAAAGACAACCTTTCCCTTGTTGACGGAAGGATCGAACAGGGCGAAAGAAAGATAGGGCTCCGCCCAGACCGGATTGGACCGGATCTCTTCTTTGGCGTCATATTTGCCGATTGACTTTCCCGATTTCACATCCAAAGCATAAAAGTACGGGGATGAAGATGTGGCCAGGATTTTTTCCCCATCGAGTTCGAGGTCATGCCGGCTCTTCGAAGGGGAAATCCACCACCAGAGGATATTCCCGTTCTTCTTGTTCAAAGCATAGAGGACCCCGTTTGAGGCCGGAAAGAAGACTCTCTTCCTATCCGCCCGCGGGGAGGCGAGAAGACGTCCACCCGCCCTGATCATCCACTTTCTTTTCTGATTTCGCAAGTCATAGCAGCAAAAAGCGCTATTCTCAGCCCCGATATAGAGGCGGTGGCCATCGACCAGCGGCGTCACCTGGATGGGACTGCCGATGTCAATCGTGCCGCGCAGACGACCCATCGGGCTGAGCATATAGACCTTGCCATCGCCGCTTCCCAGGCAAACCTGATTATCATACAAAACGGGGGCGGCGGTGATGATTCCTCCGGTTTCAAAACGCCAAAGGGATTCTCCTGTGGCCTGGCTCAGGGCAAAAAGACTGCCTTTTTCGGTTCCGACATACACTCTTTCCCGGTCCAGAGAAATAGGGCTGGATACTCCCTCGGTGATTGTCGAATCCCAAAGGACTGTGCCTTTCTTATCCAGGCAAAAAAGGGAACTCTGCTGGTCCCAAATAAACAGCCGCTCCGGTCCGAGCGC
>CAYOZW010000338.1:0-3267 GCA_964408495.1 uncultured Eubacteriales bacterium
AGACCGGCGACAACCCTTAGCTCGACCGCGATCCCCTGGGATTCGCAGGCCTGGATGAACTTGCGGACGCCTTCGAGCGGGAAGATCTCATCATCGCGGCTGTGGATGACCAGGATCGGCGTGCCGGGGTCGCTGAGCACGATCCCGCGCGGCGGCATTCCTGCGACTGTGATCGCCGCGGCGAACAGCCGGGGGTGCTTGAAAACAAAATGCCAGGTCCCCGTGGCCCCCATGCTGTAACCTGTGATGACGATCCGCCGGTTGTCGATCGGATAGTCGTTCTGGATGGCCCGGAGAAGTCCCATAACCGCGCTCTCGCTCTGGGGATCGGTCCAGCCGGCGCCGGGACAATCCGGCGCGATCATGACGGCGTCCAGTTCCCTGAGGGCGGGAAGGACGAGGTTGGTCAGGTAGCCTTTCCCGTAGTAATCCGTGACCTGACCTCCGTAGTGAAGGGCGAGGACGAGCGGGTAAGACTTGTCGGGAGAGAAGGACTGAGGGAGGGCCAGGGTGTAGCGGAGAGCTGTCCCGGATTCTAGCTTCAGGGTCAATTCTTTAATGGCATATTCTTCTTGGGCGTATGTGTTCATAGTGGCACAACCGCCTGTAAGTAACAATATCAGGACGAGGCTCGAGTGGAAACCCGTCATCTTGTCTTAATCGGAAGTGAGGGTTTCGGTGTAGGTGGCGTTCTGGCGGATCTGGTCGATGGCCTTTTTGGCATAGATGCCGACGCAGACGCCGTCCTTGCGCGCGATATGATTGAAAGCGTACTCGAATCCCTCGCTGGCGGGGAGCCTTCCGGCGGCCAGGATTTTATAGGCGATGACCGGTTTTTCCAGCGCTTTGATCGTGGCCACGGCTTTCTCACGCTCGGCGGCACTGTAGTCGTTGGTCTTGGACACATTATAGAAGCATTGATAATAGAAATCCGTGGGGAATTTGCGGCGCTCGAACTCGGGGTGGACCTCTGGCCAGTGGGCGGCCGCGCCGGCGGGCAGGCCGGCTTCCTTGATCTGCTCAATCCAGGAGCGAAGGACGTCAAAGTTCCCCTGGCCAAACTGCTCCTCAACCCTAAGTCCCTGGATGAATATGGCCTTGGCGCCGGCCTTGATGGAGCGGTCGATTTCTTCATGCATCTGCTCAGGATTCCCATGGCATTGGGAAATCCAGATTTTGAGGCGGCCGCCCTTCTCCACGTAGCGGGCCCAGATGTTCACCCAGCGTTCGTCAGGGGGGCTGGCCAGGGATGTCAGGCCACAATCAGCAGCCTCGTCGAGAATCTGCTCGTCGGTATAGTGGCGCTTCATCTCCTCATCGAGTTGGGGCGATTTGTGGGAGTATCCCCAAAAAGGGTTAGAGCCGAGGATGAACCGCGAGACTTCGAGCGTCCCCAGGCGGACTGTGGGAAGGTGAGCGGCTTCGGTAAGAAGAGCCTTGGCACCTGAAGCGGGCTTGGCCGCTGCCGTAAGACCTCCGACGGCCAGCGCTGCTCCCCTTTTCAGGAAATCACGGCGTTTCATGACCAACCTCCTCCTGCCGGGTACTTGTCGCGGCCGTAGCTCTCATCTGCGCCGCTTTCTTTTATTGGGATGGGCGTTTTCTCTAGGGAAGGGTAAATCATCCGCAGAGAACTTGTCAAATCCAGCTTTCAGCCGCCGGCTTCAAGACAAATATTGAAGGGGATGGATGAGTGGGCCAGCTTATAGCGCCGGCTAATTTTGCCGCTGCAAATCTCCGATGGTCTCTTTTTGGATGGCGAACGTGGCCTCCTCAATCTGCTTGGCGATCCAGCTATCGAGATTTAACTCCTTGGCCTTTTGCTGAAGAAATTCCCGTTCCTCGTCGGTGATGACTCCATCGACAAGGACACCTTCCACCAGACGCGTATAGTCTACGACATTGGCTGGCGCGCACTGGCGCTCGATCTTTTCCGCTTGGTCTTCTGTGAGTCCCAGTTCAAGTCGCTTGCTGTCCAGCAAACGCCTCTCCCGGACGTTTACGACGCCGTCGAGGTAGGTCCCTATACAGAGAACTCTATATTCTTCTTGAGCTCTCTTGGTCTCATCCGTTTCCACATGGCCGCGACGCCGGACCTTGGTTTCGCAGTAGGGACATATGCGGAAATCTGGGGCCAGAACTCGGTGACAAGCACTGCAGGTTACCTTTAGAGCAATCCCGCATTCAGGGCAGAATTTCCAATCGCCGTTGATGGGATCGTTACAATAGGGGCAGGCGGTCAAAGAACGCGCTTCCGCGGGAATGGGGACGATCGTGTGGGCTCTTCCGACGAGTTCACAATCGTATAGAAACACCTTCAGCCAATAGGCCATCTGCATGGCATCGCTTTCGTCAAGGGCCCCCTTTTCCTGCGGATGCCTGGCCGCTTTCTCCCATTCCAAAACTTGATCCCAGTTTATTTTTTTTGTTTTGTGAAGATTCGAGGTCATCTTCTTCTGCAGTTCTACGATGACGACTTCCTCTTTGCACAGGCTGGCGAGCTGCGCGAGATCAAAGACTTCGAGAGAGGAGTTGTCCTTCCCGATCCTTCTCTGGACAGCCTTGATCGTTTTGAGAATGTCTTTATCCTCCACTGAATCAGACAATTCTTGAAAGATACGTTTCATGGCCTTTTCAAATAGCGATCCAGCTGCCTTCATACACTCGCGCCACTGCTTCCTCCTGAGTAAGTCTGAGACGGATTGAAGGCCCTTTTCATATTCATTGAGCTCACGCGAGTTGCTCGATAGCTCCGCTTCCAGTAATCGGGAAGCTGCCGGGCCGGATGGTTGCGTTTGTTCAACGTCGGCGGGGGCTGGTGCGGGCCCAGCTCGAGTTGGTTCACGGTTGGGGCGCCAGGCGGGGCCAGGCGGTGCAGGCCATCGCCGGCATCCCATGGTACTATCGCCAGTTCGGCTACGAGATGGCACTGGAGCTGGATGGCCAGCGAGCAGGCTTCAGACCCCAAGTGCCCGAGCCATTGGACGCGGATACCGAGCCCTACCGCATCCGCCCAGCCTCAGAGGCGGACCTGTCCTTCATCGCACGCACAGTACGACAAGGCGCCAGCCGGTATCTGGTCACGCGCGTCCGAGGCAGCGCGGAATGGCGCTACGAACTGGAGGGCAAGAGCGAGAAGAATGTCAACAGGTTGGAGCTGAGGGTGATCGAGGACTGCTCCGGATACCTGGTGGGATTCTTTGCCTACTTGGCACATTTGGAGCACAAGCGAGTAGTTGTCGAGGACTTTGAGCTGATCCCGGGAGC
>CAYOZW010000339.1:0-3230 GCA_964408495.1 uncultured Eubacteriales bacterium
ATTATCAATGTCGCCACGCGTCCCCAGGAAGCGTTCGAAGCGGGGCGGGCCTTCGGCTGCTTTCAGAAGCTTCTTTCCGACCTGGATGCTTCTTCCCTCCATGAGACCATCCCGTTCTTCCACCATACGCCCCGTCGATTTGGCAGGTTCAAGGAGGTTTTGGCCAAGGATCCCTGCGGCCGAGCCTCAGAGGCCAGGGAGGCCATCGCCTTCGCCCTGGAGCGCGAGCCTTTGACGGCGGTCATAACCGATGCCCTGGCCGACGGCCGCCTTCCCCTCCGGATCACCCACAATGATACCAAGATCAACAACGTTCTTTTCGACGACGGCACAGGCAAAGCCATCTGCGTCATCGACCTCGATACGACCATGCCGGGCTCGTCGCTTTATGACTTTGGCGATATGATCCGAACGACGACATGCTTTGCGGCCGAAGACGAAAGAGATCTGGCCAAGGTGCGATTGGAAATGGAGATGTTCCAGGCGCTGGCCGATGGCTATCTCGGGGAAGCTGGTGATTTTCTCACGCCAGAGGAAATCGGCTATCTTGTCTTTTCGGGGCGTCTTATTACCTTCACCATCGGGTTGCGTTTCCTCACCGATTTCTTAGAGGGCGATGTCTATTTCCGCGTCCATCGCCCGGGACAGAATCTTGACCGCGCCCGGGTCCAGTTCGGCCTTGTCCGGTCGATGGAAGCACAAGAGGGGGCTATGGAACAGTGCATTCGCGATCTCAGAGGGAAGTCCGATCCGCCCTCTTCCCGCTGCCGCTTTTGAGGCAGGGAGTTTACTTCCTGAACAACCAGTGCGGGAAAAGAGCCCTCTTTTCCAGCCCCGGTCCGGCACAAAGGACGTCCAGGCGTTTGCCTCCCGTTTTTTGGAAATAGACGATCCGGAAAGGGTGGTATCCTGCTTCGAGCTGGATCCGACCGTTGAGTTCGAGGATCCAGAAGAGCCCGTCGTGACGGATGACTTCCCGGCCGTCTATAGAAAGGAGGGCTCCATCATCGGCTATGAGAGTGAAGGTGTATTCCCCGGGTGTCTGGATATTCAGGTAGCCATTGAAAAGCAGAGCAAAGTTCTCCCCCTTCTGACCGGCGGGATCGAGGGAGATGTCATAAACGACCCCAGCCCGGAGGGGTTTGAGACTGTCGAGATTAGGCAGCCTGAGCCAGTCGCCCTCATAATAGAAATAATCCAATCCATTCCTGTCAGGATCGATCCGGCTGAACGACGTGCTGGCGACTCGGCTCATCTGGCCCCCGCGCAGAACCGTCCGGGCCTTGACGACCGCGCTGTCAGTCACTTCGATCGGGCCGGGCGGGAGGAGAGGTGATTTAAGATTCGGGTCTGTCCCGTCCATGGTGAAACGGACCTCGGCTCCGGGGAAGGGTGGGAAGACCTGCACTTGGGTAGGTTCGGAGACGAGCTTCGTCCCTCCCAGGCCGTCGGGCGGGGGAAGCCGAAAATTCACCCCTTTGGCTGCAAGTCTGTCATAGTGCGGGATGATGCGGCGCGAGAAATCCGGGAAGTTGCGGAGGTCCTTTTTTGACCAGACCACCTCGCTCAGCGCCAGGACCCGGGGCAAGAGCATGTACTCGGCCTGCGCCGGATCCTCTATATACTCCGTCCAGACATTGGCCTGGGCGCCGAGAACGTGCTTGGCTTCCGCCTCAGTGAGTTCCGCCGGAACGGGCTCGAACGAGTACACCTTGTCAAGGGGCAGGAATCCGCCGATCGCCCGAGGCTCATCAAAGAGCCCCTGGTAGTAATCGAAATAGCAGTAGGAAGTGGGTGTCATGACGACATCGTGACCGGACTTGGCCGCTGCGACCCCGCCCTCGATACCGCGCCAGGACATGACCGTCGCGTTAGGCGCCAGTCCGCCTTCCAGAATCTCATCCCAGCCGAGCAGCCTTTTCCCCTTGCTGTTCAAGAAGCTCTCTATCCGCTTGATGAAGTAGCTCTGAAGCTCTTCCTCATTTTTAAGACCTTCGGTCTTGATTCGCTCCTGGCACTTGACACAGTTCTGCCAGCGGAGCTTGGGAACTTCATCGCCGCCGATGTGGATGTACTCCCCAGGGAAGAGATCGATGACCTCGGTCAGGACATCTTGGAGGAACTCGAATGTCCGTTCGTTGCCGGCGCAATAGACATCGTAGATAATGCCCCACTCTGTACCCACCTTGAACGGACCGCCCGAACAGGAGAGTTCGGGGTAGGCAGCCAAGGCCGCTTGGCAGTGTCCGGGCAATTCAATCTCCGGGACAACGGTGATGAACCGCGTCTTGGCGTAGGCGACGACCTCACGAATATCCTCTTGGGTGTAGAAGCCGCCGTGCGGAGTGAGGTCGTCCATGGTCTCCCGGCGCCAGGCTCCGATCTCGGTCAGCCGGGGATACTTTTTGCTCTCGATCCGCCATCCCTGGTCTTCGGTAAGATGCCAGTGGAACATGTTCATCTTGTACATGGCCAGAAGGTCGATGTACCTCTTGATGAATTCCTTGGGAAAAAAATGACGGCCGACATCAAGATGGGCTCCCCGCCAGATGAACCGCGGTTCGTCCTCAATGCGGACAAAGGGAATCGACCAATCCGACTCGGCCGTCTGTGTTCCTCCTTCCACTTCCGCCGGGAGCAGCTGAAGAAGCGTCTGGACGCCGTAGAAAAGCCCGGCGGGCGCGACGGACTCGATCTTCACACCCCTCTTGGAGGAGGTCAGCCGATAGCCTTCGTTCCCCATTTTGAGCCGAGAAGAAGCCGTCTGCAGGAGGATCGACCCCGACGGGATCTTTCCGGCCGCCAGACTCGTTTCGAGAGGATAACCTATTGAACGACGCAGCTTAAGGGCCAGATATTCGCCGATTTCCCGGGCTTCCAAGGATTCCGAGTCGATGATGATCTTTGTCTCCTGGCTGAGACGAAAGGCCCCCGCTCCGGCTTCCATCCGGAGCGGCTTCGGGATGATCGATGGCCCGACCGGAGCGCGCTTTTCAGTCAAACCTCGTCCGGGTGAAATCGTAATCAAAGCCGCGAGAAACGCTGTGACCAGGACACTTCTCGTTATTCTCGTTATCTTCTGCGTCTGGACTTTCATGGAGGCCTCCTTTTAGGGTGGCCCGGACTCATCAGCTGAGTCGAGCGGCGGAGTGTCTTTTATGTCAGGTCGGACGGGCTTTGTCAACTTTCGTCCCTTAGACAGGAATCCCGCCGTGGCGAAGGATGAACAT
>CAYOZW010000340.1:0-3229 GCA_964408495.1 uncultured Eubacteriales bacterium
TCCACGAAATTGATGTTTGAGGGCACTTCAAAGTCTTCGAAAAAGGGTTCGCGTTGTTCAGCTTTCGCTTTTTTGGTTTCTTCGTCAATGAGTCTTTTGAAGAATCCCTTCCAGGCCGGGAGGGCCGCGACGGCGCCTGACTGTCTGGCCCCCAAGGTGATCCTGGTATCGTTGCCTATCCAGACGCCGGCGCAGAGAGACGGCGAAAATCCGATGAACCAGGCATCCGAGTAATGGTTTGTTGTCCCTGTTTTCCCGGCAAGCGGGATACCTAGGTCGGCCGCCGCGACCGCCGTTCCCCTTTGGACAACCCCTTCCATCATCGAGGTGACGAGATAGGCGGTCTGGGGGGAGATGACATCCTCAACTTCCACGCGGGCTTCTTCCAGAACGGTCCCTTCGCGGTCCTCAATCCGGGAGATGAAATAGGGCCTGACCCGAACGCCTTTGTTCGGAAAGACGGTGTATGCCGAAACGAGCTCCAGAAGGCTGACCTCGAAAGTTCCTAAAGAAAGGGATAGATAGGGATAAATGGTCGAGGTCAATCCAAATCTCCGGCAGTAGTCGACACCCGTCTGCGGAGAGATATAATCGAGGAGCTTGGCGGTGACGACGTTCCGGGATTCTTCCAATCCGATGCGCACGGTCACGGCGCCTTTGTATTTCCGGTCGTAGTTCCTCGGTGCCCAGTTCTCTCCCAGCCACTTGTCCGGAAACTCGACCGGTTCGTCCAAGATGATCGTGGCCGGCGTGAAACGGTTGTCCAGAGCCGCGGCATAGAGAATCGGCTTGATGGCCGAGCCGGCCTGTCTTTGCGCCTGGGTCGCCCGGTTCCATTCACTGCGCAGAAATGAATACCCTCCGACCATGGCCTTGATCTGCCCGGAACGCGGGTCGATGGCCAGGAAGGCCCCTTCGATGAGCGGATGCTGGTCCAGGGAGGCCTCGAGCTGGTTGGCCTCGGCGTCAAGCTTCGTGACCTTGACCTGGATGACGTCCCCGACCTGGATGAGCTTCTCCAAATTGTTTGTCTTGGTCCAGCGGATATCTTTGTTCAGGACCTTCCCCGTCAGGCGCTTCACCTTGACTGAGGCCTCCCTCGGAGACACAGACAATACGATGGCATCGGCGATCTCGTTCACTTCGACATAGGAGGTCAGCCAGCTGTCAAGCCATTCGTCTTCGAGGCTCTCCTTCCCTTCCTGGAGCAAATTCCTCTTGTCCTTGCGCCACCCCTTCTGCTTGTCCATCTCGCGCAGCCGGCCGAGAAGCTCCTCTTCCGCGTATTTCTGGAGCGTCGGATTGAGGGTGGTATAGACCTTCAGTCCTCCCCTATAGAGCACCTCGCTGCCGTATTTGCGCTCGATATATTTGCGGACTTCCTCAAAAAAATAGGCAGCAAAATCGGAGGAGCCCCTCCGCCAGGGAAGGACATCCATCGGTTTGGCCTTGGCCTCCTCACCCTGGGCACTGGTGATATACCCCTCTTCGACCATCCGGTTGATGACGTGGTTACGACGACGGAGCGTTTCGGCGACGTTGGTATAGGGGGAGTAATATGAAGGCCCGCGAAAAATCCCGGCGATGAGCGCCGCTTCCTCGAGGTTCAGGTCGGTGACGCTCTTGCCGAAGTAGAAATTCGACGCCGTTTCTACACCGTAGACGCCGTGGTTGAGATAGAACTGGTTGCAGTACAATTCCAGGATCTTCTCTTTGGAATATTGCTTTTCGATCTGAAGGGAGAGGTACATCTCCTTGAGCTTTCGGCCGATGGTCTGCTGGGGATAGAGGAACAGAAGGCGGGCGAGTTGCTGGGTGATCGTGCTCCCGCCCTGGGGCCTCCTCAGCAGGTGGCCGGACCGGATGTTATCCTTCATGGCCCTGAGAATGCCCAGGAGGTCGACGCCGCGATGGTTATAGAAGCGGGCGTCCTCGGTGGCGATAATGGCCTTTTTTAGAACATCCGGGATCATATCGTAGGTCACCTCGACCCGCCTCTCGATGGCGAAGTCCTTGACGGGCTGGCCCTCGTCCGAAAAGACCGAGGTGATGATGTTGGATTCAAACGTCTCGAGATCCGAGACTGCGGGGAGGTTCTGTTTGACCGCCCGGTAGGCGCCGAACCCGGCCCCGAGCAAGGCCGCCGCCCCAATCAGCGCAAGGAGACCTAAGGTCCGCAGGAGCTTTCTATAATTGGGTCTGTGGATGCGGATCCTGAAGAAAGCCTTCTTCTTTATCTTTCCGGCGTTGTTCTGAGCCATCTCAATGAATCTTCACTATAGCAAAAGCGAATTAGAATACCAAATTGAGGACCAGGCGACGTCCTCCAAGGGGACGTCCCCGCTTCTTGAGGAGTTGGAGGACCCGCGAGGCGATCATCTCGCTCAGCTCTTCCTTGGGGAGGCCGGCGTCCAGGTGGATAAACATCCTTCCCTTGAATCCGCGGAAGATCCGGCGGACCCGAGCCAGGTACCGTTCGCGCTCGAAGAGGAGGTCTTTCCTCTTGCGATGATGGATCCGGCTCAGTCCGCGGCCGGCGTCGATATCCAGGATGAAGACCAGGTCCGGCTTGACCGCAAATTTCTCGTTCAGGCGCCTGATCCGGGCAGGCGGAATTCCTTTGGCCCCCTGGTAGGCGATGGTCGAAAAATAGTAGCGGTCGAGGATGACAACTTTCTTCTCGGCAAGGGCGGGTCTCAGGTTTTTGCGTACGTTCTCCCGGCGGTCCCGGACGAAAAGGTCGAGTTCCTCTTCCGGCGTCAGGCTTCCGGCATCCTTGGCCATCCTCTTGATCATCCGGCCCCACTTTCCCCTGGTCGGCTCACGAAACGAGACGGCCTCATAGCCGAGTGTCCGCAGCCGTCTGAGAAGCCGCCGGCCCTGGGTGGATTTGCCGGACCCGTCGATCCCCTCGAGAACGATGAGGACACCTTTGCGCAAACGCATTTGCCTGAATCATACCCTGAGAGCAGGATGATTGGCAACTTTTTGCCTGGAGAAGCCGTTTTAATCTTGTTGTGTGCATCATCCGCCCGTTTGATATTTCCAGGCGAATGTGTTAGTTTAGAATTTAGTTATCGGAGGCTGGGAAAAATGAAAAAAATCATCTGGATCGGAATAATCAGTTTCCTCCTTGGCATCATCGTCACGGGCTACGTTTTTGTCTATCTTCCCGATAAACAAGCGGCTCGAACCTCCATATTCGATGCCGAGACGCCTGCTTTGACGT
>CAYOZW010000341.1:0-3221 GCA_964408495.1 uncultured Eubacteriales bacterium
AGTCTTGGATCAGACCGAAATCTCAGGGCGCTGGCCCTACCTCAATGAGAGCGATGTCAGGGGGGGGACGTTCTGCGCGGAGGACGGATACGCCGATCCCTACCTGGTCGCCATGGGCTTTGCCCATTCGGCCCGCCGGCTGGGAGTCCGGGTCGAGGAATTGACCCGGGTGACGGCTATCCAGGTTCATAACGACCGGGTCGGCGGCGTGGTCACGACCCGAGGAGACGTCCAGACTCCTATCATCATCAACGCCGCCGGACCGTGGGCCGCCGAGATCGGCCGGATGGCGGCCGTCGAGCTCCCCGTCCTCCCCTATCGTCGCCAGGCCTTCATGACCCAGTCTTTCGACCTTTTCCCCAAACCCGTCCCCATGGTTATCGACCAGGACGCGGCCTTTTATTTCCGGGGCGCCGACCCGGGCTTGATCATGGGGATGAGCGACCCGAACGAACCGTCAGGGTTCCATCTTCAGACTGACCGGGAGTTCATGGAGCGGGTCGTCGAAGCGGCCGTCCACAGGGCTCCGGGGATCGAAAACGCGCGCATCCTCCGCGGTTGGGCCGGGCTCTATGAGGTCACGCCCGACGATAATCCGATTATCGGTCCGATCCCCTTCCGCCCCGGATTCTTCTGTGCCGTCGGTTTCTCCGGTCATGGATTTCAGCACGGCCCGGCGGTCGGCCAGATTATGAGCAGGCTTGTCGCTGGCGAGCCCCCTGAGCTCGACCTTGAGCCGTTCTCCTACGTTCGCTTTTCCCGCTCAGGGGCCGGCGGCGAGCGCCGGGTGGTTTAAGTTATCAGCAAAGACTCATCAAGTGGGCATCAAGGAAAAAGAGATGCCAAAAAATTATGAACCGGAATTTGGGAAGGTCTCCCCCAGGATGAGGCGGGCAGCCAGGTCGGCTGTGTGAAGGGCAGTGGGGACTCCTCCCAGGAAGAGCTCGGTGGCCGCGTAGATCCCGGTCAGAAAGAGGTTTTCGATCGGTGTTTGAACAAGCAGCTTTCCCTCGAACGCCCCGCCGTGCTCGGCGCTCCAGGACCAGCCGGCGATGGAACCGCGAAAGCGGCGGCCCCAGTCCTCGTAGGTCAGCGGAGTGGCCGCCTCGATCCTTTCGACGGCCGAGGAAAGCCCGGGGAGGGCATGTTCGGCGGTCGTGATCAGCTTCCTGGCCAGTTGCATTTTATAGATTTCGTAGCCTTTTAACCGTCTTTTTTCTCCTGTCCTGAAGCGGGCGAAGTGGTCGTAGGAAAAACCGACCCGCAGGATCAGGGAGGCTTTGGCCGGAGGGACGTCATCGGGGGAGTTATCCGACCAACGGCAGATCTCGAATTCCCGGTCTTCAAAATCTTCCGGATCGGGCTCCCCTGCTCCAAGCGGCTTCTGTTTGTGCCGATAGAAAAGATGGACCGCCCGCATCCGCCGCCAGTCCACCCGGTCGGGCTCGATGCCGAGGTAGACGCAGAGCTCGGAGCCCGTATATGGTGTCGAGGCCAGGCGACTGAGCCAGTCCCGCGGAATCTCCGCAGGAGCGCAGAGCTCCAGGAAAGTGGTTTTGGCATCGGCGTTGGAAACAAAGGCGGGGGCAATAACGTCCTCCCCGGAAGCCGTCCGCACGCCTACCGCTCTCCTCTTCTCGATCAGGATCCGCTCGACTCCGGCGTTCAGCCTGATCTTTCCCCCGTTCTTTCTCACAACTCCGGCCAGCAGGTCGCTCAGTCCGCCGATTCCGCAGGACGGGAACCAGATCCCGACTTCAGACATCATCTTCCACATCAAGGCGAGGGTGAGGACGGACATCACCGGTTCGGACGTCCCTTGAGAGCCGAGGAGATTGACCAGGCGCTGGTCGTTCAGGTGACGGCCGAGCAAACGGCGGCAGGACATTCGCGAGTATTCACGGATCCGGGCGATCCGGCTCCGGCCGGCATCCTTTTTCCGGTCGAGCCCCCCTTCTGCCGGGACCGGAAGATAATCAGGATGCCCGTGAGGGAGATCTTGTGTCTCCCTAATGATCCCCTTGAATTCGTTGAAAAAGGATTCCAATCCGGATCGCTCGCGCGGGAATGACCGTTGAAGGTCCCGTTGGAGCGTTTCCAGCGGGGAGGAATAGATGATATCCAGGTCTGGACTTATCAACTGGAAATGGTTTCTCCGGAAGGAAACCTCGGTTTCGACTCCGACCTTGGAGAGAAAATTATTGACGCGGTCGGGGAAGCTGAAGGAAAGCGGACCCATCGGAAAAGCGTACCCGTCACGGCGGAACAGATAGGACGTCCCCCCGATGTGGTTATTCTTTTCCAGGACCAGGACACGGCGCCCGCTCCCGGCCAGCTTGGCGGCGCAGCCCAGCCCGCCGATTCCGGCACCGATAATGATGACATCATACTCCATGGCCGCCATTATACAGTGTGTCGCTAGGTTTGAATATTTTTTCTGATGGGGGAACATCTATTTAGAAAAGACGCCGGAATCGTATAATAAGAGTCTATTCATGGAATGAAGAACATGAATCGCCTCGGTTGATCATCTCCACTTCGAGCCAGATGTTTTCCGATTTCGAAAATCGCTACGGTGATTCCCTGCCTGAGGAAAAGGGAGATTTCACTCCCTATTGGGAAGACGGCGCCCTCTCGACAATCAAGGAAACCGCAAAAAACAAGGACTCGGCCCGCCGACTCCTTCAAGCCGAAACTCTCTGGACGGTGCTTAAACCGGCCGACTTATTGCGGACTCACTTTTCGAGGTCCGGCCCGACGCGGTCATCGTCAGCTCCGTGCGGCCCAGTGAGGATAGGAACGCCCTGATGATCAGGCTTTACAACGCTTCGGAGAGCGCCCGATCGGCGGCGCTAGTCTGGAGGTCTTATCGGGCCTCAAGGACCTGCCTCAGCAGGCTCTTAGAAGAAAAAGGAGCGTTCGTTTCCGGTGCTATCGAGCTGCCGCCCTATGGCATTGTGACTTTGCGGGCAGAGAAATAGGCATTCGCTCACTTTTTCATCCCGGAACGCGAGTTCAAGCGTGTCGGGAGCAGCGAGCTTGCGCGAGTCTCGCGGCCTAGAATTTTCTAATGCAGTGGAAAAATGATGAAAACGATGAGGTCCCAGGCCGTGTGGCTGAGGGCAACGAGGAGGACAGACCGGGACCGCGAATACAACGCACCCCAAAAGAGGCCGCAGACGAAGGCGGCCGAGACCAGCATGATGTTTCGGCTCCCGATA
>CAYOZW010000342.1:0-3219 GCA_964408495.1 uncultured Eubacteriales bacterium
AAAGTTGGAGAAAGCACTGGAACGATTTTTGTAGACCAACCGCAACGATGAAGATCCTTCTGGTGAACAAGTTCTTTTACATGAGGGGGGGAGCCGAGACGTCTCTATTCGACACCGCTCAACTCCTTCGGGGGAAGGGTCACCGGGTCCTCTTTTTTTCGATGAGCCATCCCCAAAACCTCGATTCGCCCTTTTCCCAGTATTTTGTCTCGCCTGTCGGTTTTGACAGCCCTGCAACGATAAGACAAAAAATAAAGGCCTCTCTCAGAATCCTGTATTCCTTCGAAGCGCGCCGGAAACTCGAGGATCTCCTGAAAGAAGAACGTCCAGACCTCGTCCATCTCCACAACATCCATCATCAGATTTCCCCTTCGATTCTTCGGACGATCAAGAATTACCATCTTCCGGTCGTCATGACTCTCCATGATTACAAGATGGTCTGCCCCGTCTATACGCTTTTTACCAAAGGAAAGATCTGCGAGCGGTGCAGAGACCGGAGGTTTTACCATTGCCTTTTGAAAAAATGCAACCGGGGCTCCCGTTCCAAAAGCCTGCTCAACACGATCGAGATGTATCTTCACCACAGCCTCCTTCGCATCTACGACCTTGTGGACGGGTTTATAAGTCCGAGCCTTTTTTTGAAAAATAAACTCCGGGAGATGGGCTTTAAAGGGACAATCCGCTATCTTCCCAACTTCGTCAACCTCACGGATTATGAACCTTCCCGGACCAGGGGAGATAATTCCTTTGTCTATTTTGGCAGGCTTTCCCCAGAGAAGGGGCTCTTTGTTCTCCTCCAAGCCGCAAAAGGCCTGGCCTGCCGCTTGAAGATTTTTGGGGAAGGGCCGCTACGGAGTCTGCTCGAACAGCAGATTCAGGACCGTTCTTTGACAAACGTCTCTCTTTGTGGGTATAAATCACAAGAAGAGCTGAGGAGAGAGATCAAGAATTCGATGGCTGTCATCCTCCCCTCGGAGTGGTTTGAAAACAATCCCCGTTCGGTGATCGAAGCCTTCGCTCTGGGCAAGCCCGTTGTCGGGGCCAGAATTGGCGGCATTCCGGAACTCATCAGCGACGGCCAAACCGGGGTGCTGTTTGAGCCGGGGAATTCCGAGGATCTGAGAGGCCGGATTCTCGACCTGATCGGAGATCCCGAGAAGGGTCTCCGGCTCGGTCAAAAGGCAAGAACCTTTGCAGAACGGCACTTCCATCCCGATGATTTCTATCAAGGGCTCATGCAGATCTACGGGCAGGTTCTGGCCCAAGAGCATAGATGATGGAAGCCTCAGTCATCGCCACGTACCGCTGCGCCAGCCGCTGTCAGATGTGCCACATCTGGAAATATCCGACTGTGCCCGGCGAGGAATTCAAACCCGAGCTTCTGGAGAGGCTGCCCAAGCTCTCCTTCTGCAACATCACGGGCGGCGAGCCTTTTCTTCGGGAAGATATCGAGGATCTCGCCTCACGGCTTCGAAGAAAGGCCAGGCGAATTGTGATATCAACAAACGGCTATTTCACCGAGAAAATCGTTAACCTAGCCAGAAGACATCCGGATCTTGGTTTCAGGATCAGTCTGGAAGGACTCCCTTCGGTCAACGATGAGTTGCGCGGGACGAAAGACGGTTTTGACCACGGCCTAAGGACGCTCATCGAACTCAAGAAATTGGGGGTCCGGGATATCGGCTTCGGCACTACGGTCTCGGGCCGAAATGCCCAGGACATGCTCAGACTCCATCAGCTGGCCCGAGGACTGTCCGTGGAATTCTCCACGGCCGCTGTCCATAATTCCTATTATTTCCATAAATCTGACAATGTCATTCAAGACAAAGAAAAAGTCCTGTCTTGTTTCCGGAGCCTGGTGGCGGACCAGCTGAAGAGCTGGAGAATCAAGAACTGGTTTCGGGCCTATTTTAATGAGGGACTCATCGGCTATGTTCAAGGCCGGCCGCGACCTCTTCCCTGCGGGGCGGGGACTCAGGTTTTTTTCCTCGACCCTTTCGGGGAAATCCTGCCCTGTAACGGCATGGAGGAGCGGCTGTGGATGCAAAGCATGGGCAATCTCAGGGAGCAGACGTTTCGAGAAATCTGGGACTCCCCCAGAGCCGAAGAGGTCCGGAAAAAGGTGAAGACTTGCCCTAAGAATTGTTGGATGATCGGAACAGCCGGCCCGGCCATGAAGAAGTACCTATGGAAATCCGCCCTCTGGATTTTGATGAATAAAGGACGTAATAGAGGGACCGCTTGAAATGAAAATCCTCTTTATCGGACAAAAAGGCATTCCCGCGACATTCGGAGGAATCGAATATCACGTGGACGAACTGAGCCGCGGACTGGCCGCGAGGGGACATGATGTCCGGGTCTATGTTCGCAACTGGTATACGGACAAGAGAATAAAATCCGCTCACGGCGTCAGACTCATTCATATGCCCACGATCCGGACAAAGCACTTGGATGCCTCCGTTCATAGTATCGTCTGTTCTTTCCATTCGTTGTTCAGCGGGGCGGATATCATTCACTACCATGCGATCGGGCCCGCTTTTTTTTCCTGGATCCCCCGGCTCTTCGGGAAAAAGGTTGTCTGCACGGTGCACCGGCAGGATTGGCAAACCGAAAAATGGAAAACAGTCGCTCGAACATTTCTCAAGATGGGAGAACGGGCCTCGATCAGATTTCCTCAACAGACAATCGTTGTCGCCCGAGCGCTCCAGGACTATTTTAAAGAAAAGTACGGAAAGAACACGATCCATATCACCCACGGTGGTTTCGCGGCTGTCCAGAGAGAACCCTCTCTGATTAAGGCAAAATACGGTTTGAAGGGAAAAGATTACATCCTGTTCATGGGCCGGCTCGTTCCCGAAAAGCGGGTGGATTTGCTGATCCAGGTTTACCTAGAGCTCAAAAGGACGTCGCCGAGAATTCAAAACGTCAAACTCGTCATTGCCGGAGGATCCAGTGCAACGGGTGCATATGTCCAGAGCTTGAAAAACATGAGCGAGAAAGGACCGGACATCCATTTTATTGGTTTTGTCTCCGGGGTCGAAAAAGAGGAACTCTTGAGCAACGCCCGCGTCTTCGTTCTTCCTTCAAGCCTTGAAGGATTTCCGATTGCGCTCCTCGAAGCCAAGAGCTATGGGCTGTGCTGTCTGGTCAGTGACATTCCTCCTCACCGAGAGGCCATCCAGGACGGCTATGATGGATTGCTCTTTCGGGCCGACGATT
>CAYOZW010000343.1:0-3214 GCA_964408495.1 uncultured Eubacteriales bacterium
GCCCAGGTAGATGATGAAAGAGACGCCGGGAACTCCCTGCAGTCGATAGCGGATCGTCCAATCGGCCACCGAGCGCAGTTCCATCGGGTCGACGCCCTCTCCTGTGACGGCGAACTCGAAGACCTCGCCCATCCTTGACGAAACCGGTCCCAGGATCGGCTGGGTGGTGCCGATGGGCAGCCGGCCGGTGATGAGCTCGAGTTTGCTTGAGACGATCTGGCGAGCCCGATAGATGTCCGGTCCCCAGTCGAACTCGACCGTCACGACGGAATCCCCGGTCGTGGATTCCGACCTGACCCTGGTCACTCGGGGAGCCCCCGAGAGCAGGCTCTCCAGGGGGAAGGAGATCAACCTTTCGACATCTTCGGAGGCCATTCCCGGGTTTTCGGTGATGATCGTGACCAGCGGAGCATTGAGGTCGGGATAAATGTCCTTGGGCATCCGGGTGTAAACGATGACGCCCCAGATCGAAACGAGCCCGACGATAAGGACCGTCAAAAGCCGATGCTTCAAAGCGAAATCGATGATTTTGTCAATCACGGCATTTTCTCCACAGACCTGGTCATTTCAGGCCGGTCCTCAGTGGACTCCGGCTTTTTTCAAAAGCTCGCCGTAGAGTTTGGACTTCAACTGATAATTCCCTTTGGCCACGACTTCCTCGCCTTCCTCCAGGCCCGCCGTGACTTCCACATCGCCATTCTCTCTTGTTCCCGTCTCGATCAACCGGGGGAAGAACTGATTCCCCTGCTGGACAAAGACCAGCTTGTCATTCTGGTCATCAAGAATGGCCTCCTGGGGGAGGACCAGGGCCTGGGTCTGATGGTTGAGGGAGATCCTGATGTCGGCGAACATGCCGGGCTTGAGTTTGTTGCCCTTGTTTTCGACCTCGGTGCGGACGGTGATCGTTCGCGTTTCCTCTTTCAAAATATCGCCGATGTAGCAGATCTTCCCCTGGAACCTCTCGTCCGGATAAGCGGGGACGGAAACATCAACGTTCTGATCGATCCTCATCTTGGCGATATCCCGTTCATAGATTTCCGCGTCCACGCAGAGAAGGCTGGGGTCCATGATCGTCATAATCTCGGAGGCCTGATCGACCATCCCGCCCAAAACAACGTTGTACTCGACGACCTTGCCGCGGATGGGAGAAAAGAGAGTGATGACGGGGTTGACCTGGTGGGTTTCGGAGATGGCTTTGACTTGAGCTTCCGTAAAACCGAGGACATGTAGTTTTTTTTCGGCGGCGTCCAAATTGGCCGCAGCCACTTTGAGCTCGGCCTCGGTGGTCAGCATGTTTTTCTGGGCCCCGACGCCGCGGTCAAAAAGCCTCTTTTCCCGCTCATAGTTCTGCTTGGCAAGTTCATGATCGGCGATCGCCCTATAGTAAGCGGATTTCGCCTCGCCGACTTCCTCGCTCTGGAGAGTGACCAATTCCTGACCTTCTTTGACCCAGTCTCCCTGCCGGACATGGATCTGGGCGATCCGGGCGGGGAAGGCATAGCTGACGATAGCCTTTCTCAAGGGATGAGCGAGGACCTTTCCCATGGCCTGGAGCTGAGAAGCGATAGGTTTATAGGCGACGACGACTGTTTCTATTTCTATGGCCTGTATTTCTTCGTCCGTGAACTCGATGGCCGTCGAGGTCGTCCAGGCTCTCCTGAAGCCGCTCTCGGCTTGTCTTCCCAACCCCAGTCCAGGGGGGTTCTGTCTGTGGAAGCGACCCCTTCCGGGCGGCGTTCCTGGCCGGTCCTGCCCGGCGGGCTGGGCGGATGTGGCGTCTTCGGCGGCCGCGGGTTCATGACGGCCGGATTTCGTGCAACTTCCGGAAAAGAGGATAAAAAGCAGGGCGGTCATTACAACCAATGTTTTTTTATTCACTTTTGCTCTCCTTCCAGGGACTGACCGACGGATTTTTCGAGAGCCGCCAGGGTGATGTCATAGTTAAAGAGGGCGTCGGCATAGGATTTTCTGGCTTCGATAAGCGTCCGGCGGGCTTCGATGAGCTCGATGCCGCCGATCTCGCCCTCCTGAAAGCTGAACAGAAACATATTATAAACCTCCTCCGCCTGACTCAGGATCTGCTCTTCAAAAAGGGCGATCTGGTGACCGGCGGTCAGGGCATTCATGGCGGCTTCCTCGACCTCCAGGGAAATGGCGTTGCGAAGATGCGCCTCTTCATTCTGGAAGGATTTTATGAGGGCTTCCGCTTCGGCGATCTCGCCTCTTTTCGGCTGCCAGAAAAAGAGAGGGATGGGGAAAGAAAGGGTGAAGTCCCAGGTCGTCATTTCCCCCCCGATTTGGTGCCGGGAAACACCGAGGTCAAAATCGGGAAGATAGCTGAGGACCGCTTGTTTTTTTCGCAGCGATTCTCTCTCCAAGGAGAAGCGAACCCTTTTTAACTCGGGACGAAAAGCCAGGGCCCTTTCCTTGAGTTGTTCAAGATCCAGAGATACAAACGGCCTTCTGATGTCTCCCCTAACCTCCAAAGGCTCGTATTTCTGGCGGGACAGGATAAAATTCAGCTGGGCCTTGGCCAGCCGGACTTCGTTGCCGGCCACGCGCACAGCGTTCGCCGCCTTCGAGGCCTCCACGCGCGCCCTCAGGACTTCCACCAAGGCGACATCCCCAGCCGCGTGTTTGACCTCCGCCTTGTTGAGGAAATCCTGGGCCAGCTCGAGATCCTGTTCGGCGTACCTCAGTTTCTCCTGGGCGATCAGAATTCCGTAGAAGGTTTGCTTCACCTGGAAGGTGAGATCGAGTTTCAGGAGGTCGATATCGGCCAGGATCTCTTCCGATTCCTTGGAGGCAATCTTTCCACGGATCCCGATTTTGCCGGGAAATTCGACCATCTGGCTGACCCCGAAATAGGATTCTCCGGAGCCTCTGAAATCAAATAGCCGTGGCTGGAGGTCGGAATCATAACCTAGGGCGGGCTGAGACCACGCTTTAGCCTGATTGATCCGGGCCAGGGAGGCCCGGTACTGGCTGAGGGAGGAGAGGACGAGAGGATTGTGCTCGAGAGCAATGCCTATACACTGCCCCAGAGTGAGCGTTTCAGCAGCCGGAGGCGCCTGCGCCGGCCCGGCCTGAAGCGAACAGGATATCCAGAAGAAAGAAAAGACCAATCTGATCATAACTTGCATCACCTCCTCAGAAGAGTTAGGGAAGGAACCCTTGAAGATAGAGATCGGAAGATGGAGGCGCTAGGCGGAGG
>CAYOZW010000344.1:0-3206 GCA_964408495.1 uncultured Eubacteriales bacterium
ATATCAAGACTCTCCACGAATTCGTTCAGCCGTTGGGATCAGGTTTGGTGGACATCGACTGGTCTCCGGACGGTCGCTATATCGTGTTTTCCAAGATTAGAACAGAGGAATCCTCGGGAGAAAAACCGGCGTTTGGGCCGTGGCAGTTGTGGCGAGTCCCTGCCGACGGCGGCCGGGCGGAGAACCTAGGATTGGAATTCCGTAGGTTTGGCTCTCTCTCCGTTCATCCCGACGGCCACAGGATCGCATTTTTCTGTCGCGGAACAGAAGATAGACAGCCATCAAGCTTCTGGTTTGTGGAAAATTTCCTGCCTAAAAGTAAAAATAAGGGGAAAAAATAAACCCCTAAAAGAGAAGCAGATAGAGACGGTTTATTTTTTCACACGCGCTCTCCGCGCTCTTCCATAGGAGACTATGTCACAATGTCATTGCGAGAGAGCGAAGCGATCGAAGCAATCTCCTAATGCATTGAAAAAAAGAGAGTGTCGCGCTCCCTGCGGTCGCTCGCAATAGCAAATCGCAATTACGATACAGGCTCTAGAGGGTGGGGGGATTTTATGAAATAGGAACGTCCCCATTTTTGGTTGAAAAGGCGTATCCCGAACTGGTATCTTGAAACCTCAAAAATAATCGGGGACGGAATGTCCATGAGGAGAATATCCGGAGGAACTCGAGATAATGGAAAAGTTTGAGTTTTTATTGGGTACCTGGAAGATGGAGTACCGGGTACCGGAGAGTGAATTCAGCGCCGCGATGACGGGATCGGGGACCGGAACGTTCAAAAGGGCGCTCAATGAAAAAGTTGTCTATTTCGATTACTCGGTTTCTTTTTCGACCGGGGATAAGGCCGAGGCCCACGGCATCTTTGTCTGGGATGAAAAGTCGAAAATCCACAGGTACTGGTGGTTCGAAAATCCTGGAAGCTTCGCGACGGCCTCCTGCAGGTTCATCAGCGATGATGTTCTCTTCATGAATTGGCACGAGTCATTGTTGTCCCAAACATTCACCAAAACCGGAAGTGATGGAGTGGTCCTGCGGATGGCCCATCCTGATTGCGAAGGAAAACAGAAAACGGTTATGGAAGTCATCTTCACGAGATAAGAAAGCAGTCATTATCTGTTGAAGGAAGAGTTTTTCCAGATACTCGAGCGGAAATAAGCCGGCGCCTGTTTATTGGTCTTGACATGGGGCAGCCCTCCAACATAAGAATTGATGAGTGGAAAATGAAAGAAAGAGGATTGCATCATGAACAAGAAAGAACTGCCCTCAGCCGCGACCCGGTTTGAGCCGCACTGTTGTCCCCACGGAAGCCTTCTTCCGAATGGACCGAGAGGTTTTTCCCGCAGGACATTCCTCAAGGGGATGGGGGCGACGGCCGTGGCCGGCGTGGCCCTGGGCAAACTCTCCTGGCCGCTCCCTTCGGGCGCCGATATCGATTCGGGCGTCGGCCTGGTCCGGCGTCCCCTCAAGGTCAAGCCGATCCTTTCCTACGAGATCCCTGTCCGCCGCAACCAGACGAGCTGGAGGAGCTGGGGCGGGATTCAAACCCGGGCGGACGTCGACGAGGAGTTCGGGCGGATCCGTGGAGAGCTTGAAAAGATCCGTTCCGCTGCCGATTTTCCGGTTGAATTCCTGCCTCTTTCAGGCGTTCGCAAAGCCGCCGATCTTTCCTCTCTCTCCGACCTCGCCGGGTCCGATGTCATCCTCCTCTACGCGGCGGGCGGCTGGATGGACGTCTTCGACACCTTGGGAGGGACCGGAAAAGACATGATCATCTTCTGCCGCCATCGTTCTGGACCCGTCTATCTCTGGTACGAGATTGTCGGCCCCCGCTATCTTCGCCAGCACACCGATGCCCTGGCGGTCAAAGGAATCAGCGACGAGGATGTTGTCATCGACAGCCCGGAGGAAATCCTCTGGCGCCTTCGCGCCCTGGCGGGCCTCCGCAACACCCTAAGCACCCGGATCATCGCCGTCGGCGGCCCTGGCGCCTGGGCCCAGCCGGCGGGTGTTGTGCCCAAGCTCGTCGAGGATGTCTGGAAGTTCGACATCCGGACGCTTCCCTATGAAGACCTGGGACCGCTCATCCAAGCGGCCCGCTCCGATAGCGAGGCCGTGAGAAAAGCGCGCCGGCGGGCGGCCGAATACCTGGCGACTCCAGGCACAACCCTCGAGACCGAGCGCCCTTTTGTCGAGAACGCTTTCCTGCTCGAGCAGGTCTTTCGCGGGATCATGAAACAAGCGGACTGCCGGGCCATCACCATCAACGGCTGCATGGGGACGATCATGCCCCTGGCCGAGACCTCGGCTTGCCTGACCCTCAGTCTGTTGAACGACGCCGGCTACCTGGCCTTTTGCGAATCCGATTTCGTGGTCATCCCGTCGGGCATCCTCTTGGCCAACATCTCGGGGAAGCCTGTTTTCCTCAACGACCCGACCTATCCCCATGAAGGCATCATCACTCAGGCCCACTGCACCGCTCCCCGGAAGATGGACGGCAAAAAGAGCGAGCCGGCCCGGATCCTGACCCATTTCGAGTCCGACTATGGAGCGGCGCCCAAGGTGGAGATGTCGCGGGGACAGACGGTGACGAATATTATCCCGGACTTCGCTTCCCGTCGGTGGGTCGGGCTCAAGGGGGAGATCGCCGCTGCGCCGTTCCTGCCGATTTGCCGCTCCCAGATCGATGTCCGCTTCGGCTGCGACAGCCTGACCCTGGCCCAGCGGATGCCCGGTTTTCACTGGATGACGGGCTACGGTGACTATCTTCGGGAGACCGGCTACGCCCTCCGGCGCATGAACATCGCCTGGGACGTCCTTGGGCCCCCGTAGCGGAGGGGGGACCCACATGCTTGGAGGGGGAATCCGCTTCGCCTTCCCCCTTCCAACCGTCGCTTCGCTCCGTGCCTCCCCTCCTCGGCCGCTGCTGCGTCCTGCGGCCAGGGAGAGATATCCCCCTGGACCTCCTTCCAAAATCATCGTTTCGATGGGGGGAACCGACGGGCCTGGCAACCCGGGGTATGGGAGGGTGGTTTATATTCAGGGCCGTTTTTCCTTGTGAGTTGGATATCTTTTCTTTAGGGGAATGGGTGGCATGGCGTTAGTCCCCGTGCGGCCGAGCGGAAGACAAGCGGAGACACATCATCAGAATCTGTTTATATAGTATTAATCCCCCATTATCCCCCTTGAGCAATCAAGGGGGCGCT
>CAYOZW010000345.1:0-3201 GCA_964408495.1 uncultured Eubacteriales bacterium
GATTCATCCTTGGACCCAACCACCGCTTTCCATCATCCAGCTAGAAGGTGGGAGGTCTGGACGCTTGCCCGTGGACTGACTATCGCCAACATCTTGACAAACCGGGGAGCTGCTTGCGCCGACCGCAAGTATTGATGGGGTGATAGAAGGAGGAACAGTCATGATCAGAAACGAAGGAGAAAGACTCCGCCGGGTCATCGTCTGTGCCCCACGCTATGAATATTTCAAGGTGGAAAAGCTTGCGGTCCACAACATCGGTGAAGCCGCCGACCCCAAAAAAGCCAGCGCCCAGCACCGCCGACTGCAGGCGGTCCTGCGCCAAGCCGGAGCCAGAGTGATCAACCTCCGGGAGCTTACCGGCCACCCCAATTCCATTTTCGCCCGCGACGCCGGCCTGGTCACTCCGCGGGGATATATCAAGCTCCGGCTTGGACTCGCGACTAGGCGTGGAGAAGAAACCTGGATGGCCTCGGCCCTGGACAAGTTGGGCGTGCGCTACCTCGGGACGATCGAGCCTCCCGGCACGGTCGAGGGAGGGGATGTCATCATGGCGGGGAAGGTGGCCTTCGTCGGGCGCTCGGGCCGGTCCAACAAAAGCGGAGTTCGACAATTGTCCCGTCTGTTGATGGGAATGGATTACGAGGTCAGGATCCTGACTCTCCCGGCTCCCCACCTCCATATCGGGGGGGCCATGAGCGCGGTCGGGCCCGCCACCGTGGTCTGCTGCCGGAAGATCTTTCCCAAGGCGTTCTTCACCGGGTTCGAGGTTATCGAGATCCCCTGCCCGGAGGCCACGAGCGCCAACGTCATCGCCTTGGGAAACGGCCGTGTCATCGTGGAAAAGGGGAGTCCGGGTACGGCCGGGGCGCTCAAAAAAGCGGGACTCAAGGTCCGGCTTCTCGACCTCTCCGAGTTTGTCAAGGGCAGGGGAGGGCCGACCTGCCTGATCATGCCCGTAGACCGATGGGAATAGGAGCGGCAAAGGCATGAAGCGATGGGGAAGGCTGGCGTTTTTTCTAAAAGCCGGGCTTCGGGCTGCCGGGGTAGGCCCCACATTTTGCTTATAATGTATTTATTATCAATGATTTACTAGTATTTGGCGGAGGGAGCGGACAAGCTTTGGACCTGGATAAAGACATCGCCGACTTGGGGACAAGGAGAGCCTACCGAAAAGACGCCTTCCTCTTTCTGGCTGATGAGGAGGCCCGCGGTTTCTATTATATCCTGACCGGGGAGGTCCGTGTTTTCCGGATGGACGATTCAGGAAAGGAATTGGAGATCGTCCGGCTGCGGCCCAGAGATTTTTTCGGCGAAGCGATCGCCTTGCTCAAGGGAAAATTCCCGGCCTTTGCCAGGGCCGCCCAGGATACCGAAGTCCTCTTTTTTGAGAGGCCGGCCGTCTTCAGGGAGCTGGAGAAAAATCCCGCCGCCGCCAGGTTCTGGCTGCTTCTGCTGGCCCGCAAATGCCAGGTGCTCAACCAGCGGATTGAAACCCTGGGATTGAGGACTGTGAGGCAGCGGCTGGCTCAATACCTGCTCTCCTTCTGCCGAAATGATGAGCCTTGCCGTCTCGATCTCTCTTTTAAGAAGGTGGAACTGGCCCGACAATTGGGCACGATCTCCGAGACTCTATCCAGGAACCTGAGGCAACTTCAAGAGGAAGGCCTTATCGAGGTCCGAAGGAGACAGATCTTGATAAAATCCCCCCAGCGGCTGCGGAAGGTCCTTCGAAGCTCCTAAAAAGAAGCAAACAAATATTGACTTAAGTCAAAGAATCTATTTCCAGCTCCGCCTATAATCCACCCGTCGATTCTACAAAGGAGAAAACACTATGGCCAAAAGAAAGATCATCGAAATCGATAGAGACCTCTGTAACGGCTGCGGCCTCTGCACCACAGCCTGTGCCGAGGGGGCTCTTGTGCTTGACGAAGAGAACAAGGCTGTTCTGGTCAAAGAGATCTTCTGCGACGGGTTGGGTGCCTGCCTGGATGTCTGTCCGACGGACGCGCTCAAGATCGTGGAGCGGGAGACCGCTGATTATGATTCCCGGGCGGCCTACGAGCATGTCCTGAAGACAAGGGGGGAAGAGGCCGCCAGGCAAGTTCACGACATCGGGAAAAATGAACCCGATCAGGCCGCAGGCCAACAGAGCGCCCCCGCTCAAAAAAGAGCGCCCCTGATGGGCGGCTGTCCGGGAAGCACCGCCTGCGACATCACGGCCAGGGTTGAGGCGGGGGAGGAGCCGGGAAAGGCCATCTCCGGCGCTTCCGAGCTCAGGCAATGGCCGATCCAGCTCCATCTGGTCTCACCCTACGCTCCCTATTTCCAGGGCAGCGACCTGCTCATCGCCGCCGACTGTACGGCCTTCTCTCTGGGGAGCTTTCACCCCGGCCTCCTCAAGGGAAAAAAACTTGTCATCGCCTGCCCCAAGCTCGACGAGACGGAAGGATATATCGAAAAGCTGGCCGAGCTCATCAAGCAGAACAACCTCCGGTCGCTGACCGTAGCCATCATGACCGTACCCTGCTGCTCGGGCCTCTACCGGATCGTTGAACAGGCCGTCGAGCTGAGCGGTACAAAAATCAGGATCCAAAAAAAGGTCATTCACATCGACGGCCGGGAAGCGGCCTGAATTGACTTCGTCCTGAGCCTCTTCTATCTTTGGGGGCATGAATGTCTTTTTGGCCGCCGCCGGCCAGGCAGCGCTCATCTGGGCCGATAGTTTTTTTTACGGGAATAAGCCGGAGCGGCCTCAAGGGGCTGGACAGTGCGCTTGCCCGCGCAAGCCCTAATCTACACTTATTCTATCGGCATTACGTAGTTTCTTCTTCCAATAAAGAAATGCGGGGACACCGGCCAGGATGATCAATAACCCGATCAAAGATTCGCGCGGCTGCGTGTAGATGCTGTTCAGGAAAACGATCAAGTTAATGATGATAAAAACCACTGGAACTAGAGGATATCCCCAGGCTTTATAGGGCCTCGATAAGCTTGGTTTTGTGTACCGGAGGACAATGACCGCAGCTCCCGTGGCCGCAAAAAAAAGGACCAACGCGAAAACCACGTACTCATAGAGGGTTTGATATGTCCCCGACAAACAGAGGATGGACGCCCAGACGCCCTGCCACAGGATGGCCCGGGTGGGAACACGGAAGCGCGGATGGATATAGATCATGCTCTTGAAAAAAAGCCCGGCTTCCG
>CAYOZW010000346.1:0-3197 GCA_964408495.1 uncultured Eubacteriales bacterium
ATACCCTTCCCAGATCAGGCTGTCGGTGGTCAAGGGATCGGAGAAATAAAATATAAGAATCTCGTTTTTGCCTCTGCCGGCCGAGCGAGCCTCTTTGTGACAATTCGCCCCTCCTCTCATCCTCAGGGAATATAAATCGGGGCGTCAGCGCCTGTCAAATTGAGTCTAAAACAGCGGAAAGGGGCCGGGAAGCCGCCGACAAGCCCAAAAGCGCCTGAAATCAGCCGGACCTCCGGACTCAAGGAAAAGAGAGAATCATGAAAAATATTCACCGCCGGTCTCAGCGGCCATCAAGATTTCCGGATAGACGATATGGGGTGGGGGAGGCTTGGCGGGAATATGGGAAGTGACCCGGGCGATGAACTCCAGGTAGTCCATGCGCTCCGTCTCTTCGGGCTCTTTCCCATACCGATAGCAGACCTTTCCCTCTTTCTCCGAGAACGAGAGCCGCTCCAGGGACAAAAGAGGGCGGATCATGCATTTGCCCGCCCGCTCGGCCTCGATCTTGGTCCTGGCCTGGACCCGGCTGTGAACGTTGAAGCCCGTATGCCTCCAGGAGAGGAGACGTTCTGCCCATTCGGGGCTGAGGAGTTCCTGACGGACCAGAAATCCAAGAACCTCCCGGGCGAAGAGCTCGGCCAGCCGCGAGTCGTCCAGCCGCGGGATCTTATGGAAGGAGCCCGCCTTATCCACTCCGCCCTCGGTCATCAGGAGATGGAGGTGGGGGTGAAAATTTATCCTGGTTCCGAAGGTCTGGATGGTGGCAATGACCCCGGGCATCAGCATCCTGGGGATGGAGAAGACGATCGGGCGGAAGAAGCCATACTCCTTCTCGAAACGGCCCTCATACTCGGCCAGGAACCGGTCGAAGTAATGAAAGAGCACCCGGTAGAGAACCGAGCGTTCGGGATGTCGAGGGCGATAAACTCCCGCCATGGCGGGAGAATGGCCTCAAGAAACGAGCCAAGCTCATGGACAGGGCCGAGTCTGCCTGAAGGAACGGTAAGGACTCCGTCTCAGAGGAGGGAATCAGAACAAGAAGCCAACAACCGGAGTTGGGGCCCGACCAGAAAAACGAAAACAATGAGTGACAGAAAGCCGGGCCCATTAAAAGGAGAGTGGGACGATCCCATCCGGGACCGCTCCGAAATATTTCCTTGGGCCGGAGGTCCGGCTGATTTCCGGCGCTTTTAGGCGTCCTGGTAGTTTATTAGCGCTCCCAGAGCATTGGTTCTTGGCGTGGAAAACCAAAATCGTGATAGTCCATATTCCCCAGGGCCATCTAGGGCAAAAGCAAGGTGTGAGCGTCTCCGGGAACTTCGTCCTGCCCTTCGCCTTCCACGGATCGCAACTGTAGAAGCGTTTTCAGCCTCGCATGATCTTAGGCGGCATGGCGCCTGGCGGCCCGCCGTTTGAGCCATCTGATCAATGCTTTATCGAAGCGGTAAAACAGAAATCCCAAGAGCATCACCGCAGCAATGAAAGCGACCTGAGCGAGTATAGCCGCCAATTCGTCGCTCATCAGGTTGGAGTTGGCGAATCACATGGATACCTGCACCTTCATCTCCCATCAAGAGATTTCCTATACCCATAATGAGTGTCTTTTTTCTGTTATATTTACATTTGGTTTGCATCATAAGAACCTTTCCCATATTCATTATGTTAGGGGTTCTTCAGGATCCATCAATTCTGGAATTTTGGGTCTGCCAGGCAAGTCCCATCAGGATTGTTACTGGGGTGGATGAAGGCCCTAGTTCTTCGAGTTTCCAGGCCCCCTCCGGCGAGCTCTTGAATCTCGAGGGGCTCTGGTTTGTCTGGATCACGATCCAAGGAGTGTGCCTTTTGCTCGCACCTGGAGAGACAAGCTCCACATCCCATACAGATATCGCTATCCACAACAGCTTTGTTGTGGCTTACTGAGATGGCATTGAACTGACACAATTCCGCACAGTCGCCACAGCCCGTGCATAGATTCTCATCCAAAAATAAAAGAAAAAAGGGAGCGCGCCCGGAGGGATTTGAACTCCCAACCTTTGGAATCGAAGTCAGATTTTGCCGGTTTCTCCCGGTTCTCCCAGGTTCATCCCGGTCTACTCTGGAACAACGGAACCGTCTCAAGGGGCTTGATCTTCCATCGGCTCCCGTCTCCTGCTGCGGTCGAATCCAGTTTCCTGCGGTTCAGGGGGGTCTTTTCTGGCTTGAGGGCGCAAATTGGACGCAAATCCCACGCTGGCGGTGGCTCGACAGGAAGACCTTGCGGCTCCTCGTCCCCTGCCTCGCATGGGCGGGCTTCGCCGGCGATCTCAACGCTCCAACATGCGCTAAGCTTCTTCACAAGCCGACTTCATGACGCAACCTTCATGTAGGGCGTTACGGCTTGCCGACCAGCTCCTCAAAAAGAGTCCGGTAATGGATCATTGCCTGGCGCAAGTCTTCTGTGCTGGCCTGCTCCTTCCCCTTCGTTTGGCGAAGCGCGATTTCGTGGGCTTTTCGATAATTCTCCATAACCAGCGGATGGTCCACGGAGATATCAGCCGCACGCTGTTCAAAGTCGCTTGCCGGATAGCCACGTGTGGACATCACATCACCCAGCAGTTGGTCGGCTTCCGTTATCGCAATGGCGGGCCGTCCACAAACCACGTCTGGATTCTGCGCCAGGAGTCTTCGAAGCGCGCACGATCGGCGGGCACGAGCGGCCGGACGTGGAAACTTTCGACTCGTTCCGTGCGCTTGTCGAGCCCGGCTTCCTTCACGGCGCGGGCATATTCAGTGCCACCGAATTTGTTGCGCAGTCCTTCGGTCCGGCGCTTTCGACGGAAGAGCAACGTCGCGATGCCCGCAACCACGATCACGACAAAAGCGATGATTGCGACTATGACTGTCGTGCTCATATCCACCCTCCAATAAATAGGATTTTGCTTTCTTCTCTTTCTCGTTACAATGGAATCCTACTGTGTATTCTTGGGCATATCAATTGGTTCTAAAACTGACAGACATGGTTTACACCTAAGGCTCTCTTGGATAGGCTTATGTCATTAAAGGGAGGAGAAGCTAAAGGGGTCGAAGCGGGGCAGACGAGACTCGAACTCGCGACCTCCGGCGTGGCAGGCCGGCGTCGGCGTCTTTCCAGATGTCAAGGAACTTGCGGTAGTTTTCGATGGCACGCCCCTTATCCCCCTGCTTCTCGGCGATCTTTC
>CAYOZW010000347.1:0-3173 GCA_964408495.1 uncultured Eubacteriales bacterium
GATGATCGTCTGAAGATAGGTGACAGGGATGTTTTCATGTTTCCAAGCGAAGTTAAACATGCATGGCTTTTTTGGGGCGATAGCTTGGATATCTTCAGCTGACGCAATCCGCTCAGATGGACCGAATTCTGAGCATGTCCTGCATAGCAGGTAAGGAAGCATCCCAGCCGGTTAGCGTGCAACTCGCTTCATCTCCGTTATTAAAACAGCACCAGGAGTCCAAGAGGCAGCGCAAGTCGGGCACCGGGTCGTGCTCGCGAGACCTCGACTCCTTTTACCCCGCGGATTACGCAGCAAAAAAGGACCAACTTGGCATGAAAACAGAATCCGCACTGGTATATGTTGAAGGGTAGCCAGGTCCTCTCACATTTTTCATGAATTTTCCCCTCAGCCGCGCCTCCGCAAGGGCAAGGAGACTTTGCCCCATCTATAGGAGCCCTTGATGTCGGTTGCTGGCCAAACTTTGGTAAGTGCGAAGGCCAGGCCAAACAGATCAGGCTTGCCCACCAATACGTATGCTATCAAAACGGGATTCGCCTCAAGTCTTCTCATGGGTAAAAAGGTTTCTCAAATCACATATACATATTGTATTATATTTTATAATATTTTAAAAGCGCCTAAAATTTCCGTCCTTGCCCCTTATTTGCCGATAGAACAGCTTAAACGAAGGGCGTCTTGATAATAAATTGGTCTTAATGATCAGCGACAATGATATTTCCCGGCTGACGACAATTAAAATTCCCGATTCCGGGATGGAAAAAGTAGACTATCCGGGACATCTCACGAGGAGGCCCGGATGGTGCAAGATCGTCAAATCGGGAGATTGTTCATGCTGAAGCAGAAGGAAGAGACCTTGGGGGCGGCGGCCGCCAAGGCGGGGATCGATGAAAAGACAGCCCGCAAATATCTCCGACTGGGAAGGCTTCCAAGCCAGATCAAGGCGTCCCACACTTGGAGGACGCGCCCCGATCCGTTTGCGGACGTTTGGGAGGAGGTGCGCGGTTTTTTAGGGGTTGATGCCGGCCTGGAGGCCAAGACGATCTTCGAGGAGCTGCAGCGGAGGTATCCGGGCCGCTTCGCTGATGGGCAACTGCGGACGCTGCAGCGCCGAGTGAAACGCTGGCGCGCCCTGGAAGGGCCATCGCGGGAAACGTTTTTTCCCCAGGTCCATGAACCGGGAGATCTGGCGGAGATGGACTTCACGTGGATGAACGAGCTGGGAGTGACGATCCAGAAACAGAGGTTCGATCATCTTCTCTTCCACTTTGTCCTGACCTACTCGAACTGGGAGACGGGGACGGTCTGTTTTTCGGAGAGCTTCGAGAGTCTGAGCCTGGGGCTGCAGAACGCTCTCTGGGAACTGGGCGGAGTGCCGAAGCGGGTGCGGACCGACCGGCTGTCGTCGGCGGTGCATCGGGAATGCCGGATGGAGGAGTTCACGGCGCGCTATCGGGCGCTTCTTCGTTATTACGGAGCGGAAGGGGCGAAAATCCGGGCGGCCGAAGCCCACGAGAACGGCGACGTCGAACAGCGCCATTATCGGGTGAAGCGGATGGCGGACCAGACGTTGCGGCTTCGGGGCAGCCGCGATTTTGAGTCGCGAGCCGACTACGAGGAGTTCTTGCGGTCGCTTTTCAGTCGGGCCAACCGGGGCCGGAGGGCGCGCTTCGAAGAGGAGCTTCGGGTGTTGAGGCGGCTCCCTGATCGCCGCTTGGACGATTTTCGGGCGTATCGGTTGCGGGTGGGCCCGTCCTCGACGATCCGGGTCATGCGGAACACGTACTCGGTTCAAAGCCGGCTCATCGGGGAAGATGTGGCCGTCCGGCTCTACGGGGAGCACCTGGATGTCTTTTACGGGCAGAAGCTTATCGAAAGGATTCCCCGGCTTCGGGGGGAACATCGCCACCGGATCTGCTATCGCCATATTATCGACTGGTTGGTGCGCAAGCCCGGGGCCTTCGAACATTATCGCTACCGGGAAGATCTTTTTCCGACGACACGGTTCCGGATGGCCTGGGACGCCTTAGTCAAGGAGAAGCCAATCGGGGCGGCCAAGGAATCCGAAGCCGGCGTGGATGATGCTCTGCGGACACTCTTCGATGCCGGAGCCGAGGTCTCGGCCGAGGCCGTACGAAGGCTCCTGCGCTCGGCCGCGACGCTTCCGCTTCCGACCGATGTCGAAGTCGCCGAGATCCCGCTCGGAAGTTACGACGAACTCCTGGGAGACTGGAAGGAGGTGGCCGATGGCCGCCTCGAATGATGTTCCGGCCCGGCTGCAGAAGTGCTTCCGTTACCTCCAGCTTCCGGGGATGCGGGACGGCTATGAAGAGATCACGGCCGCGGCCGTCCGGGAGGGAATGGGCTTGGATCGATATCTCCTGACTCTTCTTGAGCGCGAAAGCGAGGTCCGCTGGAACCATCGGATCGAACGACTGCTCAGAGAATCACGCCTTGCTCCGGACAAAACCCTCGAACGGTTCGAGATGAAGCGGCTTCCGGCCAAAGCGGTTCATCAGGTCAAAGCTCTTCTGGACGGGGGGTTCCTCGAACGCCGGGAGAATGTCCTGGCCTTCGGCAATCCCGGAAGCGGCAAAACTCATCTGGTCAGTGCCATCGGTCACGCCCTGGTCCGCCAGGGCCGCCGCGTGTCCTTCACCACCTGCAGTCTTCTCGTCCAGGAGCTCCTCCTGGCCAAACGGAACCTTCAGCTGCCGAGGATGCTGAAAAAACTGGCCAAGTATGAAGCGTTGATTATCGACGATATCGGCTATGTCCATCAGGGCCGCGACGAGATGGATGTTCTCTTCACGCTCCTGCTTGCGGAACCACTGGCGGGCCTTCTCCCTGGCGGAGCGCTATGAGAGGGGAAGCGTGCTGATCACCTCGAACCTGCCGTTCTCAAAATGGGACACGATCTTCAAGGATCCGATGGTCACGGCCGCGGCGATCGACAGGCTGGTCCACCACAGCGTGATCCTGGAGCTCAATATCGGCAGCTATCGGATGTCGGCCGCGAAGAAAGCGGCCGTGGAGGCACGGACTTGACCATGGACCGGATCGAGATCGCCGCTCCTAGGGCAAATGGTGAGGCCGTTTTTTGGCCGGATGCTGGAAAATCAGCTTTTTGGGCAAAAAATGCGACTCCCCTGCGAATCGGGAAAAATAATCGTCGC
>CAYOZW010000348.1:0-3167 GCA_964408495.1 uncultured Eubacteriales bacterium
CCTTCTCCATGAAGCCCGACCTCATCTTCATGCTCTCCTCCCTGAATGAACCCTCTATTCCCCGGAGTCAAGGCCGCCTTTCCTTCTCTAGATCCATCCTGTTGATCCCTGCGGATGCGGCCTCCGGCGCGATTATAGCATAGCTCCGTCCGGCCTCACCATGCCTGTCTCTTGTCCTCTCCACCGGATGAGTGCTAGAATTGAAGTGGGCCCATGCGAATCATTCTCTTCACCGGAAAAGGAGGCGTTGGGAAAACGACACTCGCCGCCTCCACGGCCCTCCTCTCCGCCCGGCGAGGGATCAAAACCCTGGTCATCTCCACGGATGCGGCCCACAGCCTTTCAGATTCATTTGAGGTCCCGCTCGGCAACTCGCCCCAGAGGATTACCGCCAACCTTTTCGGTCAGGAGGTCGACGCTCTGGAACAAATGGAGGCCAAGTGGGGCGGGATCAAAGCCTACCTCACGGCCCTTTTCAGTTCCCAGGGAGTCGACACTATTGAGGCCGAAGAGTTGAGCGTCTTTCCCGGGATGGAGGAGCTCTTCAGCCTGATGGAGATCCGCCAGTATAACAAGGATTCGGACTACGACCTGGTCGTCATCGACTGTGCTCCGACCGGTGATACCCTGCGCCTTCTCAGCGCGCCGGAGATCACCAATTGGTATCTGAAACACATCTTCCCCATCCAGCGGAAGGCGGCCAGGGCGGTCCGGCCTGTGGCCAGCCGCATCTTTCCCTTCCCTTTTCCCGAGGACAGCGTCTTCGAAGCGATGAAGAGGCTGACCGGACAGCTGGCCGAGATGAAGGAGATTCTCGAGGACGGACGGAAGACTTCCATCCGGCTGGTCATCAACCCCGAAAAGATGGTCATCAAGGAAGCTCAGCGGGCTTATACCTTCTTCAGCCTTTTCGGTTACGCCGTCGACCTGATCATTGTCAACCGGGTCATACCGGCTTCGGTCGAAGACCCCTATTTCCGTAACTGGAAGACTATCCAGGAGAGCTACCTCCGCTTGATCGAGGAAAGCTTCTCCCCTGTCCCGATACTGACCGCCGAACTCGCCCATCAGGAGATCGTCGGCCTGGCTTCCCTTGACAAGTTGGGAGCCGCAGTCTACCGGGGCAAGGACCCCGCCCGCCTGTTCTTCGCCCAAAAACCCCTCCAGATCAAAAAGGAGGACGGACGTTTTGTTTTGTCCCTCCACCTGCCTTTCGTAGAGAAGAGCGACCTCGACCTGTTCCAAAAAGGAGAAGAGCTGTTCATCAGGGTGGGACCATTGAAAAGGAACATCCTGCTGCCCCGGGTTCTTCTCAACCACTCCATCCGGGGGGCGAAATTCGTCGAAGAAAGGCTGCTCATAACCTTTCAATCCGACCGCAAGGAGGCGTGAACATGGCCGCCGACAAAATGAGGGAAATCAAGATCTCCCTGCCCGAAGAGCTGTTCACCCTGTTCCTCCCCCTCCAGGCCCAGGAGCACCTGATCAAGGCGAAAAAAGAGGTCCTTTTGGCCCTCCGTTCGCTCATCGATGCTCGGCTCGAAACCCTCGAAAAAAAGGGAGGGCGAAGGAGCGAGCCGAAGAAGAAGATCAAGATCGAATAGCAGATCCCTCTTGATTCCGGGACGGCTTTTGGTACACTATTAGACTTCTCCGACAACCGATATGACTTCATCCGCAACTTCGACTACACGCAACCCAAAGGTTCGCCTGCTAAGTGTCATCCCCGATAGATGGATCCAGATTTTCCTCGGCGGCCTCGACCGGCTGGCCGATGTTCTCGTCCGCCTTAGCGTCAGTCCCAACCTGATCAGCTTCCTGGCCCTGCTGGCCGGGCTCGCTGCCGGCGCTTTCTTCGCCTTCAACGCCCCCGGTTGGGCGGTCGTCATGATCTTCATCTGCGGCGCCCTGGATGTCGTTGACGGGAAGGTCGCCGTGAAAGCCGGCAAAAAAAGCCTTTACGGGGCTATCTTCGATTCCACCCTCGACCGCTACTCAGAGTTCTTCATCTATTTCGGCTTGGCCTACTCCTTCCGCGGCCGCTGGCCGATGTGGATCCCGTTTTTCACCTTCCTGGGATCGACGATGGTCAGTTATACGCGGGCCCGGGCCGAAGGGTTGGGCATCGAGTGCCGGGTCGGGTTCATGCAGCGGGCCGAAAGAATGATCCTCCTGGTGCTCGGCACTCTGATCGGGATGATCTTCAAGGTCTTCGACCCGGCGATGATCGTCGTCCTGACCGCCATCGCCATCATCTCTAATATCACGGCCATCGACCGGACGTTGCTGGTCAGAAAGGCCGAAAGACAAATGACCAAGAATAAGGAGGTCTGATCACATGGATAAGATCCGAGTCGCCATCATCGGCGTGGGCAACTGCGCCTCTTCGCTCGTCCAGGGGATTGAATACTACCGGAACGCCAAGGAAGGGGATTTCATCCCCGGAGTCATGCACGTCAACCTGGGCGGCTATCACATCCGGGACGTCGAATTCGTCGCCGCCTTCGACATCGACAAGAACAAGGTGGGAAAAGACCTGAGTGAGGCCGTCTTCAGCTGGCCCAACAACACGACCAAGTTCGCCGACGTGCTCCATAAGAACGTCAAGGTTCGCCGGGGCATGACGCACGACGGCCTGGGCAAATACCTCTCCCAGATCATCCAGAAGGCGCCGGGGGCGACGGCCGATATCGTGTCCATCCTCCGGGAGACGAAAACCGACGTCGTGGTGAGCTATCTCCCGGTCGGGAGCGAAGAGGCCACCAAGTGGTACGTCGAGCAAGTCCTGGAGGCCGGCTGCGCCTTCATCAACTGCATCCCGGTCTTCATCGCCTCGGAGAGCTACTGGCAGAAACGGTTCGAGGCGCGCGGGCTGCCGATCATCGGCGACGACATCAAATCCCAGGTCGGGGCGACCATCCTCCACCGGACCCTGGTCAACCTCTACCTCGACCGGGGCATGCCCATCGACAGGACCTACCAACTGAACACGGGCGGGAACACCGACTTCCTCAACATGTTGGAGCGGGAACGGCTGCAGTCGAAAAAAATTTCCAAGACCAACGCCGTGACCTCCCAGATCAAGGCCCGGGGTCTGAGCATCGAACCGGACAACGTCCATGTCGGCCCGAGCGATTACGTCCCCTGGCAGAAGGACAACAAGCTCT
>CAYOZW010000349.1:0-3148 GCA_964408495.1 uncultured Eubacteriales bacterium
TCGATATTTTGCTTATTGAGGGAGGGCGGGCTAAAAAAGGGATCCAGAAGATCGAGGTGTTAGGGGAGGAGGAGCAGTGCCGGTCGATCAGAAGGGCAGATGAACGGATAGCCGTGGTCTCAGATCATGCTAGGCCTTGCGGCCGCCCTGTATTTCGGCATTCCCAGGTCAGAGAGATTGCCGGGTTCCTGGAGAGCCAGCCGGGTCAGCAGGTGTCGAGCAGCATTCGGACCGGATCACGCCGACGGTGAGATAAGGAGAGTGAGAGGATGAGAGGAACGAGAACTTGGCTTTGGATGCTCTTCTTCGGCTCTCTCTGGGGGATCAATGAGGTCATTACCGGCGAGATCCTCTTCCAAAATCAGGTATTTTTGGCGGGGGTTTGGCTTTCTGCCTGGGCCTTTTTTATCCTGGCGGCGTCCAGGGGGATCATGAACAAGCCGGGGACCTCGGCGGTTATCGCGGGAATTGCCGTCGCTTTCAAACTGATCAACGCTCCGCCTTATTACTGCCATGTCCTAGCCATTTTCCTTTTGGGAGTGGGGTTCGACATTATGGCGACGCTGTTGATCAGGAGGGGAGGAGAGGACTTTTTCCGGCGGGCGCTTGTCGGAATAGCGGGTGCGTACAGTGGCTTTGCTCTTTTTGCCTTGATTATCACTTATATCATCCGGTATGAGTTCTGGGTCGTCGGCGGCGGGGCGAAAGTCATCAGCTATATCCTGGTTGACGGCAGCCTGGCCGCGGCGGTCTCTGCTTTCCTTGTCCCCATCGGGCTCAAGTTTGGTTCCTCGGGGTGGGCCCTCCTGGAAAAAAACCCGCGCTGGTCGTCCATCGGGGTCGCCGCCGGTTTGATCCTTCTATGGAGCTTGGGCCGGGTGGCAGGCTGAGGAGTTGAACATGAGGATCAAGGTCAATAAAGACAAATGCACGGGATGCCGTCTCTGTCTCCAGATCTGTGGCATCGAGCATTTCAATGAGATTAACCCTAAGAAGGCGGCCCTCCGAATTGAAGCCAAGTTCCCCGACCCCGGAAAGTACCGCCCTTATGTCTGTACACAGTCCGGAAGGCGCGATCAGCCGGGTGGATTCCGGGGCCTATATCGTGGACAAGGATAAGTGCAACAATTGTGGAGAATGCGTGCCTGTCTGTCCCGTGGGAGTCGTCTTCCGGCATCCCGATCATGATTTCGTCATCATCTGCGATTTCTGCATGCTTTGTACTGAACTCTGCAACACTGGGGCCATCGTGAAGTGGGAGAAAAAGGCTCCCCTGGAAGCCAAGGAGGCTTGACATGTCGAACGGTCTTGCCGGAACAACGCTGAGGATCAACCTGTCTACAGGTGAGATTCGCCGGCTTCCCACCGACGAGGCGCTCTACCGCCGTTGGCACGGAGGGAGGGGGATCACGGCGAAGATCATTTACGATGAAGTCCCAAGGGATGCAGACCCTCTCGGGCCGGAGAACCTCTTCATCATCAATGCCGGGATCATGAGCGGCTGTTATATCCCAGCCGGATCCAAGGTGGAGTTCGGCGCCGTCTCCCCCTTGACCAACGGCGCTGGGGACTCCAACATGGGGGGACATCTCGGTCCCACCCTGAAATTCGCTGGCTATGACATGGTCATTTTTAAGGGCCTTTCCCCCAAGCCCGTCTTCCTATACATAGATAACGATTCTGTAGAACTCAGGGATGCATCGGGCTATTGGGGTATGAAGTCGCTCGATTGCGAGAAGAAACTCAAGGAGGACCTGGGCGAGGATTTCGAGATCGCCACCATCGGCCCCGCCGGCGAAAACGGCGTGCTCTTCTCCTGCATAACCCACGACTTCGGCCGGCAGGCCGGACGGACGGGACAGGGGGCGGTCATGGGTTCCAAGCGGTTGAAGGCGATCGCTGTCCGGGGCAATAAATCCCTCCACGTCAAGGATCTGGAATCCTTGAAGAAGCAGGTGACGGACATCGTCCTTCGCACAAAAAAACACCCCAATATGGTCCCCTGGCAGAAATACGGCACGGCCTTCTTCATCCGCTGGTCGAACGATAATGCCGTCATTCCGGCTTACAATTTCCAAACCACCTTCTATGAGGATATCGACAAGATCGACGGTGACCAGTTGATCAAGAAATGCCTGATCACCCATAAGGCTTGCTTTGGCTGCTGGATGAACTGCGGCAAGTTCACTAAGGCCGTGGTCCCTGGCAAGCCGGAGGTCCACTTGGAAGGTCCGGAATATGAGACCGGCGCTCTCTGTGGGGCCAACCTGGGGATGAAGGATATCAACCATGTGGCCTATCTCAACTGGCTTCTCGATAACCTGGGGATGGATTCGATGTCGGGCGGAGGCGTGATCGCCTTCGCTATGGAGTGTTTCGAGCGCGGTTTGATCAACTCGGGCGACCTGGAAGGCCACGCCCTGAAATGGGGGTCGGTTGATGATGTCGAGCACTTTCTCGATATGGTCGCCCACCGGCGCGGGATCGGGGACTGGTTTGCCGGGGGGACGAAGCGGGCAGCGGCCAGGATCGGCCGCGGCTCGGAAAAGTTCGCCATGCAGGTCAAAGGGCAGGAGATGTCAGGCTATGACGGGCGCTGGGCGCCCGGAATGCTCCTCTCTTATATGACGGCCGATATCGGGGCCCATCACAACCGGTCCTGGACCATCACGGTCGACATGGCGGAAGGCAGAGAAAAAGTCGAAGGCCGGGCGAAAATTGTCGTCTACCTCCAGCACATCCGGCCGCTTTTTGACACCTGGTGCATCTGCCGGCTTTTCTGGGGCGAACTCGATATCACGCCCGAGGAAATCGTCGAATCGCTCAACCATATCACCGGTTGGGGGGTCACCGTGGATGAGGTTTTGCGAACGTCCGAGATGATCTGGAACCTGAACCGATGCCACTACATTGAACGCAACCGTGAAAACGGACGTGCTTTTGATTACCCGCCGGCGCGGTCTTGGGAGGATAAAATCCCCAGCGGGCCGGGGAAGGGAAAAGGACTCAGCCTGTCGCAGGTCGACCAGATGCTGGATGAATACTATGCCGCCCGGGGATGGGATAAAAAGGGGAACCCGACACGTGAACTCTTGGCTGACCTCGGACTCAGCCGGGCCGCCGACAACCTAGAGAAGCTCGGCTTCCT
>CAYOZW010000350.1:0-3146 GCA_964408495.1 uncultured Eubacteriales bacterium
TCACCGTTTTGTGATTGATGAGAAATTTTCCGTTAGGCGACAGAAAGACGCCTGACATGACATAATCAATCACATCGCTCTTTCCCCTCAAGACCTTGACCTTCCTGAATTCCGCTCCTGTTTTCGGATCAACAATGACTTTTTTGTCCAGCGCCTCATCTCTTTGCTCTCTCTGTTTGGCGCTCTCTTTTTCCTGCTGTACCCGGCTCAGCATTAATTTTGTCACAGGCTCGATCGGACTTCCTGGGTTTTCTTTGAGGAGCTTTTTGAAGACGGACAGCGCCTCGTCGAAATTCCCCATCCGGAGGTAGGTCTGCCCGATCCAATAGCGGGCGTCCTGGGCGATCGGGCTTTCGGGAAGCAGTTGAATGACTTTTTCATAGGCAGCGATCGCTTCAGTGAAGTTCTCCTGCTTGAGCAGCGTGACCGCTGACGCGAATTGCTTCTCCGCCAGGCTGCTCGTCTCGGCCGATTGTCCGGATGCGACCGCCGTCATCGGCCGGGCTTCGACCGGCGCGAATGTCAAGATGAAGAGCAGGGCCATGCCCGCCGCAAGAAAGACCAGTCCCTTCTTTTTCATAGTCTTCTCCTCCCCCGAAGTCGGGTCTATTTCGAATTCCGCCGGAGAACCCCTCTTTGGGGGATCATTCGGCGAATTCGTTACCGCTTTTCGCTCTATCCGAAAAAGCCTGGGCGACCGCCATCAATCGGGACATATCCTCGCGGCCGATCAGGGCAAAAGAGATGTGGCTATTCTTCCAGGCCAGGACCGTCGTCCCCTCCTGATCTCCGGGACCCGGAGCTGGCGCGGAACTTCTATAGACGGCGTATTCCCTGAAATCCTTGGCGGCAAGTCCCTGTTCCCCGTCAAGAGGCTGCTCGAAAACCGAGAATGTGTCGATCCCGTTCGTATAGAGAAGATGGAGACTGTCGCGTCCGGCAACTTTCGCGATGCCCTCGAGGATGTACCCGGGATGGATCCGCGAGGGCGCTACAGGATCGAAACTCACCGCTTTCCTGGCTTGTGGCAGGGTGAGGGCTTTGGCCTTCGAGATTCCAGGTTCCGAGGTGGCCGCCTCGGTGTCACGACCGGATGAAGTCCCCCTTAATATGAGCCCCGGACGCGAGATACGGCGGTAATCGTCGATGAATTCGTAGTACATGACGTCTTCACGATTCAGGCTCACTCGCGCTCCCGGCCGGGCGGCGGACTCCACCGATGCAGCCTGCATCACGGCTTCCTGATGTTCCGTTATATAGAGATTGATCGTGGCGAAGTCGTCGTCTGGAGGCGTCAAGGAGGGCTTCTGGAAGCGGCCGCTGACCGCAAGAGTGATGAGGACGATCGCGGCGGCTTCGGCAAACCGCAAGGCGGCTTTCCCCACAAAGGCGGGTGTCAGTATCTTTCTCCACCATGATTCTCGGGATTCCAGCCTTGATTGCAGGCGCCCGTAAAGATCTTGAGGCGGCTCCCCGGCCTTCCAGGCCCGAAGCACTCCGGGAAGCTGGGCCATTTGTTTTGCGGCAATGGAACAATCCCGGCAGACGCCAAGATGATCCCGGACCGCTGTTCTTTCAGAGTCCTCGAGTTCATCGTCAATAAAGGCTTTGAGTTGCTTTTTAACGTTTTCGCATTCCATCGTCTATTCTCCCAAATACCGGGCCAGGGCATTCCTGAGCCTCTCATGGGCCCGGTGATTGATGGATTTCAAGGTCCCGATCGGCCGATCCATGACCTCCGCGATTTCCGAGTATTTCATCCCCTGGTATTCCCTAAGAACCACAACGAGTTGTTCGTCTTCGGGAAGAGACGAGAGGGCTCCTTTGACAGCGGATTGGAGCTCGCCGTCTTCAACGGATTTGTCGACGGCCGGCGACGGGTCGGAAACGAGGTCCTGGAGCTCGGATCGACCGTCTCCCGGGGCCGTGAGCGGAGAGTTGAGCGAGAGATGGGAACGGTGCTTCATCCTCCTCGATCTGTCCCTGCAGAGGTTTACGGCGACCTGAAAAAGCCAGGTCTTGAACTGCGCGGTTGCCCGATACTTTCTTTTGGCGCGCACGAGCCGCAAAAATGTTTCCTGGAACAGGCTCTCGGTTTCGGTCGAGTCCGGGACCATCCGGTAGATGAAATCGAAAAGTGGTTTCTCATACCGCCCGTAAAGCGTCTCGAAGGCCGCTGTTTCTCCGTCCCGGTATCTGAGCATGAGTTCCTCGTCGGACCGGTCAATCGCCATTTTCGCTGTTTCCGTGTCCTTACTCACTTAAACGCATGACTTCCCGAACGGTTGAGAAAAATATCAGACAACGGCCGGGGCGCCGCTCCTGCCTTTTGAGAATCTGCTTTTATCTTATCATCACTCGCCCAGCTCCAGGAAGTATTTTCAAATCCGTGAATGGACAGGGGGCAGGGAGCCGCCCTCGAGCCCCCGTAGCGGAGGGGGGACCCATCGTCTCGATGGGCGGAACCGACGGGACTGGTTCCCCGCTCCACAATCACTTGACAGAATCTTCACAGTCCCTTAACGTTTGGCTAAAGGGTTCGAGATAACATTAAAAGCGGGATTTGTGCGCCGGCCAGGGGCTGGAATGCTTGAAAACTTAAGAATCGCACTCAAAAAACAGCGGAAGCTGATCCTCATTTTCTTCTTGACCATTTTTATCCCCGCCCTGGCACTCAGCATTTTCGGGATTCGGGCCATCAAAAATGAACGGTTCCGGCAAGCCAGAGACGTCGAGATCGAGCACAGGAGGGCGGCGGAGCAGCTTCGGTCCCGGATATCGACGGAATTCCGGGAACTGGGCCTGACGCTTCAGAACCTGGCGCAATCTCCGGGCGTCATAGAAAGGGATGAGATGGCAATCGCCGACCTGATCCGCTCCCAGCTCGCGAATAATCCCCTTGTCGAGACGGTTTTCTATTGCCATGATAACGAGGAGCCTCGCTTTCCCACCTTCAATGGCGCTCTGGGCAAGTCGCCCTCGAATACGGGCTCATTCCCCGCTGGACCTGTTCAAGAAAGCCTGATCAGGGCCCGCGAGCAAGAATTCACCAGAAAAGACTTCAAGCGGGCCATAATCCTGTACCGGGATGCCGGAGGTCTAACGAAGAATCAAGATATTCAGGCCCAGATGCTCTTCAACGAAGC
>CAYOZW010000351.1:0-3143 GCA_964408495.1 uncultured Eubacteriales bacterium
AAAGATATATCCCTATTTCTGTGATCAGTCCAAGGGCACCTTGTCAGCAGAAATATGCACCCGAAAACTGCGTCTGGTTGATTCTGGATTCCGTTTCTGATATTTTTTGGCTCTCCGATAACAACCAAGGAGGTTCATCATGACAAAGCCACTGCTCTTGATACTGCTCGTCGGCGTTTTCATGGCCTTCAACGGCGGAACAGCCGAGGCGGCCAACCCGAAGGTCCTGCTGAAAACGAACCGGGGTGATATCACCATCGAGCTTTTCCCAGACAAAGCTCCTGTCACGGTCAAGAATTTCCTTTCCTATGTGGACGAGAAATTCTATGACGGCCTGATCTTCCACCGAGTCATCAAAGGCTTCATGATCCAGGGCGGGGGCCTGACCGCCGACCTCGCCACCCGGACGGCCAAGCCGCCGATCAAGAACGAGGCCGGGAACGGGCTCAAGAATACCCGCGGGACCATCGCCATGGCCCGTTCGGGAGAGATCAACAGCGCCACCTGTCAGTTCTTCATCAACCATGTGGACAACAGCTTCCTGGATCACAAGGACGAGACCGCGGCGGGATTCGGCTACTGCGTTTTCGGCCAGGTCATTTCCGGCCTCGATATCGTCGACGCCATCGCTACGACACAGACGATGACCGTCCACGGCATGGAGGACGTCCCCCGCGAAGCCGTGACCATCATCTCTATCAGGCGGCTCGAAAACTAGCCGTCAACCGCAGCGTCCAAAGGAGGAAGGTTTGAAAAAGCGTATTCTCGTTTTCCTCGTTTGCTCTCTGGTCTTTTCGACCAACGGGCTTCTCTCGGCCGCCGAAAAGTTGACCGCGGATGTCCGCAGTGCCCTGGAATCCATCCAACCTCTAGAGGCTTATTCCTATTGCAAAACTCTTTCCTCGAAAGAATTCGCCGGCCGGCTGACCGGCCACGAGGGCTACACGTCCGCGGCCAAATGGGCAGCCGCCAAGTTCAAGAAATGGGGGCTCAAACCGCTCAGCCGTGAATCCGGGTACCTCCAATCATATCCTTCCCCCTATGTGATCATCGACAGGGCGGAGCTGACCCTCATCCTGGAAGAAAAACCCGGCGACTCCAAGGAGACGACCGTCAAGGAAGTCAAGCTCGAGCCGGAGAAGGAGTTCCTTCCCCTCCTCTTCAGCGATAGCGGGGACCGCACCGGCGAGATTGTTTTTGCGGGCTGGGGCATCAGCGCCCCCGATCTTGGATACGACGATTATGCGGGCCAGGATGTTGCGGATAAATTCATCCTCTGCTTCCGGGGGACTCCGGACAGGACCGACGGTCGCTTCGAATCCCACGACCAGCACCGCGCCCGGATGAGAACAGCCAAAGACAAGGGTGCCTTGGGCCTTATTTACATCTACGACGAAACCGTCTCCAACCCCAACGGAGACTGGATCGAAGGTTTCCTGCCGGCCGAGATCAACACCAAGGTCGCCGACATGATCCTCAAGGAAAAAGGGGTCACGGCCGCCGAACTCAGGAAAGACCTCGTCACCTATAAGCGCCCCCTATCTTTTTCCCTCCAAGCGAAGGCCCATCTCAAAGTCGAAGCCAGGCCCTTCCCGGAAGGTATCGGCTACAACATCGTGGGCTATGTCGAGGGCTCGGATGCGAGACTCCGTCAAGAGTGCCTTGTCGTCGGCGGACATTTCGACCACAACGGACTCCACATGGGGCTTCTTTTTCCCGGGGCGGACGACAACGCCAGCGGGAGCGCGGCCGTTATGGAGATCGCCGAGGCCTTCTCCAAGCTGGGGAAAAAGCCCAAACGCTCGGTCGTCTTCGCCCTCTTCGGAGGCGAGGAGATGGGGCTCCAGGGTTCCTCCTATTTTGTCGAACATATCCCCCGGCCTTTCAGCAAAGTCGACGCCATGTTCAACTTCGACATGGTCGGCGAAGGGGACCGGGCGGGTATCGGATACAGCGGCGACGTCCCCGAGCTCAAGGACCTTATCGATGAGGCCGATCAGCATGTCGGGACGCTCGGGGGAGCCTACCCGATCAGGGGCGTGGGCGTCAGGGGATCGGATCATGCTTCCTTCTACCAGAAAGGAATTCCCTGTATTTCCTTCCACTCTAATGGACCGCACCTGCACTACCACCAAACAGGCGATACGATTTACCGCGTCAACCCGGACATCATCGCCGATGTGGCCAGGCTGGCCTTCTTGGGGGCGTATACCCGGGCCAACCGCTAGCCCGTCTGGGCGGAAAGATGAGACTTCCGGAGGCCCGAAGGAGTAGAGAGAAGAAAATGCCGGGAAGATCATGACCTCTTCCAGGGTCCATTTCAGAATCCGACGGAAGAAAAGGAAGGGCTGGATCCTCATCCTCCCGCCCCTCGCCGTCCTCGCCGTCGTCGTCATCATCCTGATCCATGACAATGGCCAAAGGACGATATCCGCGCCGGCCAAAACGTGGGCGCCGGTTTCAACGGCCCCTCTCCCCCCCGCTTTGGCTGAATATCGAATCAGGATTCGCCCGGGAGACACCATCGGTACGATCCTATCACGCTATGGGTTTTCTCCGGCTGACATCCAGGCCCTTTATGACCAGATCAAGCCGGTCTTCGACCTGCGGCGCATCAGGGCCGGCCGGTTCCTTCATCTCTATGCCGACCCATCCGGAGCCGTGGTGCGGCTCGAGTATGATATCGATGACATCAATTACTTGAGTGTCGAGAAACGAGAGGAGCTGTTCCGGGGGGCTCTCCAAGCTCGCCCCGTCGAGACAAAGATCGGCATGGTCTGCGGCACGATCGAGGAAAGCCTCATTCAGGCCTTCGACCGAATAGGAGAAGGAGATGCGCTGGCCCTGGCCTTCGCCGACCTTTTCGGCTGGGACGTCGATTTCTACATAGACATCAGGGAAGGGGATACGTTCAAGGTTATCTTCGAGAAAAGATACCTTGAAGGAAAGTTCATCGGCTACGGACAGATCCTGGCCGCTGAGTTCGCCAATCAGGGAAAGATTCATCGGGCTTTTTACTTCGTCAGCCCCGATACTCACAAGGCCGGTTTTTACGACGCTCAGGGCAAATCCCTGGAGAAAGAATTCCGCAAATCGCCGATTAAGTTTGCCCGGATCACTTCCCGCTTCAGCCGGAGCCGTCT